>JBIKND010000214.1:0-5768 GCA_044358905.1 Pirellulales bacterium | reverse complement strand
TCAACTCTCGGTCGGCCCGCGGCGCAGGCATTCGCAAACTGTCATGTCACTTTACGAGCCCCATAACAGCCTGTAAAGTCTGGGGGTGGATCGGATGGTTTCCTGGGAAAGCCGCTCATGGCGATCGATCGTGCCTCTGACGCCGACCTGACGGGCCGGGCCTATCGTTCCCTGCGGCGGCTGATCGAGTCTGGTGCCATGCCACCGCGGCACAAACTCTCGCACCGCACCCTGTCACGCGACCTCAAGATCGGCAGGAGTCCGGTCCGCGACGCTTTGTTGCGGCTCGAGGCCGAAGGGCTGATCGAGCACCGCCCGGGATCGGGGATCTACCTGCGCGAGATCTCCCCTACAGAACTGCGGCACGTCTACGAAATCCGGATCCTCAACGAGCCGCACTTCGCCGGCGAGGCCGCGCGGCATGCCACGGCCGCGCACGTGGCGAAACTCGGACGAATCTGCGATCGCATGGAAGCCAATGCGCACCGCACCGACCTCGTCCGGTGGCTTGCCTCGAGGGAAAACGTGCGCGCCACAGCCCGGCTCGACATCGAGTTTCATAAGACCGTGCTCGAGGCCTCCACCAATCCAGTGGCCGCGCGGATCCTCTCCAGCCCGAACATCCTGGCTCTGTCATTCGCCTGGGACCTGTTCTTCATGAAGCCCGAGTGGCTTGCCGAGGTGACCGAGCGGTCGTACGCCGGCCATCGAGCCGTGGAGCGGGCCATTCGGCGTGGCGACGCCGATGCCGCCGCGGCCGCAATGCGGTCCCATCTCGTCTGGGGCCGCCGCGAGGTGCCGGATCATTACGCAGCCCTGCACGAACCCGTACCGCCACGGCGAAGAGCTGCGGCCGACCAATGACCTTGGCTCCCCACTCCGTCACGGGCCTGACCGGCCTGCGTCAGGCCCGGCCGTAGCGGGCGGCCATCTCGGCGAGCGTGATGCACTTCACCTTGCCGGCGTTGCCGGCCTGGCCGAACTGCACCATTCGCTCGGCGCACACCTTCTTCATCGCGTCGCGCGACGGCTTGAGGAAGTCGCGCGGGTCGAACTTCTCCGGGCTCTCGAAGAGCACCTTGCGGACCGCGCCCGTGATCGCCATCCGGCAGTCGGTGTCAACGTTGATCTTCCGCACGCCGTGCTTGATCCCCTTCTGGATCTCCTCCACGGGCACGCCCCAGGTCTGCGGCATCTTGCCGCCGTACTTGTTGATGATGTCCTGCAGCTCCTGCGGCACGCTCGACGAGCCGTGCATCACGAGGTGGCAGTTGGGGAGCTTGGCGTGGATCTCCTCGATCCGCTTCATGGCGAGCACGTCGCCATCGGGCTTGCGGGTGAACTTGTAGGCCCCGTGGCTCGTGCCGATCGCCACGGCCAGGGCGTCGACGCCGGTGGCCGCGACGAACCGGGCCGCCTCGTCGGGATCCGTCAGCAGCTGGTCGTGCGAGAGCTTGCCGGTCGCGCCGTGCCCGTCCTCGGCCTCTCCCTCGCCGCTCTCCAGCGACCCGAGGCAGCCGAGCTCGCCTTCGACCGAGACGCCCTGCCGGTGGGCAAGGCCGACTACTTCCTTGGTGACCTTCACGTTGTAGTCGAAGTCGGCCGGGCTCTTGCCATCCTCTTTGAGCGAGCCGTCCATCATCACGCTCGTGAAGCCGTGGTCGATCGCGCTCTGGCAGGTGGCCGGCGAGTTGCCGTGGTCCTGATGCATCGCGATCGGGATCGCGGGATAGAGCTCGGCGGCGGCGAGCATCAGGTGGCGGAGGTAGTTGTCCTGCGAGTAGCTGCGGGCGCCCCGCGAGGCCTGCACGATGACCGGCGAATCCGTCTCCTTCGCCGCCTCCATGATCGACTGGATCTGCTCCATGTTGTTGACGTTGAAGGCGGCCAGGCCGTAACCGTGCTCGGCGGCGTGGTCGAGGAGGATGCGCATCGGGACGAGCGGCATGGGACGGTGTTCTCCGGAAGAGGCGTGACGAGGCGGGGGCTGCCGGCGGGCAGCGGGCGAAAGCATACGGAAAAAACCAGCGTGATAGAATCCCCTAGCCCGTCTGGCAGAACCTCGGACGCCCCGGTTCCATGGACCTTCGCCCCGTCACCGACCCGCTCCGCAGTTTCTTGTACGTGGCGGGCGGCTGGACGTGTCTCGGGCTGGCGGTGCTGGGGGCCGTGCTGCCCTTTCTGCCGACCACGCCCTTCGTGCTCCTCGCCAGTTGGTGCTTCTACCGCGGCTCGCCGCGCATCCACGCCTGGCTCCACCGCTCGAAGACCTTCGGACCCACGCTCGACGACTGGCAGCACTACCACGGCATCCGCCGCAGCCTGAAGTATCGGGCGCTGGCGATGGTGCTGGCCGTGGTGGCGGTGAGCCTCCTGCTCAACAGCCTGCATTGGATCCTGCGGTACGCGTTTCTCGCCGCGGTGGCCGTGGGCCTGTACGTGATCTGGAAGGTGCCCACGCTCCCCGACGACGCGCCGAAGGCGCCGCGCACGCTGGTGGAGTGAAGGCCCGGGCGGCGGGATGGATCAGTGCTCGACCGACGCGCCCGGCTCGGGCAGCCAGTGGGTGAGGATCACGCCGACGAGGGCGTAGCCGCCGGCGACCGCCGCGCCGACCAGCGCGATCCGCACCGGATCGGGGGGCGTGGCCGCGGCGAACGTAAGCGTGAGCCAGGCGGCGGCCGTGCCCAGCACCCGGCCGCCGATGTTGGCCGCGAAACTCTCGCCCGTGCCCCGCAGGTGCGTGGGGAAGACGAGCGGGATGTAGTTGCCCCAGAACGAGAACTGGGCGACGGTGAGCAATCCCGCCACGAAGATGCCGGCCTTGATCCAGGGCAGCGACGCCGCGTCGCCGAGCTGCGTCGAAATCCACCAAAAGAGCGCGGGCACGACGAGCAGCGCCGGCCACTGGAAGAGCCGCAGCAGGGTCCGCCGGCTGGCGATCCGCACCGCCGCGAAGGCCAGCAGCACTCGGCCCACGAGGCCGCCGATCTCCTGGAAGATCGTGACCCGCGCCACCGCCTCGTCGGAGGCGTTGCCGGCGATCGCCTTGAGCCGGGCCGGCGGCAGTTCCTTGCCCGCTTCCTTGGCGGCGGCGACGGCTTCGGCCTGAGCTTCCTTCGCGACCGCGATGACCGCCGCATGCCCCTTGGGCCCGCCTTTGTCGGCCGGCAACAGCTGGGCACCGAGGATCTGCGGGAGTTGCTGGATGGCGCCGAATGCGATCCCGTAGCTGGCGGCGAACACGAGCGTCGTCGCGACGGTCGCCCGGACCAGTTCCGGGCTGAAGAGGGCGCGAAGGCTCGGCCGCCGCAGCGTGCCGGCGGCCTTCTTTTCGGCCCACACCGGGCTCTCGGGCAGAAATGGCCGGATGAGGATCAGCGGCAGGGCGGGAATCACGCCGGAGATCAGCGTGTAGCGCCAGGCCTCGTGGTCGCCGTGGATGACGGGCAGCATGTCGGCGAATCGGGCGGCGAGCACGTTGGCCGCCCCGACGAGCAGCCCGCCGAGCGACGAGAAGGCCTGCGTCCACCCCAGCACCCGCTCCCGCTGGTGCGGATCCGGGAAGAGTTCCGCCAGCCAGGCGACCGCGGCGACGAACTCCACGCACACACCGATGAAGACTAGGCAGCGAAAGAAGAGCAGCTGCGGCAGGGACGTGGCGAAACCGGCGGCGAGCGCCGCGAAGGCGTAGAGCAGGATGCTGAAGGTCAGCACCCGGCGGCGGCCGAGCAGGTCGGTGAGATACCCGCCGAGGAGGCCGAACACGCCGCCGGCGAGCGCGGGCACGAAGAACAACGCCCGCGCCCACTTGGCGTACTCGGGCGAACCCGGCACCAGCAGCGGCAATCCCTCGGGCGTCGTGCCGCCGAGCGCGGCCAGCGCCGGCTTGATCACCAGCGGCAGCATGAGCAGCTCGTAGATGTCGAACGCGAAGCCGATGGCGGCGATCGCGCAGACGAGCCAGCCCGTCACCGAGAGGCGTCCCGAGGCGGTCAGGCCGGACGGCGATGAACCCATGGGGGGCGACTCCGAAAATGAACCCGGCCGGTCAGGCCGCTCAGCCTAACCGGCACGGGTCGTAGTCCAGAAGCGATCGCCGCGCACCGGCCGTGGGGCCGGGCGGCCTTCGTCACTGTGGCCCGATCGACGGCGGGCACTTCGCGAGGAAGTCGCGCGGGCCGCGGGTCGTGTAATACGGATAGGCGACCGCACCGGTCGGGGGGCCGGCAGGCCCGATGGCGCCGTAGTCGGAGCCAGCCACGGCTGCCTTCTCCGCGGGCGAGAGGTGGTGTTTGGCGAGTCCGCCGTAGCGGCCCGCGTGCCGCGGATGGCACACGCCTCCCTCGCACTCCTGGCACGCGCCGGTGGGGCAGGAGCCGTCCTCGCACTCGCCGGACTGGCATTCGCCGCCGCGGCACCGGCCGCCGACGTGCTGTGCCTGATGGGCGTAGGGGCCGTCGGCGTTGAGCAGGAACAGGCGGTCGACGATCGAGCAGCCGCTCGACGTGCCGATCACGGCGGCTACGACGGCCAAGGCGAAGCTGCGCTGAAGCGTGGTCATGGGCGGGGTTCCCGATGGGCGGGCCGTCGGCCACCGACACACGTCGGCGGGCCGTCGTCCGCTGTCTCCGCTGGTATCGGTCGTGCCGGGCGCGCCGATTGAGAAAACCCTGCGGCCGGCAAGCTGGGCAAGTTTGGGCAGTGTTCGTACCCCGAGCCGCGCCTTCTGTAGCGGCGGTCTCCGACCGCCGGACACGGGCCACGTCGATTCGAAAACCCGGCGGTCAGAGACCGCCGCTACAGGACTGAGGCCACACCGAACGACGCATCCGCACGCAGCGGCCAAAGGCCGCGCAGCGTGACGCCTCGCCAGGCGAGCCGCGGATCGACGCCTCGTCGAGCCGCCGCGCCGCCGCCGCCCAGCGGCGGCCGCGGTCGCCCGGAGGTGCGACCGCCACGCGAGGCGAGGGGCACCTCGGCTGCCCCTCCGCTGAGCAGGGCCCGCACGGGCCATGGATGGCCGTGCGGGCCCGCCATCGTCAGCCGCCAAAGCGGCTGACGATGAGCGCAATGTTCTGGCCGCCGAACCCGAAGCTGTTGGAGAGGGCGCGGTCGCACTTCCCGTCGCGGGCCTTGTTGGGCACGTAGTCGAGGTCGCAGTTCGGGTCGGGCGTCTCGTAGTTGATCGTCGGCGGCAGGATCCCGTCGCGGATCGCCAGCAGGCAGACGATCAGTTCCGTGGCCCCGGCCGCGGCGATCAGGTGGCCCATCATGCTCTTCGTGCTCGAGACCGGGATCTTGTAGGCCCGCTCGCCGAACACCTTCTTGATCGCCAGCGTCTCCACCTTGTCGTTGACGTCGGTGCTCGTGCCGTGGGCGTTGACGTAGTCGATGCCGTCGATGCCCAGGCCGGCGTCCTGGAGGGCCATGGTGATGCAGGCGGCGGCGCCGCGGCCCTCGGGATGCGTGTCGGTGATCCGGTAGGCGTCGGCCGTCGAGCCGTAGCCGATGACCTCGCCGTGGATCTTCGCGCCCCGTCGCTTGGCGTGCTCGAGCTCCTCGAGCACCACCATCGCCGCTCCCTCACCGAGCACGAAGCCGTCGCGGTCGTTGTCGAACGGCCGGCTGGCCCGCGTGGGCTCGTCGTTCCGCGTCGAAAGCGCCGTCAGCAGGTTGAAGCCCGTGACACCGAAGGGATGGATCATGCTGTGCGTGCCGCCGGAGAGCATCACGTCGGCCTCGCCGCGGCGCACGATCTCCACCGC
>JBIKND010000213.1:0-5777 GCA_044358905.1 Pirellulales bacterium | reverse complement strand
GGCCGAAGCCCAGCGGCTCGCGGCTCTGTCGCCGCACGAGGGTCCGCGGGAGGTGCCCGAAGGGGATCGCACGGCCCGCGCGGTGCAAGATCTGCCCGTCTACGCGGCGATGGTCCGCGAGCTGGACGAGACCGTGGCGACGGTGCTCGCTGCGCTCGAGCGGACGGGCGCGGGGCGGGACACGCTCGTCGTCTTCACGAGCGACAACGGCGGCCTGTCCACGGCCGAGGGTTCGCCGACGTCGAATCTGCCGCTGCGGGCCGGCAAGGGCTATCTCTACGAAGGGGGCATCCGCGTACCGCTGCTCGTCCGCTGGCCGGGCGTCATCGCCCCTGGCTCGACCTGCGACGTGCCGGTGACGACGCTCGACATCGCCGCCACGCTCCTCGACGTCGGCGGCTGCACGCTCCCGCCCGGCCACGTGCTCGACGGCACGAGCCTGCGGCCCCTGCTGGCGGCATCGGGCAGGCTGCCGCCGCGCGACCTCGTCTGGCACTACCCGCACTATCCGAACCAGGGTGGCCGGCCCGCCGGTGCGCTTATCGCCGGCGACGGCCCTGCCAGCGGCACGGAAAAGATCGTCGAGCACTTCGAGGATGGTCGCGTGGAACTGTTCGACCTCGCCGCGGATCCGGGGGAGCGACACGATCTGGCGCACGAGCGGCCGGAGCGGGCCAGCGCGCTTCAGATGCGGCTCGCGGCCTGGCGGGAGCAAGTGGCCGCGAAGATGCCCACGCCGAACCCGCGGCCGGTCGAGCCCTACGGCCCCGAGGGCCTGCCGCCGAAGAAGTGAGTCGGCGCGAGGCGGCGCGGGTGCTCGTCGGCGACCCGCGTGGTCATTCCGCCAAGGCCCGGGCGTGCTTGCGATACAGGCCGCGGAACTGGTGGTAGGTGAGCCCGAGCCGCTGGGCGGCCCGCCGCTGATGATGCCGCGAGTCGGCGAGCGCCCGGCGGAGGAAATCGATCTCCAGCCGTGCCACCGCCTCCGGGAGCGTGGCCGCCGCGACCGTGGGATCGGTCATCGCCAAGTCGGGAGCCGGTTGGCCGCCGGACTCCAGTGTGAGCCGCGGCGCACCGGTCCGTGGGTTGCCGACTGACGGGACGGCCCCTGCCGACCGCGCGAAGGGATCGAAGACGATCTCGTGCACGGTGTCGCCCTCGGCCCGATACACGGCCCGCTCGACCACGTTCTTGAGCTCGCGGATGTTGCCCGGCCACGGATGCGAGAGCAGTGCCTCCCGCGCCTCTCGGCTGAACTCCGGGGGCGGGTGCAGCTCCAATTCCCCCGCCATCGCCGTAGCGAAGTGGCGGGCCAGCAGGAGCACGTCGTCGCCCCGTTCCCGCAGCGGCGGCACGTGCACGACCTCGAACGAGAGCCGATCGAGCAGGTCTTCCTTGAACCGGCCCTCCCGGGCCAGCGCCGGCAGGTCGGCGTTGGTCGCGCCGATGATCCGCACGTCGACCCGCGTGGGCTTCGAGCTGCCGACCCGCTCGAACGTTCCGTACTCGACGGCCCGGAGGATTTTTTCTTGGGCCTCGATCGGGATCAGCCCGATCTCGTCGAGGAGGAGCGTGCCGCCGTCGGCCGCCTCGAACCGACCGGCCCGCTCCGCGACGGCCCCGGTGAAAGCCCCGCGCTCGTGACCGAAGAGCTCGGCCTCGATCAGGGCCGGCGAGAGGGCCGAGCAGTTGAGGGCCACGAGCGGCGCCTCCCAACGGCGGGAGAGGTAATGCAACTTGGCGGCCGCCAGTTCCTTGCCGCTGCCGCGCTCGCCGATGAGGAGCACGGGCCGATCCACCTTCGCGACTCTGGAGAGCCGCTCCGTGAAGTCGAGGAAAACCTCGGATTGGCCCAGGGCTTCATGCATGCGTGGCGAAAAATACCAAAGTAAGGTGTGATAAGCCTACCATCGGCTTTACGGGCCACTTAAAAGAGGCTTTGTATCGCAGGCATGAAAACAGAAGCCTTGGAATGGCAATGACTTACGACTCATCGGTGAACTGGCACGCGGTTCGCCCTCCATCCCCGAAGTTCTGGCTCCGGCCTCGGTAGCCGCCCAGCAGGTCATTCGGTTCACCGCCATTCGCAAAGGAGCACGCCATGGGCGTCTTCACCCGTCTGAAGGACATCGTCAACTCGAACCTCAACGCCATGCTCGACGCGGCGGAGGACCCCGAGAAGCTCATCCGCCTCATGGCCCAGGAGATGGAGGACACGCTCGTCGAGGTGAAGGCCAACTGCGCCGGCGCGATCGCCGCCCGCAAGAAGGCCGAGCGGGCCGCGGCCGCGGCGCAGGCCGCCGTGGGCGAGTGGGAGGACCGGGCCCGGCTGGCGATCGACAAGGGCCGCGAGGAGCTCGCCCGCGAGGCGCTCCGCGAGAAGAAGCGGTTCGCCGAGCAGGCCGAGGCCTTCAAGCAGGAGGTGGCCGCCTGCGAGGAGATCGTGGCCCAATACAAGCAGGACATCGCCGCGGTCGAGGAGAAGCTCAACGCCGCCCGCGAGAAGCATCGCCTCCTCGCCCAGCGGCACACCCGGGCACGCAACCACAAGCAAGCCCAGACGACGCTTCGCCGCGCCGGAAGCCTCGAGGCACTGGCCCGCTTCGACAAGCTGGAGAACAGGATCGAACGGATGGAGGCCGAGGCGAGCCTCGTCAACTACGCGGCCAGCGCGTCGCTCGTCGAGCAGCTCGAGGCCCTGCGGGGCGAGGATCAGATCGAGAAGGAGCTCGAGGAGTTGAAGCGGCGGCAGCGTCGCGACTGACGACCTGCGGTGACGGGCTCGTCGGCCCCGATGCAGGGAACCGCTCGCGGAAACACTCTTGATCGACGAAATATTGATTCACGGGCAGCAACGCCGAACCGCCGTCGCGTGGCGACGGCCGGCCTCGAGTCTTTTCTTCAAACGTCCATAAACCCATGCACGACACAGACTGGATCGAATCACACCACGCCGTCCGCCGGCCCGGACTGTTGTTCGGCGTCTGCCACTGGACGGCCGACCGGATCGGGATCGCCCCCTTCTGGGTGCGGCTGGCCGTGCTCGTGGCCGCCTGGCTCTCCGGCTGGTGGCCCGCGGCCGCAATCTACCTGGCGGTGGCGATCCTCCTGGGCCGGGCCCGTCCGGCCCGCGTGCCCGCCGTTGCCGACTGGCGGCTGCCCCGCGGGTTCACGTCGTTCGCCCCGGCTGATCTGGGCGGCCGCTGCCGGCGGCTGGAACGGCGCCTGCGGGACGTCGAAACCCGGTTGCGGCGCGAGCGGAACTGGGATGAACTGCTGCGCCGGCCCGTGTGAGATCGGCATCGATCGCCAACTGTCGAGTCATCGCGCACCCCATCCCGCCCCGAACCGCTTGCGATCTTCCGCATGGCAGCCCTCACGATGACCGCCGCCCCCGCCCGCCTTGGCCGCTACCGGATCACCGGCACGGTGGGCCGTGGCGGCATGGGCACGGTGTACCGCGGCCACGACGACGCGCTCGGCCGCGACGTGGCCGTGAAGGTGATCCACGACCGCTTCGGCTCGGCCGACAACGTCATCCGCCGGTTCGGCGAGGAGGCCAAGAACGTCGCCCGGCTCTCCTCGCCGCACATCGTGCAGGTGTTCGAGTTCGACCCGCTGGCTGCGCCGCCGTTTCTGGCGATGGAGCTCGTTCGCGGCCCGAGCCTGCAGGCGATCGTCCGCGCTTTGGGCCGGGCCTCCGTCGCCACCGTGGCCGACTGCGCTCGTCAGGTGCTCGCCGGCCTGGCCACCGCGCATGCCGCGGGCATCATCCACCGTGACATCAAGCCGGCCAACGTGCTCCGTGGCCCGGACGGCATCTACAAGCTCACCGATTTTGGCCTGGCGCGGAGCCTGGAGCGGGAGCAGTCGCTGACCGCGAGCGGCTCGGTGATCGGCACGCTCCACTACATGGCGCCCGAGGTGGCGGCGGGCGAGGAGGCGACGGCCGCGAGCGACCTCTACAGCCTCGGCGTCACGCTCTACGAGTTGCTCGCGGGCACGACGCCGTTTCCGGCGGACAGTCCGCTCAAGCTCCTGCGGCGGATCGCGGCCGAGGAGCCGCTGCCGATCCGGGCGCACCGCGACGACATGCCGCCGGCCTTCGAGGCGTGGCTGGAAAAACTGCTCGCCCGCGATCCGGCCCGCCGATTCTCGTCGGCCGCCGCGGCGCTCGACGCCCTCCGGCAGGTAGAGATTCCCGCGGCCGGCAGCGACGACTTCGGCACCGTGCCCTTCGAGGTGCAGGCCTGCGATGCCGACGCGGCCACCACCCCCACACCGCGGCTCCATGCGGAGCCGAGGGAGCCAATCCACCGCGAGCAGGTCGATTCGATCATCCGCACGGCCGCGCGGCTCGAGGCCCAGGGGCGGAGCCTCGTGGGCGACGATACGATCCTCGACATCGCCCGCGAGCTGAACGTCGATTCGATGTTCGTCCGCCGGGCGCTCGATGACCACCGGGCGGAACGGGCGCGTGCGGCCACCCCGCCGCCGGCGTCCGCGCCGCCGCCATGGCAGCCGACGCCGCCCTTGCCCGCCGCCGCCCGGCTCGATCCGGCCGCCCGTCGGGCCTGCGCGAACGCGATCGATCGAATCTGGTGGGCGAGTGTCGTCGCGCTGGCCCCGAGCATTCCGGTGCTCGACCTCGCTATCGGCTGGCTCGTCGGCCTGCGCATGGAGCGCGTTCCGCTCCGTTTCCTCGCCGCTTTCAGTCCGGCCTTCGCGACCGCGGCTGGAATGATCCAGCCGTTGTTTTGGACGTGGCTTTGTTGTTGGGTGACGGACCTCATCGCGTTGGCATTGCCACCGCTGACGCTGCTGCTGCTGCCCCTTGGTATCGCGGTCATCGTGATGGCATGCCGCCTGTGGTGGAACACGCTTTCTGGGACGGCCGACCTGCTCGAACAGGCCGCCGCTCCGGCCGAGGCCATGAGCATCCGATCGGCACGATTCTGGGGCCTCTGGCTCGTCATCGCCGCTGGCCTCGCGGCCGGCGTCGTGGGGGTCGTCGTCGAGGCACGAACTTCCAACCCCTTCGAGCGACGGCTTGTCAGTTGGTGCGTGGAGTTGGCAAGTTTGCCGGTGCTCGTTCTGCTGACGTGGCTCTTCACGCTTCGGCCGCTGGCCCTCGCGTCTGCCACGCTGCGTCGGTCGCCGAGAGCCGGATGGGAGATGCCTGCATGAATGTAGCCGTCGGATTGGGCTTCGGCGTGATCCTGGTCGTGTGCTTTCTCGGCCTGGCGGTCGGCGTGCCGCTGCTGCTCTTCTGGATTGCCACCCGCGGGCGGCATGCGCCCGGCCCGCGGTTCCTTGGCGTCTGCTGGCGACTGGCGCAGAAGCGCGGCGTTGCCGTGGGGCAGGTGCGAATTCTCGCAGCGCTGGCGATCATCCTCTCGGGGATCGTGCCCGGCCTGATCGTCTATCTGCTGCTTGCCATCTTCATGGAGCAGTGGGCGGGCCCGGAGCAGCCGGCAGCGCCGCCGCTTGCGTTCGGCGACGTTCAGCCGCCGGTTGTGCAGCGCTCGTCCGCCGGCCCCGCCCGCCTCGGTCGCTACCGGATCACCGGCACGGTGGGCCGTGGCGGCATGGGCACGGTGTACCGCGGCCACGACGACGCGCTCGGCCGCGACGTGGCCGTGAAGGTGATCCACGACCGCTTCGGCTCGGCCGACAACGTCATCCGCCGCTTCGGCGAGGAGGCCAAGAACGTGGCCCGGCTCTCCTCGCCGCACATCGTGCAGGTGTTCGAGTTCGACCCGCTGGCTGCGCCGCCG
>JBIKND010000212.1:0-5789 GCA_044358905.1 Pirellulales bacterium | reverse complement strand
CACCCGGAGGGTGTCGTGCAGCGTGACCGGCACCATCAACGACTCGATCTCGTGGAAGCCGTCGGGCCGGCGGGCGAGCACCGCCAGGGAGAGATTGAGTTTCGCCGGCGCGCGGATGACAAGCCCGGCGCTCGAGCCGTTCCCAGCAGAATGCGAAGACATGGTATGCCGCAGCGGAACCACCGCCCCCGTGACGATTTCCCCTCGAACCGAGCCGTCACTCTAATCCCTACGGCCTAGGGGGGTCAAACGGAGCGAACGCGGGCCGGCACCGGCCGCTGGAGCCCGGCTCAGCGCCAGTTCGCCACGAACGCCAGCGTCACCAGCGACAGGACCAGCCCGATGGCCACGAGCACCGCCAGCAGCACGGCGATACTGCGGCCCGCCCACAGGTCGTCGCGGATCATGTCCGTGCGCACCGACTTGTCGAACGCGGAGTTCCACACCGGAAACGACCGCTCGTCGTAGACCCAGCGGGTGCGTTCCTCGAACTGCTTCTGGCTCATGGATCGTCTCTCCGGCACCGGGCCCACGGACGGCGCGGACGGTTTGCAGGGTATGATTCCTGCATCCCGGCCGCCGTCCGACTGCCGAAATCTACCCCGCAAAATCCACCGCCGCCAGTGCCACTGGCCGCCCGCGGCCACCCATGATCCACGATCCGGCACCGCCTTCGCCCCCTCCGGCCGACGTCCCGGCCAACCCCCTTGGCACGGGGCACATCCTCGAACCGGACTGCGGCCTGGAGGACTGGCTCGCCGGCCAGGGCCAGCCAGCCTGGCGCGGACGGGCGATCCGCCGCTGGCTGTTCGCGGGCCGCGCGGGCTCGTTCGCCGAGATGACCGATCTTCCCAAGGAACTCCGGCCGCGTCTGGAGGCGGACTTCCGCATCTGGACGACGTCGATCGCCGCGCATCAGCGGGCCGACGACGGCACCGAGAAGCTGCTGCTCGAACTGCACGACGGCCAGCGGATCGAGTGCGTGCTCCTGCGGGACGGTGAGCGGCGGACGGTGTGCATCAGCTCGCAGGTGGGCTGCGCGATGGGGTGCGTGTTCTGCGCCAGCGGCTTGGACGGCGTGATCCGCAACCTCACGACCGGCGAGATCCTCGAGCAGCTCTTGCGGCTCGCCCGCCTGCTGCCGGCCGACGAGCGGCTCAGCCACATCGTCGTCATGGGGATGGGCGAGCCGCTGGCCAACCTCGACCGCCTCCTGCCGGCGCTCGCCGTCGCCCAGCACCCCCAGGGCCTGGGCATCTCCCAGCGCCGGATCACGATCTCCACGGTCGGCCTGCCGCCCGCGATCGACCGTCTGGCCGCGGAGAATCCCGGCTACCACCTGGCCGTATCCCTGCACGCGGCCGACGACGCCCTGCGCACGCGGCTCGTGCCGGTCAACAAGGCGATCGGCATCGAGGCCGTGCTGGCCGCCGCCGACCGCTATTGGGAAACGTCGGGCCGCCGACTGACGTTCGAGTACGTGTTGCTCGGCGGCGTGAACGACGCGCTCGACGACGCGCGCAAGCTCGTGCGGCTCCTCGCCGGCCGCGCGGCCCTGCTCAACGTGATTCCCTACAACCCCGTCGCCGGGCTGCCCTGGAAGGAGCCGACGGCCGCGGATCGCGAGCGGTTCCTGGGCGTGCTCGCCGACGCCGGCGTGAACGTGCAGGTCCGCCGCCGCAAGGGAGCACGGATCGACGCCGCCTGCGGCCAGCTGCGCCGACTCAAGGCCGGGGCGCCGGCGGGCGCGGAGTGACCGCATCCGCCGCCTGCCTTCTGGAGCGGCGGTCTCTGACCGTCGAATACGCGCCGCTTGAATCAATTCGGCGGTCGGAGACCGCCGCTCCAGCGCCACGCGCGAGCATGGGTGCCCCGCAGCCTGCCGGGAAGCCCGCAGCGCAAGCCGAGGGAATACGCGCCGCCGCACGGAACACCGAGCCACATTCCCTCGGCTCGCGCCTCGGGCTTCAAGGGCACGGAGACCGAACCCCGTCCAGTTCGCCCCCTGACGCCTCAGGCTTCACGGACACCGGGCAACTGAAACACATCGGACTCCCGCAGCACGGTCAATCGCACCGCGCGGCCCGTCACACGAGCCAGCCGAGCAGGAGCACCGCGGCCAGCACGACGCCGAGGATGCCCCCCAGCCACACCGCCCAGTGGACCGTCGCGTAGCCGATCTGCGCCGGATCCTCGTGATGGGTGGCGGCGAAGATCAGGCTGGCCAGCGCCAGCAGCGGCAGGCCGAAGAACAGGCCCGGCACCTTGTCGGCCAGCTGGGCGAAGACGAGCGGCAACGGTTCGATCATCGACGTGGCATCCCTTTCCTGGTCAGGCCTTGCTTGTCGGTGCAGTCGTCGGCGCTGCGTCCTCCGCCGGCTCGTCGCGCGACGGCGTGCGGAGCGGTCCGACGAAGGCGTCGAGCACGACCAGCACGTTGAGCATCCCGGCGATCACGGTGTAGAGCGTGCCGATCTCGAACCGTCGGCCGAGCCGCCGCTGCCAGATCGAGAGCTGATCGCGCTTGAACTGCTTGAAGGGCGGGCGGTCGAAGAAGTCGTCCGCTCCCACGCCGGGCTCGGTGCGTGCCAGCCGCGCTGCGTAGGCCGGGCTGACGAGCTGGCCGGGCCGCAGCGGCGGGGCGAACAGGCCGGACGCGACGTGCGGCTCCTGCGCCGGACCGTGGAGCCGCAGCGACTGGAGGACGGCGGGGATCGCGACGGCGCCGATGCCGGACTGGCCAATGAACGCCAGCCGCGGCTCACCCGGCCGCCAGGCCGCGTACACCACCCGACCGCCGCCGAGCCACAGGCCGAACACCAGGCTGCCGAGCAGCGCCGCCATGAAGAGCCCGCCCTTGAACCGCCGGCCCTGGTAGATCTGGCCGAGCCCCGGCACCAGCCACGACAAGGCCGCGGCCAGAAAGGGATTCCGCAGGTCGATGGTCGCGCCGTCGTCGGGGGAGATCGCGATCAGCCGCCGCCGCGAGGTCTGCTGCGTGCCCACTGCCTGAAAACTCCTGCGCCCGAGCGCATCACGGGACGTTTCGCGGAGTGTATGCGATGGGACTGCGGGTCGATAGCGGCGCGGCTCCGGACCGATGGTTTGAGCAGCAGGCGTTTCCTGCTACGATCCTCACAGACCGCCGACTCGGGGCGGCCGCTAGCGTCATCACCCTCCCCAATCTCTCCCGACCATGACCCCGCTCAACCGCCGCGGTTGGTTGCTCGTCCTGCTCGTCGCCGTCGCCCTCGGCGGATGTTCCTCCGGCAAGAAGAAGCCCGCGCGTGCGGCGAAGAAGTCGAGCAAGTCGGGGTCGCTCGACCGCATTCCGTCGGCGAAGAACGCCGAGGCTTGGAACCGCAAACACCGTCCCCAGGGCCCGCAGACCTTCAGCAACCTGCTCGAAGCCGACACCTGGATCACCGATCTCGACAGCAAGTCGCCCCAGACGCGAATCACGGCTGCCAAGCAACTCGGCAACATGGGCAAAAGCGCCCAGGCGGCGCTGCCCAAGCTCGAAAAGGCCGCCAAGGATTCCAACGCCGACGTCGCCGCGGCCGCCAAGCAGGCGATCAAGTCGATCCGCAAATAGGGAGGCGGCACGTCTGCGGGCGGTTCAGCCCCACAGCCGCCGCACGACGCGGACCTGCGGCGCGTGGGGTGGTGCCGCAGCGTCGGTGACGGCCATGTCCGGCCGCGTCCAGGCCGCCGTGTCGGGGGCCAGTTCGCGCCACGCCCGTTCGATCGTCGCCGCGTCGATCGTGGTGACACCGTCGCCCGAGGCCGCCACGACCGCCAGGCTCGCCAGGCGACAGACGATCCGCGGCACGCCGCCGGCGAACCGCGCGAGTGTCTCCACGGCGGCCGGGGAAAACAGGCCGGCGTCGAGCCCGGCCCGCGCGGCAGCCTGCGTGAGAAAACCGGCGACATCCGCCTCGCCCCAGGCGTCGAGTTCGATCCGCACCGTCGCCCGCTGCCGGATCGCCTCGGGCACGCGCAGCGTGCCCTCCGGAGTGGACGTCGCCACCACGACGAGACGGGCGAACCGGGGCTCGACGGCGGCCGTGAGCCGGGCGATGCCTTCGAGCGCGTCGGCGGGCCCGCGGTCGAGGTCGTCGAACACCAGCACCGTCGTCCGCTCCATGAGGGCGTTCTCGCGCAGCCGGTTTTCCAGCTTCTGCCAGGCGCGGCAGGGCTCGGCGCGGCTCCGGACGTCGAGGGGAAGCCGGTCGAGCAAGAGGTCGAGCCACTCCCCCGCGGGCAAGCCGCCGAGCGAAAGCACGGCCACTTCGGCTCCCAGGCCGGCGCAGCGTCGGGCCGCGACGGCCAGGAGATGGCTCTTGCCCATGCCCTCGGCGCCGACCACCAGCCCGCACCGCCCGCGGTGTTCGACGAGCCACTCCAGCCGCGCGAGCGCCTCCTCCTGCGATGCGCCAACATGGAAGGCGGCCGGCTCGAGGGAGCCGGTGAAGCAGCGTGCGGCGGAAGAGGGCAGGTCGCGTACCATGAGGGGGCGGAGTGTAGCGATCCGCCGCCTCCGGGTCAGGAGGAAAATGGCAGGCATTTTTCCCGCACCGAGGCCTCGATGAGCGAACGATTCTTCCTCGCCGCCGCACCGGCCGGCGATCGGGCGGTGCTCGCGGGCGACGAGGCCCGGCATCTGTCCCGCGTGCTGCGCGGCCAGGCCGGCGACGAGGTCGTCGTGTTCGCCGGCACCGGCGTGGAGTGGCCGGCGCGGATCGTGCGCGTCGCCCGCGACGAGGTGGAACTGGCGCTCGGCGCACCGCGGGCCGAGCCGCCGCGGACGGGGCCGCGGCTCACGCTCGCCGTCGCCCTGCCCAAGGGGGAGCGGCAGAAATGGCTCGTCGAGAAGCTCACCGAACTCGGCGTCGATCGGCTCGTGCCGCTGGTCACCACGCGGGGGGTCGCGGAGGCGACGGCAGCGGCCCGCGGCCGGCTCGAGCGCGGCGTGATCGAGGCCTGCAAGCAGTGCGGCCGCAACCGGCTGATGGAGATCGGCCCGCCACAGACCATCGCCGCCCTGCTCGCCGCGGTCGCCGCCGCCGGTCGGGCGGTCGTGGCCGATCCGCACGCCCCGCCGCTCGACGCGGCCACGCTCGCGGCCGACGGCCGCGAGATCGTGGGCCTGGTGGGGCCGGAGGGAGGTTTTACGAGCGACGAGATCGCCACCGCCGCGCAGGCCGGCGCGATCCGTGTGGGCCTCGGCTCCCACGTGCTGCGGGTCGAGACCGCGGCCATCGCGCTGGCGGCCCGGCTGGCGTGAGCCGTCAGTCGCAGCAGGCGCAGCGCTGCGGCACATTGAGCACGAGCGTGGCGCTGTACGCGGTCTTGTCGTAACCCTCCCCGCGTTCCTCGGGCTCCGTCCGATGGGCGACGACGAGGATGTAGTTCCCCTCCTTGGGCACGTAGCTGCAGCGGCCCTCCGCATCCGTTTTTCGCTCGTACTCGGCGTCGAACTCACCCTCGAGTTTCGCGCCCCGGGGAATGAACGACACCCGCTCGTCGGCCAGCGGCCGGCCCCGGTAGAAAAGCCGCACGGTGATCGTCTCGCCAGGTCCGCACCGCGCCACGGGGTGCGTCTCGGGCACGAGTTCGAGCGCGTGCCCGAGCGGCGCCGCGAAATCGCCCGCCGCTTCCGGCTCCGCGTCGAGCTTGTCCGCGACGAGGAAGTAGGCCTTCGCACTCTTCACCGTCCGCTTCGTGCCATGCAGCCTGTCGAGCGCGTGGGCGATGCAGTGCAGGCCCGGCTCGGCGGTCACGAACCG
>JBIKND010000211.1:0-5834 GCA_044358905.1 Pirellulales bacterium | reverse complement strand
CTTCGACCGGGCCACCGGCCGGCAGCTGTGGAAGACGAAGACCGGCGCGGCGTGGAACGACGGGCAGGAATCGTGGCAGAGCTCCCGCAGCACGCCCACGGTGGACGGCAGCATGGTGTACGTGCTTTCGCCCCATGGCCAGCTCGTGGCCTGCGTCGCCGCCACCGGCAAGGAGGTGTTCCGCGTCGACCTCAAGGCCCAGTTCGGCGGCAAGAAGGGAGATGGCTGGGGCTACAGCGAGTCGGTGCTCATCGACGGCAACAAGCTCGTCTGCACGCCCGGCGGCGAGAAGGCGACGATGGTCGCCCTCGACAAGCAGACGGGCCGCCCGCTGTGGGGCTGCGCGGTGCCGGGCGACCGCGGCGCCGGCCATGCCTCGATCGTGAAGGCGAACCTCGCGGGCCGGGAGATCTACGTCCAGACCACGGCCTCGGGAGCGCTCGGCGTCGATGCCAAGACCGGCACGCTGCTCTGGACCTATCCGATCGACAAGACGACCGCGGTCATTCCCACGCCGATCGTCCGCGACGACCTCGTCTTCTTCTCGGCCGGCTACAAGCGGGGTGGTGCCCTGTTGCGCCAGAAGCCCGGTCCGGGCGGCACGGTGACGGTGGCGGAGATCTACGGCATCAAGCCGGAACTGGCCAACAAGCACGGCGGCATCGTGCTCATCGGCGACCACCTCTATGGCGGCTCCGACGACCAGCCGATCCCGTTCTGCGCCGAGCTGGCCACCGGCAAGATCGTGTGGAAGGAGCGCGGCAGCGGCAAGAACTCGATGGCCGTCGCCGCCGCCGACGGGCATCTCTACGTCCGCTATGCCGACGGCACGATGGCCCTGGTGAAGGCCGATCCGGCGGGCTACGCCGAGGCGGCGGCGTTCAAGATTCCGGACAGCGGCGACCGCCCCAGCTGGACCCACCCGGTGATCCTCGACGGCCGGCTCTATCTGCGCGAGGGAGACGCGATCCTCTGCTACGACATCCGGGCGAAGTGATGGGTCCGCCGCGCCGCCAGCCCGCGGCGCGGCGGACTTCGGCCGGTCAGTCAGCGCAGTCGTCCACGGCCTTGTAGAGCAGGCCGCCCACGATGCCGCCCACGAGCGGCGCCACCCAGAACATCCACAGCTGGGAGAGCGCCCAGCCGCCGGCGAACACGGCCGTGGCCGTGCTTCGGGCCGGGTTCACCGAGGTGTTGGTGACGGGGATGCTCACCAGGTGGATGAGCGTCAGGCACAGGCCGATCGCGATCGGGGCGATCGAGCTGCCGGCCTTCTTGTCGGTGGCCCCGTGGATCACGAACAGGAACACGGCCGTCAGCACCACCTCGATGATGAAGCAGCTCTGCCAGGAATATCCGCCGGGCGAATGGGCACCGTAGCCGTTGGAAGCGAAGCCGCCGGCGGCGGCGTCGAAGCCGGGCAGGCCCGAGGCGACGAGGTGCAGCACCAGCGCCCCGAGGATGCCGCCGATCACCTGGGCGATGACGTAGCCGGGAAGGTCCTTCGCCGGAAAGCGGCCGCTGGCCACGAGCCCGGCGGTGACGGCGGGGTTCAGGTGGCAGCCGGAGATGTGGCCGATGGCGACGGCCATGGTGAGCACCGTGAGCCCGAAGGCCAGCGACACGCCCACGAAGCCGATGCCGAGGTGCGGGTCGGCGGCCCAGGCGGCCGCCAGGACGGCGCTGCCGCAGCCGCCGAGCACGAGCCAGAAGGTTCCGATCGCCTCGGCGAAGAGTTTGCCGATGTTGCCCATGAAACGTCTCCAGAAAGGGTGGCACGAGCCGGGGCTTCCTCCGTGGCCGCCCCGCACGCCCGGCCACCGTACGCCGCCGGCGCCGCATGGGTCAACGGCAGCCGGCGGGCTGCCACGCGGTGCTCACCGCACGAGCGCCAGCAGCCGCGGCACGAAGAGCACGAGTCCGACGACGATCGCCGTGCCAACCGTCACGAGCACCGCCCCGCTGGCCATGTCGAGGGCGTCGCGAATCCGCTCGTCGGGCCCGCGATCGAGCGCCTTGGCGAGCATCTCGATCGACGAATTGAAGGTCTCCGCCGCGAGCACGGCACCGATCGCGACGGCGACGAGGCACCACTCGCCGGCGGAGAGGCCGAAGAACCAGCCGCAGGCCACGGCCGCAGCGGCGACCGGCAGATGCGCCGCGAAACTCGACTCGGTTGAGACCGCGCGAAACAGCCCGCGGAACGAGTCGCCGAACTTGCCCGCCCAGGTCCGCTTCACGGCGCTCATGCGTCCCTCCCCGGCCGCGGCCCGACGCCGCACGGCCGGCGGCACCGGCGGTCAGCCGACCTTCACGTACGGATCGCCCTTCTTCCAGTTGCACGGGCAGAGCTCGTCGCTCTGCAGCGCGTCGAGCACGCGGATGACCTCGGCGACGTTGCGGCCCACGCGGCCCTGGTTGACGTCCACCCACTGGATGACGCCGTGCGGATCGACGATGAACGTCGCCCGCAGGCAGTAGCCCTCGGTCTTTTCCAGGATGCCCAGCTCGGCGGAGAGCTTCTGGGCGGCGATCAGCGGATAGCCGAGGTTCGTCAGGTCGGGATGCGCCCGCCGCCAGGCGAGATGGGAATACTCGTTGTCGGTGCTGCCGCCGACGACGGCCGTGTCGCGGTCGGCGAAGGCCTTGAGCTGCTTGTTGAACTCGGCCAGTTCCGTGGGGCAGACGAACGTGAAATCCTTCGGATAGAAGAAGTACACCACCCACTTGCCGGCGAAGTCGGCGTTGGCAAGGAGTTTGGTCGCGTCCTTCTCGGTGCCGACACAGGCCTGACAGGCGAACTGCGGGAACGAATCGCCAACGGTGAGCATGCTGCGGTCTCCGGGGAATGCGAGCCGCCGAGTGTACGGCCGCCGCCGGGGCCGTTCAACACGCCCGGCCCGCCGTGAGCGTTCCCGGCGCATACTGTTTGCCCCATGGACCTCCAGCCCCCGCCGCCCCCCGATGCCGCCCGCGGACCGCGGCTCCACCACGACGCCCTGGCGTCGCGGCACGTGTTCGTGGCGCCGCAGCGCGGCGAGCGGCCTGACGACGCCGATCTCGCGGCGGCCGGCGGCGGCCCCGGCGCCTGGTGCCCGTTCTGCGTTGGCAACGAGTCGCGCACGCCTCCCGACATCCTCCGCACGCCGGCCGACCCTGCCCTGCCCTGGCGGGCGCGGATCGTGGCCAACGGGTATCCGGTCGTCATGCATCACACGGACGCCGCCGTCCACGCCGCCGAGCGGCCGGCCCACGGCGTCCACGACGTGGTCATCGAGTCGGCGGCCCACGAGCGCTCGATTCTCGACCTCGACGCCGCCGCATGGCGGGACGTGTGGATGATGTGCCAGCGGCGGCTGGCCGATCTTGCCGCGCGCGACGATCTCGCCTGGGCCACGGTGTTCAAGAACTCGGGCCCCCGGGCCGGCGCCTCGCTCGAGCATCTCCACAGCCAGCTCGTCGCGCTCGACTTCGTCCCGCCGGCCGTGGCTGCGGAACTCGCGGCCGCGCAGGCGGCGACCGATCCGTTCGGTCGGCTGATCGCGGCCGCCCGCGCCGCGGGCCGCGTCGTCGCCGAGACCGGTGGCGTCGTGGCGCTGGTGCCCCCCGCGCCGCGGCAGCCGTTCGAGACCTGGCTGGTGCCCGTCACGGCCGCGGCGTTCTTTCACGCCGCGCCGGCGGAGCACGTCGCGGCCGTGGCCGACCTGACCCGCTGGTTCGTGGAGCGGCTGGACCGGCTCGCGCCCGGGGCCGACTACAACTGGTGGCTCCATCAGGCACCGCAGCGGCCTGCCGACGTGCCGCCGGCGTGGCACTGGCATCTCGAGATCCTGCCGCGGCTGTCGCACCTGGCCGGCTTCGAGCTCGGCACCGGCTGTCACATCACGACGCTCGCGGCGGGCGAGGCGGCACGCCGGCTGCGGGAGGCTTGAAGACCCCCGGTTTGGCGCGGATCCGCCACGGGCGGAGAATCCGGTCCCCTTCCTTCCCGCGAGACACCCCATGTCGCCGGCCGTCCGCCTCGTCTTCGTGGTCCACGATCACCAGCCCGTCGGCAACTTCGATGACGTGATCGAACGGGCCTATCAAGAGAGCTACCGACCGTTCCTCGATCTCGTGGAACGGCACGCCGGGATTCGGATCGCGATCCACACCAGCGGCCCGCTGGCCGAGTGGCTCGACCGCCACCACCCCGACTACCTCGACCGACTCGCGGCCCTGGCGGCGGCGGACCGCGTGGAGATCGTGGGCGGGGCGTTCTACGAGCCGGTGCTCGCGATGCTGCCGGCCCGCGACCGCATCGGGCAGATCACCCGCTACTCGGCCTGGCTCGAACGGCGGCTGGGGACGAACGTCGCCGGCATGTGGGTGGCCGAGCGGGTCTGGGATCCGGGCATGGCCCGCGACATCGCCGCGGCGGGCATCTCCTGGACGATCCTCGACGACGCCCACTTCAAGGCGGCCGGGCTCGCCGACGAACAGCTCGACCGTCACTGGCTCACCGAGGGGGACGGCGCGACGCTCGCCGTGTTCCCGGTGAGCGAGCGGCTGCGCTACGTGATTCCCTTCGCGGCGCCGGAGGCCGCGATCGACCACCTGCGGTTCATGGCGTCGCGTCGCCCCGGGGCGCTGGCGGTCTTCGGCGACGACGGCGAGAAGTTCGGCGCCTGGCCCGACACGCATCGCAGCTGCTACGAGGAGGGCTGGCTGGAGCGGTTCTTCGGGATGCTGGAGGCCAACGCCGACTGGATCCGGATGTGCCTGCCGTCGGAGGTCGTCCGCGATCAGACTCCCGCGGGCACCGTCTGGCTGCCGGAGTGCAGCTACCGGGAGATGACCGAGTGGGTGCTGCCGCCGGAGCCGCAGCTGGCCTGCATCGCGGCCCGGCAGGCGGCCGAGGGGGATCCGCGGCTGGCCGGGGTCGCCCGCTTCATCCGCGGCGGCTCGTGGCGGAACTTTCGGCTTCGGTATCCCGAGGCCAACGAGATGTACGCCCGCATGATGGCGGTGAGCACGAGGCTCGACCGGCTGCGGCAGGCGGGGGCGATCGACCGACAGGCGCTGGCCGACGCGGAACTCGCGCTCTACCGCGGGCAGTGCAACTGCGGCTACTGGCACGGGGCGTTCGGCGGCATCTACCTGCCGCACCTGCGCAACGCCGTGTTCCACGAACTGATCGCGGCCGACCTCGCCGCCGACCGGGCCGAGGGACGGACGGGCCCGCGGATCGACGCCCTCGTGGGCGACTTCGACTTCGACGGCCGGCCGGAGATCCGCCTGGCCAGCGACGCCCTCGACGGCTGGCTGGCGCCGGCCAAGGGGGGCATGCTCTATGAACTCGACCTACACGCCCAGCGGCACAACCTCCTGGCCACGCTCGACCGCCGTCCCGAGGCCTACCACGCCCAGGTGCTCGCCGGCCCGGGCGCGGCGCGGAGCATCGTCGACCCGTCGCAGGCGGCGCGGTTCAAGCAGGAGGGCCTCGAGCGGCTCGTGCGCTACGACGGCTGGCGCCGCAAAAGCCTCGTCGACCATTTTTGGGACGTGGACGTCTCCGCGCAGGCGGTCGCCGAGGGAACGGCTCTGGAGCGCGGCGACTTCGCGGCGGGCGAGTACCTGGCCGACGTCCACCGCAGCCCGGAACGCATCGTCGTCGCGCTCGCGCGGACCGGCAACGCGTGGGGCATCCCCTTCACGCTCACCAAATCGATCACCGTCGCGGCGGGCTCACCCGTGCTCGAGATCGCCTATGCGCTCACGGACCTGCCGTCCGACTTCCGCCAGCATCTCGCCGTGGAGTTCAACTTCGCCGGCCTGCCCGCCCGGGCCGAGGG
>JBIKND010000055.1:0-20276 GCA_044358905.1 Pirellulales bacterium | reverse complement strand
GGATGGCGATCAGGGGCTGCGGCGTGCGGCCATCGGCGCAGCGGTCGGTCGGGTGGGCGAGTAGCACCGTGGCCTGGGGATGCGGCCGCTCCACCGGCTGGTACCAGGGAAGCGGGTCGAGCTTGCTCCACGCCTGCGCCGTGTCCGACTCGTCGCGGCCCAGCCGCATGAACTCGTGGAGCGAAGCCTCCGCCGTGAGCCGCGGCCGGAAGGGCTTCACCGTCGCCGCCGCTCCGTCGGCGGGCACGACGGGCAGCATGTCGCCCAGCGGAGTGCTGGCCAGTTGACCGGGCCCGCTCCAGCGGCCGGCGATGAGCACGAGGCCGCCGCCGAACGTCTCGACGAACTCCCGCGCCGATTCGGCGAACCGCCCGCTCATCGACCGGCCGTCGAAGTTGCCGATGAAGAGCACGTCGTTGGCGAAGAACTCGCCCCGCGGCGGCGTGGCCGTCTCCAGGTAGAGCGGATTCTCCCGCCGCACCCGCGGGTCGGCGGACCGCAGGAAGGTGCGAAAGCCGCGTTCGCCGACCAGCGGGTCACGATGAAACACCTCCTTGATGAACCGCCACTCCCAGCCCGGCTCGTCGGCGACGTACATGAGGCGGAGGAAATCGTCGCGGACGTTGACCTCACGGGTGGAGACGTTGTTCGCGGCGACCGACTCGCCGGCCTGCGGCTCCACGGTGGCCGTGAACTCGAATCGTCCCACCTCGGCGGGCGTGAACGGAATCTCCACGGCCGCCGTCGGTCCGTCGAGGGTGACGCTCCGGGCGCCGATCGCGACCTCGGGCCCCGGGGTGGTTCCGTCCAATCGCCGGGCCGTGACGGCGACGGCGAGCGACGCGTTGGCCAGGCCCGCTTGCCGCACGAGCACGGTCACGCTCGTCGCCTCCCCCTTCTTCATCACTGGCGGCGCCTGCAGGTCGGCGGCCACATCCACCGCGATCGCTGGCCCGAGGCCGATCGTGAAGCACGGCACGCCGAGCCGTTCGGCGGCCTCGACGGCGGGCGGGCCCGAGTTCTCGTCGAAGTCGCTCACTACGACGAGTCCCTGGAGGCTCGACGCCGTATGCCGCGCCCGGAGGTCGCGGAGCGCCGCCCCCAGCGCCGTCACCTCCCCGGTCGTCGTCAGGGCCCGCGCGGCGCGGGCGGGATCGGCGGTGCCGCGAGCCTCGTCGTCGAGTTCCAGGGGCTTCACGCTCTCCGGCCCGTCGAACAGAAACGCCTTGAGTCGGAACTTCTCCGCGAGCCGGGAAACGACGTTGTCATCCTTCCGCTCGAGCCAAGCCCGCAGGTATTCGACCCGCGACGGCTGGGCGTCGGCCGGGGCCGTGAGGCCGGTCGCGGCGACCAGGGGCGCCCGCTCCTCGGCGGGCAGGTCGTCGCGCAGGGCCATGCTCTGCGAGCCGTCCACGAGCAGCCAGAGAAGCGGCCGCGAGACATGCTGCACCGTCACCTGCAGCACGGGATCGGCGAGCAGCACGACGAGCGCCGCGAGCAGGGCGGCCCGCAGGGCCGAGAGCACCACCCGGCGGGATCGTGACATCGCCGGCTGGAAGCGCCTGTAAAACCAGATGGCGGCGGCGATGGCCGCCACGCAGCCCAGCAGCACCCACTCGGGGTGACGCTGCGCCCAGGCCGCCGCGAACGCCAGTTCGAAGCCGTCGATCGACCGCACGTTCTCGATGCGGAGCAGGTTGCCGAGCAGTTCGTTCATGCGACGCCCGCAGCTCCGGTGGACGGCTTGCCGGCGCCGCTCGGTTCCCGATACGGCCAGGCGAGGATCGCCGTTTCGCAGAGCAGGCAGGCGAGCGCCGCGAGGAGCAGCCACCACCACGACTGCTGGCCGCTGACCTTCGCCGCCGCCAGCCCGATCGGCTCCGCGGGCCCGACCCAGCGATACCGCGGGTCGCCACCGACCGCCGCGGTGAACGTGGCCGCATCGAGGACGGCGGGCTGCGACTCCTCGGCGGGGCCGTTGACGGCCACCGGCATCCGCCAGCGTTGCCCGTCCGCGCCGTCGCGGGCCGCGCCATCCGCTGGTCGATCGGCCGCCGTGATCACGTACACGCCGCGGCGGCAGGCGTCGCGAAGCGTGACGCCGAAGCGATCGCCGCCGAGTGACTCGACGCCGAGCGCCTCGACGGTGCCGTCGGGCGCCGTGACCGTGATGTCGGTCCGGCGGTCGGCCGCCGCGATCGGCAGGGTGATGGCGGCCACCGTGTCGAAATTGCGCGACGGAAGCGTGGCGGCCAGCATGCCGCGGAGGAGGCGGTCGAGGATCAGCATGCCGTTGGTCTTGGGCAGCGTGTTCCAGTTGCTGAACATGCCCGTGGCGGCCCACACCACCTCGCCCCGGCCGAGGCGTCGGGCGACGAGAAACGGCAGGCCGTTGTCGAACGCGGCGACCACCGTCGGCCGGGCCGTCCGCTCGTCCTGCGACGCGTCGTCGGCCGGCAGGTCGCGGGCCCAGGTCAGCCAGTCCGGTGCCAGCGCGGCCCGCTCGTCGAGCAGGTCCGTCCGCCGCTGCGCATCGCGCGGGGGAAGCGGCGATTGTTTTTCTGCGGTCGCCAGGCGAGCGAGTTCGGCGTCGATGGCCGTGAGCCTCTCCCCACGCTGCGTCGCGTCCTGGGCAGTCGCCGCGGCCGCTGCGGCGAGGGTGGTTTCGTCCACGATCGTCCGCACGGCCTTGAAAAACAGCGGTGTCTCGTAGAGGTCGCGCAGGTCCGCGAGCGAGACTCCCGCCAGCCGGAAGAGCGGATTGTCTTGGAACGTGCGCACGTCGAGCAGAAACGGCCGCAGGTCGCCACCTTCGTCGGGCATACGGCCCACGGCGGCGTCGAGCGGGGCCGGCAGGATGCCAGCGCCGTCAAGCCAGGCTGCCTGCGTCCAGGCGGCAGGCTCGAAATCACCGCCGGCGGCGATCATGAGCCGGCCGCCCTGGGCCACGTAGTCTCGCAGGAGGGCGACCTGGTCCGGAGCGGGTGCGGCGACTCCGGCGATCACGGCGAGCCGCGCGTCTTCGAGCACCTCGCTCGACAGCCTATCCATCGTCACATGCCGCACCTTCACGAGCGCCGCCTCGCGTTGGTCCCGTGCCACCGGGGCAAGCAGCGTGCGGAGGTGCCGTGTCTCGCCGATGCGGCCGCGGATGGGCTGCTCTCCGTCCGCGCCGTATTGATCGATGAACACCACCGGCAACGCCGCCGTCACCGGCACGACGATGCTGCGGGAGTCGTCCTCGGGAAGATGGTCATGGGCGAGCGTCGCCTCGACGGCCACCGAGGCGATCCGCCCGGGCTCCACGTCGGTGACGAACCGATGACGGAACGGCACCTCGCGGGCCTGCCCCGGCTCCAGATCGACGGCCGTCGCGGCCGCCTCGACGCCGTCCACGAGCAGGGTCACGCGGACGCCGGCCCGCGGCGCGGCCCCCGCGTGCCGCACCACAGCGGTGAGCGTCGCCTCCGACTCGGTGTCGGCGACGCCGTCTTCGATGCGGAACGATTCCACCCACGAATTGTCGCGGTCGGGCGGCGTCACTGAGACGACCTGGATTTCGGGCGTTGGCTGTGGCTCCTGCGGCTTCGCAGCATCACCGGCCTCCCGGTCGCGGCCCGCCCAATTGATCGCCTGCTGGTCGCCGAGGAACACGATCCGCTTTTCCGGCAGGTCGGGCACGGCGGCAGCCGCGCGGGCCGCGAGGGCCGCGGCGGCGGCGGCCGTTCCCATCCGGTCGACGACGGGCACCGCGGCCATGGCCTCGAGCGCGTCTTCCTTCGTGCGGTAGGCGTCGAGCGTGGTGCCGGCCGGTGCGCCGCACAGCGGCACGACCGAGATCCGACTGCCGGCGGGCAGCTGCTCGATGAACTCGGCCGCCCGGGTCCGGGCGTCGTCGAGGAGTGTCGCCCCGCCAAGCCGCTCCCGGCCCATGCTCATGCTGTTGTCGAGCACGAGGATCGCATGCACGGGTCCCGACGTCGCCGCCGCGCCCCCGGTGGCGAGGAACGGCCGGGCCACGGCCAGGCCGAACAGCGCCACTGCCGCCATCCGCAGCGCCATCAGCAGCAGGTCGCGGAGCCGGAGGAAGGCCTTGCTGCGGCGCGATGCTTCGAGCAGGAACTCCATCGCCGCCCAGTCCACCTGGCGGAAGATGCGGCGGTTGAGGAGGTGGATGAGGACTGGCCCGGCCGCGGCCGCAAGGCCGGCGATGGCGAGCCACTCACCGCCCGGCAGGAACGAAATCATGAGTGCCATCCGTGCCGGGGTCGGAGTCAGCGGCCGGCGAGGACGCCGACCTTCGCTTCCTGGAGGATGGGCAGGTAGCGGTAGGGGATCGCGAGCACGAACACGGCGACGGCGGTGCCGTAGACCTCGCCGTCCGGTCCGCCGACCCGGCCGCCCACCCACCCGCCGTCAGGCCGCTGGCCCTTGATGATCCGGTCCCGCAGGTTCGGGTAGTGGTCTTTCCAGCCCTGGCCGCCCACTTGATAGAGCGACTGACCGACGTAGTAGAGCGTGTAGGCGTCGAAGGGGAGTTCACCGGAGCCCTGCTTATTGGGGAGCTTGGCACGGGCGATCTCGCCTGTCACCCGCTCCATGCTCTTGGCGATCCGCCAGTCGTCGTACTTGCCGAACTCCTGCAGGCAAACGACCCCCGCGGCCGCCATCGCCGGCGTGTCACCGCCGCCGCCGCTGTAGGTGAACTGCCCCGGCCCCTCGCGCATCTTCGCCTCGCCCTGGTTTTTCACCTTGTGCTTGGGAAGGTACATCGACTGCACCCGCGCGATCGCCTTCTCGATCGTCTTCCGGGGAATCTCGAAGCCGCTGTCGGTGGCGCTGCGGAGCGCCTTGGCCTGCATGACGCACAGGCTCAAGTCGCCGTCCTGGGGCCGGGCCTGGTAGTCCCAACTGCCGATCGGCCCTTGGGTCTGCACGATCACCCGCAGAGCCTTGTCGAGCGCGGCACCGACCTTGCGATCGTTGGTCATCCCGTAGGCCTGGCCGAGGACGAAGGTCGCCAGGCCATGGTTGTACATGTCTCGTTGCGGGATGCTCATGTTGAGCAGGCCGGAAGGTTTGGCGTTGGCGATCACGTAGTCGAGCGCCCGCTCAACGGTCGGCCCGTATTCACCTTCACCCGGCGTGTGGCCGGCGGCCATGAAGGCCAAGGCGCCCGTGGCGACGAGGCCCAGATCGTTCATCCCCCAGTTGCCCGCGGCCCCCTGCCTCTTGGCCAGGAAGGCGAGCCCCTTCTCGATGGCGGCCTCGCTCTGCGGCGTGATCTCCCACTCCTCCGCCGGCGGCTGCGCGGGAAGCCGGACGGCGGAACCAGCCATCGCCGCGGCCATCGTGCAAGCCGTCAGAATCCGCAGGCATGATTGGCGGGGGAGACGGGACATACGTTGCCAGGCGAGACGGAGACACCCATCCATGAAGTAACCCCGGCAAAAGTTACCGGGAGCCTGCTTTGCCGCCGACAAACGTCATCATATGCCCGCGAACCGCCACCCGGTGGCCGCCGAGGCGGCGTCAGCGCGCCTTTTGGGGGGCAAGCTGCCAGAGCGACCGCCGCAGGTCGGTCGGGTTGGGGTGGGCAAGCAGCCAGAGGCTGCCTCCGGCGGATGCCAACGGGCCGGCCCAAGGCGGGTTTCCCGCGAGGGCGGGCAGTTCGGCCGTGTGCACGATCGCGCCGGAGACGACGTCGATCCAAAGGATCGCCACCTCCAGAACGTCGGGCTTCCCGGGCTCTGGCCGGCGCCGCTGCACCGCCGCGATCGCATGGCCATCGGGCGCGGCAATGGCGGCCCCCATGAGCCGCGTCGGCCCGATTCCCAGCCAGGCGTCGCCGGGGCCGTCGCGGGCTTCGAGGAGCATCCGCCCGGCGCCGCGTTTCAGCTCGATGCCGACGATGCCGTCGGCCGTCTCCACCACGAGCCGCGCCGCGTCGCCTTCGCCGGCCAGGCCGACGAGCCGCCGCACCCCGGGCAGCGGTACTCGCCACGTGAGTCGGCCGCTCCGCGCGTCGATCGCCGTCACTGCCTGCACGCCCGGCTGGACGACGAACAGCGTGTCCGCATGCACCAGCGGCGGCGTCTGCGCCTGCCGCCACCACCAGCCGTCGGCGTCTGGCCCCACCCACGGCTGCCGCCGCAGCCAGACGGGACGGCCATCGGCGTCGCAGGCCAGCACGCTCCCCGCAGCCACCACATAAAGCCGGTCGTCCGCCGTCGTCACCTGGCAGTCACCCTGCACGCGGTCGCTGCCGTTGACGGTCGTGTTCACCTGCCAGCCCCGTGCCAGGCGGCCGATCGTGTGTTGCTGTCGACGGGCCCCGGTCTCGGGGTCGATCGCCACGAGTGACATACCGTCTTCGAACTGCCCCGATGTCACCTCGCACACCCAAAGCGTGCCGACGACCAGGACCGGATCGGACACGAAGGTCGATCCCTTCGCGGCCGGTGTCTCCCAGGCGAGCGAGCCGTCGGCCAGCCGGACGGCGGCGAGGGTCGGCGACGGGCCTGCGGCCAGACGCCGAACGTAGGCATGCCGACGGTCGCACGTGGCCCGCATCGGCACCAGGCCATAGCTGGCCAGGACACCCGGCTTCGGGCCGGTGGGGCTCCGCCACTGTTCCGCGCCGGTCGCGGGATCGACGGCTAGCATCTCCACGCGATTGTTGACGAGCAGCCGGTCCGGCGTGGACGTGAACGAGCATTCCTCGGCCGCGTGATCAACCCGGCCGCGGAACAGCGGCGGTGTCTGGAAGAACTTCACGAACCGCTCCCCGATGGGCCCGCCCCACGAGCCGGGAAAAATTGGGTTGCCGGGCTGCAGGCCGGCCGGGCCCAGGTCGAGCCGCTTGACGGCCTCGAGGGCCGCGGGGGCAACCGGTCTTGCGGCCTGCGGGCCGGCGCTGTCGGCCGCGGCCGCGACGACCGCGGCCACTTCGGCGGCCGGCACGCCATCCATCCCGGTCGTCTTCGGCACGGCCGTCACCGGGCCGCCGGCCAGCGACTCGGCCACGGTCCGAATCGTGATCAGACGGTCGCGGGCGTCGGGGGCGGCCCACTGGAGCCCGGCTTCGGCCCGGCAGCGGGCGTCCGTGAACGCGCCGGCGGAGAGGGCCCGCAAGGCGAGCCACTCGTGTGCCTCCGCTGCGGCCGGCGTGCCCTGGAACTCGACCGCGGCCTTGGCCAAGCCCGCTGCGTCGCCATCTGCCCGCAGTTGCAGCACCCGCAGTCGTCCGCGTTCGGACTGTTCCCGGAGCATGAACTCGCGGAAGCCTGTGTCACCAGCCAGTGCGTCGGCCATCATCCGCGGCAGCGACACGAGCCGCTCACCGTCCCGCGGATCGGGAACGAGACCTTGAAGGTCGGCCTCTAGCGCGACGGCCGCGGTGAACCGGGCCATGGCACGCTGGGCGTCGGCCCAGTCTCCGGCAGTGATCGCACTGTCGAAAGCGACCGCCGCGTTGTACAGATCGTTCGGCGTTTCGATGACCAACGGAGAGCCCTGATCCGACCGGCCGGCGATCGCGGCCGCGAGCGGTGATGCGTCGTTGTCGTAGAGTTGCCGCCGGTCCAGTTCGGCCCGCAACGCGTCGGCGGGGCCGGTCACGAACAAGCGATGCGTGAGGAAGGACCGGACACCGAGCGGATCGACCTGCTCACCGAAGGAGATGAGATGGGAGAAGTCGCCGGCCGCCTGCTGCATTCGCAGCCAGGCCTGCCGGAAACCGGCGACGTTCCCTCGGTCGGCCTGGTCGCGGGCCACGACGGTGTGGATGCAGCCGATCAAGCCGTTGTGCTGATTCATCGGCCCTGGGATCAGCCGCTGGATGTCGTCGCAGAGGTCGAGTTGTTCGACAAGCGGCAGGTCGAGCGACCGCGCGTACTGCCAGACGAGCGAGCACAGCTCCTGCGTCAGGTTGGTGCGGCCGGTGGCGAGGCACCGGATCGCGGCGGCCGCGAGCCAGCGGTTCTGCTCCACGCCTTCGGGCTTCTGCTTCAACGTGGCCGCCACCCATTCACCGAACCGTTTGGCATTCGTTTCAGGAACGACCGCGCCGTTCACGGCGGGCAGGAGATCCCGCGGGAGAATCCGAGCGATCGCGGGTAGTTCGGCGACGGCGACCTCCGCCAGCGTGATCGACCGTCCGGGATGGGCTCCCACGAACAGGCCGACGCTGCTGATCGCGGCGTCTTTGGCGGCCGTCCAGACCTGCGGGTAGTGCCGGAGGCGGGCCCAATGGCGGCCGTCACCACTCCAGGAGACGGTCAGTAGCGAGTCGCCCACCTGGAACCGCAGCCAGACCGGCCGCGGGGCGAAGGCATACCCAAGATTCTTCGGGTCGCCAGCCGTAAGCGGGCTCTTGTCTCGCGACCACGTCGAGAAGAGGTTGCCCTGGCGATCGGGCGGGCCGCCTGCGGTTGGCGCGACGAAACCGCAGATGATCTGCCTGCCGTCGGGGCCGCCGAAGAACACGCCCGTGCCCGGGGTGAAGTCGTCGAGCCGCACGACGAGTTCGCGGGGGCCGAACTCCGGGGGCGGCAGGTTCCAGGTCGCGATCAGCGGAGTCTTCGGGGCCGCCTCGGTCTGGGCCAGCCGCACGCCGCCATCGGGCCGCTTCTCCAAGGTCGTCGCGCCCGTGCCCTCCCACGCCAGTTCGGCCGGCCGCCACGTGCTCGTGGCCGGCGGCGGTTCCGGGAGCGGCGGTGGCGGGACGGACCGCACGAGTTCGAGCCCGCCGATGGTCATCAACCCTTCGACCAGCACCTCGTCGGGCGCCGCGGGGAGCGGCACTTCGACCAGACGCACCTCGCCGCGTGACAGCACGAGCATGCCCTCGGTGAATCGCAGTTCGAGGATTCCCGTGAATGGAACGAAATGACTCCATCCTGCCCCCGAGCGGGGGCCGCGGCCGTTGGAGGCGCTGGCAAGCCAGCGGGCATCGGCGGGCCTGTCCGCCGCTGGCCGCGACAGCACCGATCCGCACCACTGCCAGAATTCGGGACGGCCTTCGGGCTCGATCACCGCGCCCGAGTTCCCCGACCAGGCCACGATCCGCAGCGCGTTGGGACTGCTCACCAGCAGCCGCAGCGCCGTGCCCTCGCGGAGCGGCGGCACCAGCCGGAAGCGGCCGGTCATCGTCGTCAACTGTGTCGCCGGTGCAACCTGCGTCGCTTCGAACTTCGGCGTCGTACCCGGCAGCGGTGCGAACCAGGTCTCCAGTGCAGCCCGGTCGATCATCTGCCGCAGCGGCAACGGCCGGAACAAGACGTCGAGCGCCGGCTCCGGGGCGTCCGGAGCCAGGGCAGCCGCCCACGGGGCGGCTGCGGGCTGGGGCGGAGCCTCCTGCGCCGGTGCCTTGGCGGCGTTCGCCTCCGCGGCATCCTGCTGCGCAGGCTCGGCCGGCTTCGCATCCGGCTCGGCGGCCTCTGCGTCGGCGGGCGCGGTCTCGCGCGCTTCGCCCGGAGGGGCTGCTGCACCATCGGCCGCGTCGGTATCGACGGCTGCCGCATACGGAGCCATGGCGACCTCCGCCTCACGCGGAGCCCGCGGCCGCAACGCGATCGCCGCGGCCACGCCCGCCACCAGCAGGGCGAGGAGCAAAGGTGCCAGCCAGCGGCCGGCGATTCGCGACTCGGCGATTCGCCGCCGGTCGGCCAGCAGATCGTCGACCGACACCAGCGGCCGGCCGAGCGTCGCCGCCAGCCGCTCCTCCAGACCGATCCGCTCGAGGCAGGCCTGGCGGATCGCGGGGGACGCCGCGGCTGCCGCGCGGATCGCGGCACACTGCTCCGGCGTGAGTGCCTCCAGGGCCGTCTGCTCGATCAGGTCGAGCAGGTCGTGGTCGTCACTCATGCGTGGCCTCCTCGGCGATCGGTCGCCCCGCATCGAGGCAGCGGCGCACGGCCTGTCGGGCCCTGAAGAGCAGCAGCTTCACCGCCCCCTCCGAGCGGTCGAAGCGGCGGCCGATCTCGGCGAGCCGCAGCCGCTCCCCGTAGTGGAGGTCGAGGGCGGTGCGGGCCGTCTTGCCCAGCCCTTCGAGGCAGGCCGGGATCCGGGCCAGGCGATCGTCGGTGTCGGCGGCCGCATCGCCGCTGGTTGACTCCACATCGAGACAGAGCTCGGTCCAACTCACCTCGCGGCGCCGGGCCCAGCGACGGGCGTGCTCGCGGAGCACGTTGCGGGCGATGCCCACGAGCCAGGCCGATGTCTCACCCGAGCCCTTGGCCACGAGCGGCCGGCTCGTGAGGAACCGTAGAAACACCTCCTGGCAGAGATCGTCGGCGGCGGACGCGTCGGCCAGCCGCGCGCGGAGGAATCCGTAGACCATCTTCTGGTGCGCGGCGACCACCGCCTCCACCGCCGCCCGATCGGTGTCATCGCGGCCGCTTCGCTTCGTCGGTTTGGCCGCGGGCCGGGTGGCATTCGCCGCGCGAGCATCGGCTCCCCTCATGGCGTGCCTCCCTGCCCCGCCGGTGTGCCCACGATCGTCTTGCGGGCCGTGTTGGCGGCCGCGTCCGGCTCGCGCAACAGGTGTGTCACGTTCGTGAGAGGCAGCCGGCTGTCAGGTGCCTTCGAGCCTGCGATCGACTCCATCTTCAGGGACGAGCCCCCGTCGAGCTCGCCCGTGAGGCCGAGGGCGTGCCAGTGCAGGGCGAGCCCGGCCGGCACTACGATCTCGACCGCGAGCGGTCCCTCGGCCCGGCCGGCGAGCGGGAGCACGAAGGGCACCACCGGCGGTTTGTCGGACCGCTCGGGCAACGGCAGTTGCCACCGCCAGCCATCGACCCGCACGTCGATCGCGCCGGCTGTCTTGCCGACGGCGCTCACGGCGATCACCACGTGCGTGTCCTGCGGCCGCACGGCGGGCCACTCCCTGAGCAGTCGCAGCGGGCCGCCTTCGGCCACCGTGGCCGCCGCCCAGCCGGCCCGCTCGGAGCCGACGCTCGAATCGATCGCGGACACCACCCGCACCGTGCCGCCGGCAGCCGGCGTCGCCGTCCAGCCCGTCCACGCCGGGAGGACGAACGGCAGGCGCGTGGCAACCTGCGCCTTCACCGCCGCCGGATCGAGCACGAGGAGCGGATCGCACCAATCCACGACGTCGCGGATGTCGAAAGGGTCGGCCCCGGCGGGCCGGTCGCGGTGGGCGTCGTCGGCGACGAGCACCAGTGCCTTTCGGCCACCGTTCGCCCCGGTGAGCGCGACGGTGCCGCAATCGGCGCATGTGCCCGATCCGACCAGCACCTCGCTCGACCAGAGCGCGGGGGTTCCCGCGTTTTCCAGGTGGAGCGCGGCCCGCACGCAGCCACCAGTGCCCGCGGCCCGGTCGAGTCCGACGCGGCCACGAAACGCCTGCACGCCGTCGCACAGCGGAATCGCCAATTCCGTCCGCGCCTGCACACCGTAGCCCCAGCCGGCCGGGAGCCCCGCAGGCGCGAGCGGCCCGCCTTGCACGTTGCGGTCGACCTGCCACGTCCAACTCGAGCCGAACGGCGAACGCTGCGTCACTCTGGTTGGTTCGATCGCGGACAGCGGCGCCTCGGTGGAGTCGAACACGATGAGCTTGGAGACGGCTGCGGCCGCCAGGAACAGCGGCTGCAGGCTCCACGACGGCTGCGTCATGATCATGGGAACGGGGGTCCCCTGCGCCGCCCTCCACCGCGAGCGCGGTGTGGTGACACGGATCCCGACGCGGGTCTCGGCTTTCACGACGCCGGAATCGTCGACGAGCGACTCGAACCAGCCGTCCCAGGGGTCGGGCCGGGATGGAAGGTGCAGCTCGGCGATCGCCTCGAAGCCGTGCCGCTCGGTGGTGCCGTCCTCCAGCAACGCGATCACGCCCTCGTCGGTCCAGCGCAGGCTGCGGAGCGTCACGACACCGCCATCCGCCAGGAACATCGTCCGCGGCCTGTATCGGCGGTCCGCCGTCCGCTTCCAGACGACGCGCCGCACGCGGTCGCGGCGCACCTGCATCGTGCCGGTCTCGGCCGCGGTGCGATCTTTGGCCACCCGCGTCGCGCCGCCGGACGCGTCGCCGGTGCCGGCCACGGTGAGCACGGCGGGGTGGGATGCGGGATGCTTCATGGGCTGGGCCGCAGCCGGCAGCGTTTCCCAGGCGAGGCCCTCCGGATCGTGACCGATCACTGTGCCGGGGAGGCGGTCGCCGTTGTCGAACTCGACGAATGCGTCCGGAACGACCGCATCCGGCTTGCCGATTCGCACCCACCGCACCGGCTTGCCGGCGGCGAAGAGCGGCCGCTTCGCCACGGCCGCCTTGGCGGGATCGGCGAGGTTGGACACCGGCCCGCGGACTTCTTCGCCGTCTGCGAACACGGCGACCGCCGGCGGCTCATCGGCGACGATGGGTGCGGTCACGCCGCAGCACGCCCCGCCCGCCAGGAGGATGAACACCGCTCGTCGGGTGTGGGATCCGCGATCGTGCATCGCAGCGGGGCGGGACAGCGGGAGGTGGGCGAGCCGTGACTCGGGAAGCAAGGATACCGCGACCGACGGGGACTGTCACCGTGCGGAAGGCGCGGCGCGATAAACTCGCGGCGAGTCGCTTTCGACCTCTCGCCCTGTGGAGGCCCCATGTCGGTCCGCGCCGCCTGTATGTCGTTGCTGATCTCCCGCGCCGTGCTCGGAGGTATCGCCGCGGCCGAGTCGCCGGCCGCTCCGGCGGGGTTCGAAACGCTCTTCAACGGCCGCGACCTCGCCGGCTGGTACGGGTGGGGCACCCGCGATCCGGCCGACCTGCAGCGGATGAGCGAAGCCGAACGGGCCGACTACAAGCGGAAGTCGATCGCGGGCGGACTGACCGACGCGCAGGGCCGCGACGCGGGCGACCACCTGGAGGCCCACTGGAAGGTCGTGGACGGCGTGCTCGTCAACGACGGCCGCGGTCTCTATCTGACGAGCGACCGCGACTATGGTGACTTCGAACTGCTCGTCGAATATGCGATGCAACCGCTCGGCGACAGCGGCGTCTATCTGCGCGGCATTCCCCAGGTGCAGATCTGGGACTGGACCGAAGAGAAAAAGTTTCCGCTCGGTGCCGACAAGGGCTCGGGCGGCCTGTGGAACAACACCGGCACCGGGAAGTTTCCCCACAAGCGGATGGACAAGCCGTTCGGCGAGTGGAACACGCTGCGGATCAAGATGATCGGCGAGCAGGTGACGGTCTGGCTCAACGGCGAAATGGTGGTGGACGCCGCGCCGCTCGACAACTTCTTCGCCCGCCAGCGGAAGGCCCCGGAGCCACGGCCGGCCGGATTCATGCCGGACCCTGTGCCGCTCCGCGGTCCGATTCAACTGCAGACGCACGGCAGCGAGATCCGCTGGCGGAACGTCTTCCTGCGGGAGATCCCGCCGGCCGAGGCCGACCGCGAATTGGCATCCCGCGACGCCGAGGGATTCGTGGAACTGGTCAACGGTCGCGATCTCGCCAACTGGCGGGGAGCCGTCGATGCCTACGAGATCCACGACGACGCGATCCGCTGCAAACCGGGCAAGACAGGCGACCTGCTCTCCGCGGACGAATACGAAGACTGCCTGATCCGCTGCGAGTTTCGCCTCCCGCCGGCCGGCAACAACGGCATCGCCCTGCGGACGCCGCTCGGTGGCCACGCCGCGGCCGACGGCCTGGAGATCCAGGTGCTCGACTCCGACGGCTACAACGCCCGGCAGGCCGCCGCGGGAGGGAAACTCCTCGAGCCCTACCAGTACCACGGCAGCGTCTATCACTGCGTGGGCGCCAAGCACGGCTATCTGCGGCCGGCGGGCGAATGGAACTTCGAGGAGATCGAGGTTCGCGGGCAGCGGATCAAGGTCACGCTCAACGGCACCAAGATCCTCGACGTCGATCTGGCGACGCTCGACCGGAAGGCGATCGCCCATCCGCCGAAGGGGCTCGACCGCACCCGCGGCCACGTGGGCTTCTCGGGCCACAACGACCCGGTTGAGTTCCGTAGCTTCAAAATCAAGCGACTCTGACGATCAGCGGGGGCTGGCGACGGCCGGAGCCAGCGGCGTCTGTGGGGCGAAATACCGTCCCAGGATCCGCCCCAGCATGGCCTTGCCCCGGCCGTTGGCGTGGATGGCGTCCCGCGCGAAGTGCTCGTAGGGTTCGTGCGACCGCAGCAGATAGTCGTCCCAGACCCGGCGAAAGTCGAAAAACTCCACCCCCTCCGCGCGGCATATCTCCGCCAACGCGCCGTCGAACTGCTCCATCTGGTCGAGCGCCGGCCCGGCGTTTCGGTCCTTGAGAAAGGCCGGTTCGAGGACATGCCACGGGGCGACGGCTCCGCTCAGCACCAGGATCTCGCAGCCACTCCCGGCTCGGATCTGACGGACCACGCTCCGCATCGCCTCGACGTCGAAGCCGTGGCTGATGCCTGCGATGATCACCAGGTCGGGACGGTAGTCGAGCACGTAGGACTGGACGCGGTTCTCGTCCTTGTAGTAGCGGCAGCCAGTGCCCCCGCGGACGCTGGTCACCACCTCGATCCGCGCTCCCGGATACCGCTCGGCGAGCAGCGTTTCGTAGAGCGAGTTCGACGTGTCGTTGCAGATGCTGTCGCCGAGCATCACGATCCGCAGCCGGTCTCCCGCGGCGAGTTTCGCCATCGACTTCGGGATGTGCCGCCAGCGGTCGGCCGGCGGCTCGAATCGCACGACCGGGCACTGGGCGGCCAGGCCGGCCGCCCAGGCGGCGGCCTCGGGGGCGGTGATCTTGTCGACACGCAGATTCTTCACTTCCAGTGGTGCCGCAGCAGCGGAGTTGTAGTTGCGCCGCAGGAGGATCTGCGCCGTGTCGGCGTCGGGATGGCCGCGGAAACAAAGTTCGCAAGGCCGCCATGCCGGCGCCGGATCGATCGCGTCGTAGACGTCCGCCACGATCTCCTTGCCGTCGGCATCGAGGAACGAGACGGCCCAATGCCCGCCATCGGTCCCCTTGGCCAGAAGCCGGATTCGGTAGTAGGCGAACGGCTCGACCGGGAACTTCGGCGAGTTGAGCATCCCTTTCGTGATCCGCACGCCATGTTCGTCGGCGTCGTCGGCTAGGCGGACCATCTCTCCCGCGAAGGCATCGGGCGGTGGCGATCCGTGCCAGCCCTCGGCGTCGGGGGCGAGGCGGAAGTCGCTGCGTAGCAGCGGGGAAAACTCGGTGATCCGGATGTTGCGGTAGCGGACGATGCCCCGCATGCCGGCGTGGATCTGCAGGGCGATCACACCCTCGCGTGGGATCGAGGCATCGGCCTCGATGTAGTCGGCGGTCTCGACGCCATTGATCGCCAACTGGATCCGCGGGCCCACGCAGCGGATCACGTACTCGTTCCACCCGTCACGGGCTTTCGCCAAGGCCGCGGCCAGTTTGTCGGCCGCAGGTTTGACGAGCATGGTCTTGCGGCGGCTTTCGTCGTACAGGCCGCCTTCGAAGCCGGGGCCGATGTCGGCCTGGTAGCCGATGACCTCGTGATGGTCGGGAATCCGCACCGTGCGGAACTGCACGCCCGCGTTGCAGTCGGCCCCACAGTCGACGCGATATTCGACCCGGAGTTTGAAATCACCGAACCGCCGGTCGGTGGCGAGGAACTCGTTGCGTGGGGCGGGCCGGTCGGGATGCCCGGCGACGATCGTACCGTCCTCGATCCGCCAGACCGCCGCCGTGTCGCCGCTCCAGCCGGCAAAGGTCCGGCCGTCAAACAGGTCCTCGCCGCGGCCGGCGATCGGACAAGCGGCGAGCAGGGCAACGGCCGCCAGGAGCGGCCGACAGCGGGTCGGGTGTGCCGGGCTGGGGGCCGAGCCGACGTGATCGGTTTGCATGGGCATGGGAGACCCTCTCGGGAGACGGTTGGGCGTTGTCAGCGCCATGGTTTCGCCGGCGGTGTGGCCCCGGCGGATCGGGCGTCACGACGCCGCCCGCGGGCTGCGAGGTTACCATCCGCTCAGTGCCACGGGATCGGCCGTTTTGCCGTCGCGGCCGGCGCGCCGCGGCCGGTTGATGGCAGCGGCGTTCCCTGCCCGCTCGAGGCAGGGTAAACTCCGGACATCGGTTGCGATTCTTCGATATCGACGGATCGTTTCCGGAGGGTAAGCGAATGGCTAGCGGCGACACTGGAAACTTCCCCGCCTAGCCGCCTCTTTATCGCGTTTTCGCCGCTGAAAACGTGGCGTTTCTGCGATTCTCGCAACGCTGGAAATGCCTGTTTTTCAAGGTGCGATTGCACCCACATTTCCCCGTGCGTTATCGTGCGTTCTCATTCCGTCGCACCTCGACGGGGTACCCAACGCGGGGTGCCCAGCGGGGTACCCAAGGCACGAGGTGGAATCGTGGGCAGCATCGCAGACGACAAGGCTTTTCCGTTCACCGAGGCCCGAGTCGAGGAGGTGATCCGGTTGGTGGCTGCGGGCAGGGTCGCCACGGACGCCGAGGGCCGCCGGTTGTGGAGAGATTCCGGCAGCCCGCATGGGCTGTACCTGCGGGCATCGTCTAGCGGCGGCACCTACTACCGCATCCACAAGGCGAAGGGCCGCAAGGTAAAGACCCGCATTGGTGACGCACTGGCGATGCGTGTAGCCAAGGCTCGCGAGGCCGCGTTGAAGTTGGCCGGCGGTGACACGACGGCGGCGGCGAAGCCGGTTCGTGTTCGCACCGATGGAGTCTCTATCGCGGATGCGTGGAAAGCGTATGTCGCAGACGTTCAAAGCGGCGAGTTCGTGGCCGGTCGCAAGCCTACGGCGGCATCCACGGTTGAGTCCTACAAAATCCTTTTCAATGCCCACGTGGGGAAGCCCTACGGCAAAAAGACGCTGCACTACCTCGCGCGTGCCGTGCCCGATCTGCACCGCAAACTCCGCGACAAGCCGGTGACGGCCAATCGGCTCGTGCAGGTGATCCGCAATCTATTCACCCACGCGGCCCGCAAAGGAAACTGGGACCGCCCTAATCCGACCATCGACGCCGTTACTGGGCGGGGCATCAAGAAATACACGGTGCCATCCCGCGAGCGTCACCTGACGACGGCGGAGGCCGGGCGCGTACTCGCCTACGCGGCAACCGAGCCGCAGCCGTGGCGGGATTTCTGGCGGCTGCTGATTCTCACCGGCGTGCGTGCATCAACCCTGCGGGAAATGAAGTGGGCGCATCTTGATCTGCGGGAGTCTGATTCGACGTGGGCGGTACCGACGACGAAGAACGGCGACCCGCAGTTGGTGCCGCTCACCGATACGGCGGCTGACATTCTCCGCGAGCGGCTGGATGCCACGCCGAAACACAAGGGCAAGCCGGCGAGCGTATGGGTGTTCCCTATGCGGGACGATCCCAAAAAGTGCATCGCGGATCTCGACCATGCGTGGAACCGTGTGAAGGACAACGCACCGCTAGACGGCGTGCGAATCCATGATCTGCGGCGCACGGCAGGATCGTGGGCCACGCAAGGCGGTGCGCCGCTGCCTGCGGTGGGCAAGCTGCTGGGCCACAAGTCGCACAACTCCACGGCGGTGTACGCCAGGGCAGACACGAAAGCGGCACGAACGGCTGCCGAGATCGTCGAGGCTCGATTGCAGGAAGCGGGGGACAAGAAATGAGCAAGCGAAATCCCAACGTGTTGAAACTCGTCAGGCCGCTGCCGCCTGTGGATCGTAAAACACGGGCACAGCAGGGCGCATTGGAGTTTCGTGCTGCGGTTCCGCCAGACGTAGATCAACTGATTGACGGCTTAACTTCGCCCCTACCTGACAAGGCAATCGCAAGGCAGATGGTTTTGGATCTGCGGCAGGCGATTCGCGTAGGGTTCGTGCTTGCCGTGGTTCGTTATCAGCGTGAGTTGAAGGCCAACGACGAAGCGATGGCAATCGTAGCGGCACGCTCCGCAGGCGCTGACAAAGGGCGCATCGCCCAAGCCAACCGCAAGCAGGACAGACAGGCCCGAGTGCAGGCGCTGCTCAATCAAGGCATGGACGTGCCAGAGATCGCCAAGGAATTGGGCTGCTCTGTGGCTACGGTCTATCGGTTGATGCAGCCGGCGAAGCCGACGCCAGCGAAGCCTGCGAAAAGAGCGCGGCGACGGTAGTGGCACGCCAGTAGATTCCAAGTCGCCACGCCGGCTGCCATCGCGCGGCATGCTGTGTTTCCATCGCTCGTCAGGCAGCGTGATTCTCATCCGCTAGCCGTTGATTCTTATCCGCTAGCGGCTGCGAAAACCTTTTCGTGGGTGCTTGTCTGAAATCAAGGTCGCCGCAATTCTTCGCCAATCGTTCGCAACAAATGGTGCTGCGAGCGAAACAGCGAATGGAGGCGACCAAAGATGCCAAAGATCAAGAACACGGCGGCCCCGCTGCCGGGAACGTCACGCAGGCTGCTGACGCGAGTTGAAGCTGCCGAGCACCTGGGCGTGAGTTGCAGCACGCTATCCCGGTGGGCGGCGGATCGCACTGGCCCGCCGTTCGTGAAGTTGCACGACGGCGAGGCCGGATCGGTGCGTTACCCGTCCGATCTGCTGGCGGCGTATCTCGAGTCCCGCATCAAGCAGCCAAAGGGATGAGGGCCGCACGCATGGACGCCACGCAAGACGATCCGCCATTCGATCTGCCCGCCCCTCGCGTGCTCGCGGACACGCTCATGGGCCGGGCCTGGGACGACGACACGCCAGACCGCGAGCGGCTCCTGTTGGAGCAGGCGGCGCGGGTGATCGAGCACCTACTAGCGCGGCTGGCGATTGCGACTGAGCACGCGGAAGCGCGCCGAACGAACACCCGGCGGTGAGGTGCTGACGGGATGAACGATGAACGCACGGAGAAAGTAAAGTGCAAACGCGGATATTGAGATTGCCGGAAGTAGATCGCGACGTGGCTCTGCATATCATCACGGCTCTGCTGCAAACGCCGATTGGCGAGCGTGCAGAGAAGTTTCAGCAACTTGCTACGAGTGCGAATCTTCCAGTTGTGTGGGACGACAAGCCGCATAGCATTTCGCACGTTAATGCGGCTCCGGCGGCATTGCTAATAGCCGCCGACGTTCGTGATCCCGGCGTTGCAGCGGAGGTTTTTGCGAGTGCAGATTTTGCACCGTGGACGCCTCAACTGGTCGCCGCTGCGAAAAGGCTTGCGGCGGGCCTTGCAGACGCAGGGTCTGGCATGGGCGACGCGGTGCTAGAGCCGTTTCGGATTGCAGGCTGGGCCATGGGCGAGCGTCCACCAGCACGCAACGGTGCTGGCTTTCCGACGCCGTGCCTGAACTCAGCGTTTTTGGATGCGGCAGACCGTGACGCCAGAAACTGCCCGCTAAGGGCGGGCGAGATTGCGGCTGAGATTGCTTTGGCCGTCGCAATGTTCCACGCGTGCTGCGACGGCGACGAGTGACTACGCCCGCCGCCGCGATAGGCGCGGTGCCCGTTCGATCCGGGCCGGCGACATCGAGATGCCCGTCGTGAGGCGCGACGGGCCAGGGCTGAGGCGCATGGAGGCAAGAGTGCAGACCTACGAAGACATAGTGATCGAGCCGGCGTTCGCCGCGATGATCCCGCCACTGGCTGCGGACGAACGCGAGCAACTCGAGAGCAACATCGTTGAGCACGGCGGCGCAAGAGATCCCATTGTTGTCTGGGGCAGGCAAGGCAAGTTGACAATCCTTGACGGCCACAACCGTTACGAAATCTGCACAAGGCTAGGGCTTCCATTTGATATTCACGAGTTGTCATTCACCGGGCTGGATAAGGCGGCAGATTGGATCGACAGAAACCAGTTAGGGCGGCGCAATCTTTCGCCTGAGCAAATGAGCCTGCTCCGTGGCCGGAGATTCAATCGCACTAAGAAGCGAGGCAGATCGAAATCCGGACAAAATGTCCGGATTTCAGCGGGGCAGCTAGCCGCAGAGCACGGCGTCAATGAAAAGACTATTCGTCGGGACGGCGAGTTTGCGGCGGCGGTCGAGAAACTGGGCATCGAGCAAGAGGTCGTCGCCAGCACGCTCGACGCTTCGCGACAAGAGATCGTGTCTACGGCGAAAGCTCTGCCACCCGACGCAACTCCCGAGCAGATCGGAGAGGCAGCCGCCGCACTGAAGCGCCCACACGTCGCCAACAATAGCGGCGACAACGAGTGGTACACCCCTGTTGATTACATCACGGCCGCCCGGAACGTAATGGGCGACATTGACCTAGACCCGGCATCAACAGCCGTGGCAAACGAAGTGGTCGGGGCGGTCACGTTTCACGATTCCGATACCAACGGGCTTGTGCAATCGTGGGCGGGCCGCATTT
>JBIKND010000210.1:0-5899 GCA_044358905.1 Pirellulales bacterium | reverse complement strand
CGCCGACCACCACATGTTCCAGGTCCGCGCGGGCGGAATCGAACGGAACCTGTGCGACCCACTCCCGCACCAGGCCCATCCGCTCGGCGACGAACTCGTCCGCCGGCGTGCCCGACAGTCCACCGCAGCCGCCGCCGCCACAGTCGCCGCCGGCGACGCCCGTCAGCGCAGCGGCCAGTACGGCGGCAGCCCAGCCGCGGCGAAGGGTTGTCGTGATGGCCATCGGATGCCCTCGGCGGCAGGGGAGGGAACGGGTGGAAAAAACCGTGCCCGCAAGGATAGCCCACGAAAAACGACCCGCAAAAATGCTACGCTCACGCGGGTTGGACGCGGTGCGCGGGGCGCGCCGCCTGCCCCGTGCCCGAGATGGAACCGGCCCCTCGATGCCGATGGACGTGAAGCCCGCCCGCTCCCCGGATCCCGCGGCGCTCGTCCTCGGCTACCTCAACTTCTCGTCGGGGGCCTTCGACCCGTCGGCCTGGCGGGCGTGCAGCGAACTCTACGCCGGCCTCGAGCCGGCGGATGCCGTCGGCATGGTCGTGGAGTCGCCCGACTCGGCCGCGCGGCTGGCGGTGAAACTCACGGCACGCCTCGGGGAACTCGAGCCCGCCGAACCGGCCTTTCGCGACGCCACGCAGGCCCGCTGGGTGCTCGACGCCGTCTTCAACCACGTCCTGCCGGGCTATCACCGGTTTCACGCCGACCTCCTCGAGCACCAGCCCCCCGGCGGTCTGGAGCGGCCGTACTTCGTGATGGCGGCCGCACAGGCCGTGCTGGCCACGTCGACCAGCGGTGACGATTTCGAGGAGGCCGCGGGCCGCGCGATCGAGCGGCTCAACGACTACGTCGGCTGGCGGCCCGTGGCCGTGCTCGAGAACGGTCGGCTCTCGGAACCGTATCGGCACGAGCGGGTGCGGCCCGTGCCGCTCTATGTGGCCGGTGCGGGCCCGGCTCACGGCCGCTACGGCAGCCTCGTCGCCGGTGCGATCGACATCCTCCGCACCGCGCCGCCGGAGCTCGTGCAGCAGGCCGACTTCGATCTCGAACTCCTCGAGGAACTGGCGATCGATCCCCGGGCCTTCGACTTCCTGCATCCGGCGGCCAGCCGACCCAACTATCTCTTCGGCCTCTGGGACCCGGCGCGAATCGATGCCCAGGGAAACTACCGCCGCATGGTCGTGCAGCAGGCCACGCTCGACGGCATCCTCTCCTGGCCCGAGGCCGCCGCCGGCGACGACGCCCGGGTGCCGGCCGTCGACTTCCGCTGGGAGGCGTCGGCCGTGTTGGCCGGGGTGATGCTCATGGCCTCCGGCCTGTCGGGACATGGCCCCGGCGCCCGGCAGGCCGGCCTGCCGCTCTCCGAACTGCTGCCACGCATCGCCGGCTACCGCGACGCCTTCTACCGCTGGCTGCTCACACGGCTTCCGGACGCGCATCGCGCCCGACTCGACGACGAGGCGCAGCGGATGCGGCAGCCCTTCGGCGGCGTGCGCCGGCACATCAACACGGTGCTCGCCGGACGGCGGGCGCGGCAGGTGGAGAGCGTGGCCCTGGCATCGGTGCTCGCCCGCATCGGCCGCGGCGACGGGGCGGAGCGGATGGCGGCCGCCGTGCCGGCGGCGTCGGCGCGGATGTTCGCCCGCATCACCAGCCGGGTCGTCGCCGCGCAGCAGGCGCTGCGACGGGCCGACGCGGCCGCGGCAGCCCTCGACGATCTCGACGCCGCCGCCGATCTGCTGGTGCGGGCGGTCGGCTGCGGCGCCGCGGTCGATCCCTGGAACATTCTCGGATTGTCGGGCCAGTTTCCCCTCCACGAGCCGGGCGGCGAGAGCCTGCCCGATCCGCGGGTGGACGATCTCGTGAACGTGACCGGCTCGATCCTCGACGGCTACGCCGCCGCCTGGCGGCAGGCCGGTCTGACGGGCCCGCCGCGGGTGGCGGACCGCGCCGCGGCATCGCTGGAGCGGCTCGCGGGCTGGTGGGACCGCTTCGCGACGACGACCGTGTCGGGCGTGCCGCACCTCTCGGGTCGCGAAGCGTTCGACGCCGCGCGGGAAGTGATCGCGGCCCTCAACCGCCGGCGCGAGTCGGCGCCGGCGGCGCCGCCGCCCGGATTCTGGCGGCGCGAAGTCGCCGCCTTCAGTTCGCCGCGCACGCATGCCGAGGCCGCCGACGCGCTCCTCCGGGAGGGCGATCTCGACGGCGCGCTGGGGCTGCTCGTGCACTGGGCGTCGCTCCTGGAGGGAGACGCAGTCGAGCGTTCGGGTCCGGTCTGGCTGGCGGCCGCGAGCCGGTGGATGACCCAGGCTTGCGCCGACACGTCAGCCGAGGGCCGCGGGCGGGTACGCCGTTTTCTGGAGCTCGTCGAGGCCAACACGAGCGCTATCGTCGATCTCATCGAGACGGTCGCGGTGGGACGCGAGCCGGGCGAACGACGTGCCGGGCTCGGGGACGACGCCGACGAGGCGGATGAACAGCCCGATGGCGAGGAGAGCGTGGCGGCGGCGTACGAGTCGATGGTGTGGCGCGATTCGGCCGACGACGGCGTGGACGGCGGCATGATCGACGTCGATGCGCCGGGCGGGGCGACGGCCGGCGGGTTGGCGGCCATCGAGGACGCGGCGGAGTTTCTCATCGGCGTCGGCACGCTGGTGCGGCAGGCGGTCACGGTGTGGTGCAGCCTCGATGTGGCGGCCGCCACGAGCCCGACGCAGGCGGAACTCGACTCCGTGATCGGCTGGCGCCACTCGCTGCGGCGGCTGCGACGGGCGCTGGTCCGCGCCGCGACGACGGTCGCCGTGCGCGACCGACAGCCGCCGCCCGGCATGCCCCCGACGGAATACGACCGCCTGCGGTGGGCGCGGGACGGTGCTGCCGAACGGCTCATCGAGGCGGCGGTGCACGCGGCCGAGACCTACTGGATGCTCTCCGCGCGGCTGCACCTGCGGTCGCCGACGCCGCGGCTCGGCCAAGGCTCGGCCACGGCCGCGGTGGGGCGGCTGTTCGCCGCCCTGGTGAGCGGCGACGCCGCGGCAGCGACGCTGGATCTGGAGGTCGTGCGGGCCCGGCTCCGGGGCCGCCCGGTGCTCTATGTGCCGCTGTCGCGAGGCGGCCGGCCGGACCGGATCGTCCGCGCCCGCACCCGGGAGCGGCTCTTGGAGCGGTTGGCCGCCTGCCTGCCGCGACTCGGCCTCGTCGCAGAGACGGCCGGCGTGGTGCACCTGGCCAAGCATCTCGAAAGCCTGCGGCCGCGCGGGGCGGCGAGTGTCAGTGAGTTCGATCGGGTGTTCGAGGCGGCGACGACGGCGCTCGTGGAGCGGATCGTCGTCAGCGCCACGGCCGACGGTGACGACGGCCCGCCGGACGACGCGGTCGTGGCCGAGCGGATCCTCGACGGCCTGTCGCTGCTCGTGCCGCGTCTCCTCGAGACCTGGATGACCCACGCGCGGCAGTTGCGGCTGTCGGTGCTCGAAAAGGTACGGGACGACAAGGCGTTCGCGGTGATCCGGGAGTTCATCGAGCACTACGGATCCGGACTGTTCACGCAGCACGTGCTCGCCCCGGCGTCGCTGCGCGGCATCCTCCGCGGCGGGGTGGGGCACTACCTGGAGCAGCTCGTCGAGCGGGCGGATGCCGAGCCCGAAGGCGACACGCCCCGCGCCCGCCGGCCGGTGCGGCTGCTCGAGGACCTGGCCTCCGGCACGCTGCCGCTCAAGCAGGCCGCGACCCGCCTGCGGCTGGTGCTCGAGAGCATCGCCGAGAACCACGCCGAGTATCGCGACTGGAACTCGACCACGACCCAGTCGGACCGCGGGGAATGCCTGCACATCCTCCTCGACTTCCTGCGGGTGAAGGCCGAGCACGACCGAATCGCCTGGACGCTGCGGCCGGTGAACATGGCCCACCGTGTGCTCGCGCGGCGCGGCGTGGTGGCGGCGGCCGCGGCCTGGCGGACCAGGATGCGCGACGAGACCCGCGACACAGCCGCGGCCCTCGTCCAGCGGCTCGCCGACCTGGAGACGCACTGGAGCGTGCGGCTGGCGAGCGTGAGCGACCGGGTGCGGCGACCGTTCACGGCGGCGCTGGAGCAAGACGAGCTGGAGTCGATCGTCGAACCCGCGGTCGCGGAACTGTTCACGGGACGGCCCGCGGGCGCCGGAGGAGAGTTCGAGGCGAAGGCGGAGACCTTCCTCGGCGTGGCCAGCGGTTCCGGCGTCGAGGTGCCCGACTGGCTGGAGCGGCTCGGGGGCGCGGTCGATCGGGCGCTCGAGGCCGCCGAGAGCCGTGGCGGCGCGCCGGGCGACGTGGGCTTCGACCGGGGCCGGCTGCCGGAGGCCGTGCCCTGGCGGCCGCTGCCATGGGACCGGCTGCAGGCGGCGCTGGCCTTCGACAAGGACGGCCGCGGGTGAGGCTGGCGGGCCGCCGCCGGCCGACGGTGGCGTGGTAGAGTTAGTTCATGAGCCTGCCCCCGCTCCGCGCCTCCGAGCATCTCCACGACGTCCGCTACGAGATCCGCGGGGCGCTGGCCCGCCGCGCCGACCAACTCGAGCGCGAGGGTCACGAGATCATCAAGCTCAACATCGGCAATCCGGGCCTGTTCGGGTTTCGCATGCCGGGCTCGATGCGGGTGGCCATCGTGGAGAACCTCCACCAGGCCGATCCCTACTCGCACCAGAAGGGCATCTTCCCCGCCCGCGAGGCGGTGGTCATGCAGCAGCAGAACCGGGGCGTCATGGACGTCACCGCCGACGACGTGTTCATCGGCAACGGCGTCTCCGAACTGATCATGATCGCCATGCGGGCGCTGCTCAATCCCGGCGACGAGGTGCTGGTGCCCAGCCCCGACTACCCGCTGTGGACGGCCTCGGTGGTGATCCACGGCGCGAAGGCGGTGCACTATCCGTGCCGGCCCGAGAACGGCTTCGTGCCCGACCCCGCGGAGGTCGAAGCGCTCGTCACCGACCGGACGCGGGCCCTGGTGGTCATCAATCCCAACAACCCCACCGGCGCGGTCTATTCGCGGGAGGTGCTCACGCGGCTGGCCGGCATCGCCGAGCGGCGGCACCTCGTATTCTGCGCCGACGAGATCTACGACGAGATGCTCTACGACGGCGCGGAGTTCGTGCCCGCCGCGACGCTCGCCCGCCGCGGGCTGTGCCTCACCTTCGGTGGTTTGAGCAAGATCTACCGGGCCTGCGGCCTGCGGGTCGGCTGGCTCGTGTTTTCGGGCGAGCGCGAGCACGCCCGCGACTACATCCAGGCGGTCGAACTACTCGCCTCGCTGCGGCTGTGCTCGAACGTGCCGGGACAGTACGCCGTGCAGACGGCCCTCGGTGGCTACCAGTCGATCTTCGACCTCACGCGACCGGGCGGCAGGCTGCACGCCACCCGCGCCGCCCTGCTCGATGCCGTGCGGCGGAGCCGCTGGCTCTCGGTGGTGACGCCGCGCGGGGCGATGTACGCTTTCGTGAAGGTGCATGCCGAGCGGCTGCCTGGCGGCGTGCAAGGCTTCGACGACCAGGCCTTCGCGCTCGACCTCCTGGAGCGGAAGCACGTCCTCGTGGCGCCGGGTTCGAGTTTCAACGTGCCCTACCGCGACCATTTTCGGATCACGCTCCTGCCCGACGCGGAGCAGATGGCGGAGGTCTTCGCCCGGATCGAATCGCTGCTCGACGAGTACGCCGTGCCACCGGCGTGACACGGCTCGCACTCACAAACTTCGAACCTTGCGCGTGACGCTGGTCGGGGTTGCCCACGCCCCGTCGCCGGGCGTTCGCTTCGGCCCTCCAGGCAATCCTGTTCGGCACGGCGATTGCCGCCTCCCAGGGCAGGTCTCGTGTGAACCTGGTCAACTCGCCCAAACGGCTCGGGGCTGCCCACGCCCCCTCGCCGGACGCGC
>JBIKND010000209.1:0-5918 GCA_044358905.1 Pirellulales bacterium | reverse complement strand
TGCCTGCCGCTCTCTGCATGTCCGCTGCGCTTCGCCATCCTGGCTTCGCTTGCTCCCATAGCCCGGCTCCCGGGCTGCCGGCAGCCCCGCCCGGGAAGAGGGAAGGGGTTGCCCATGCCCCAGGAGCCGGCGTAGGCGGCCAGCGGAGCCGAGGATGGCGGAGCGCAGACGCCTCCGAGAGAGTGGAGGCCCGGAGGGCCGGAGCGAACGTCCGGCGATGGGGCATGGGCAACCCCGACCCGCGAGCATCGATGGAGGAGTCCAGGTCGCGCCAACGGAGCGGATGAGCCAATCCGACTCACCCGCCCGTCGCCGCCTGCATGATCTTCTGTTCGGTCGCCTCGGCCCGCGAGAACTCGGCCGTCAGCCGGCCCTCGGCCAGCACCACGATCCGGTCCGCGAGCGTGAGCAGCTCGGGAAGTTCGCTCGAGGTGAGGATCACGCCGAGCCCCTCGCGACAGAGCCGATCGATGAGCTGGTAGAGCTCGGCCTTCGCGCCCACGTCGATGCCCCGCGTGGGGTCGTCGAGGAGGAGGATCGCCGGCTTGGTGAGCAGCCAGCGGCCGATGATGCACTTCTGTTGGTTGCCGCCGGAGAGACCGGTGATCGCCGCATGCGGGCCGGGCGTCTTCACGCCGGTGTCGCGGATCGGGCCCGCGACGAGCGCCTCCTCGCGGCGCCGATCGAGCAGTCCGCCGCGGGTCGCCTCGCGGAGGCTGCACAGGCTGACGTTCGCGGCCACGTCCAGGTCGGGAAACAGCCCCAGCCGCTTGCGGTCCTCGGTGACCATCGCGATGCCCGCCGCACAGGCCTCGGCCGGATGCGTGAACCGCACGGGCGTGCCGCGGAGCCGCATGCTTCCCGTCCACGTCGGCTCGCCAGCCCCGAAGATCGTCTCCAAGAGCTCCGTGCGGCCCGCCCCCATCAGCCCCGCGACGCCGAGAATCTCGCCGGCGTGGAGGTCGAGGCTGACGTTCGCGAGCCGGTAGCCGCGGGGATGTTCGGGCCAGGGGAGCGTGAGGTCGCGAATCTCCAGGAGCCGCGGCCCGCGGGCCGCGGCGCGGTGGAACTCGTGGCCGGCGATCTCGCGGCCCACCATCCAGCCGGTGACCTCCGTCGGCGTCGTCGCCACGCAGTCGACCGTGCGCACGTGCCGGCCGTCGCGGAGCACCGTGATCCGGTCGGCGAGCCGGAAGACCTCGTCCATCTTGTGCGAGATGTAGAGGATCGTGGTGCCGCGGTCGCGGAGCCGGGCGATGATCCGCTCGAGTCGCGCCGATTCGGTTTCCGTCAGGGCGCTGGTGGGCTCGTCCATGACCACGATCCGGGCGTCGAGCGACAACGCCTTGGCGATTTCCACGAGCTGCTGATCGCCCACCCGCAGGCCGCCGGTGCGGGCCCGCGGGTCGACAGGGCACTCGAGCAGGGCCAGGAGGCGGCGGCACTCGGCCTCCATCGTGCGGTCGTCGATCAGTCCCGTGGGCGTGCGCCGCTCGCGGCCGAGGAACACGTTGGCCGCGACGGACAGGTCCTCGACCAGCGCCAGCTCCTGGTGGATGATCGCGATTCCGGATCGTTCGGCGTCTCGGGTGCCGGCGAAGGCCACCCGACGACCAACGACTTCGAGCGTGCCCTCGTCCGGCTGATACACCCCCGAGAGGATCTTCATCAGCGTGCTCTTGCCGGCGCCGTTCTCCCCGCAGATCGCCCGCAGTTCGCCGGGTCGGACCTCGAGCGTGACGTCCTCGAGGGCGACGACGCCGGGAAACCGCTTGGTGATTCCCCGCATCGCGATCGCGAGGTCGGCGGCGCCGGCGGTCATGACGGCCTCGGCGCCCGTCCGACGCGGGACTCCCAGGCCCGCACCACCGCCAGGAGGACGAGGGCGGCCAGGCCCGCGGCCAATCCCGCGCGGCCGTTCGCCGTCATCGCCACGACCGCCCCGCAGAGCAGCGCGAGCGTGGGGATCGCGCACAGGCCGAGCGGCCCCGGTAGCAGCCGCCGGCCCCCCTTGGCCAGCTGGCCGACCTGTGAGAACGTGACGGCGATCACCACCACGATGCCCACGATCAGGCCCTCGTAGACGTCGGCGCCGGTCTTGATGATCTTCGACACGGCGTCGATCACGACGCGGAGGAAGATCGCCCCGAGCACGGTTCCGGGCACCGTGCCGACACCGCCGGTGAGCGAGCAGCCGCCCACGACGGCCGCTGCGATGGCGTTGAGTTCGTGGCCGCGGCCCTGGTTCACCGGGGCGGCGACCGATTCGTTGGCGACGTAGAACAGGCCGGCGAGGGCCGCGGTCATCGCCCCGAAGCAGTAGGCGAACCACTTGACGTTGTCGGTGCGGATGCCGGCCAGACGGGCCGCCTGCTCGTTGCCCCCGAGCGCATGGACATGCCGGCCGAGCACGGTGCGCGTGAGGATCAGCCAGGTCACGAACGCGAGCACGCCGAACACGGCCACCGGAATCCAGACGTTGTCACGGACGGCCTTGAAGAGCGGGTCGGAGACGTTGATCAAGGCGCTCTTGGTGGGCGTGAAGGCCGCCGTCGTGCTCTCACACAACGCGCGGGCGAAGCTCCGCAGGCCCACGAGCGTGGCCAGAGTGGCGATGAACGGGGGCAGGCGGACCGCCGTGATCAGCCACGCATGAAGCGTACCGACGAGGAATCCGACCACCAGGCTGGCGATGCAGGCGACGGCCACGATCGCGGGGCCGACCGGCTTGAAGCCGAGCACCGCCGCTGGGGCCAGGGCGAGCATCGTGGTCGCGGCCACCGTGCCCGACAACGCGATCATCGAGCCCGCGGAGAGATCGATGCCACCGGCGATGATCACGACGGTGGCGCCGAGCGCGAAGATCCCGAGGAGGGCGGTGTTGCGGGCGATGTCCCGCAGGCTTTCCAGGGGACGGAACCAATAGCTGTGGTTGGCATCGACGAGCGCCGTGAGGATGACGGCGACGAGGATCGCCGCCAGCAACGCCCACTCGCCGGGACGCAGGAAGCGGGAAGTATTCGGCGAACCGGAGGGCTCGGGCATGGCGGATCAGGAGCTCGACAGGCCGTAGGACGCGAGCCACTCGCGGAACTTCGTCAGTGGCAGGTATTCGAAACCCTGCATCTCGATGTCGGTGGCTTTCACCCGGGCGTCTGCGTCCGGCACGATGAGCCGCAGGCCGGTGGTGTGGATGTCGCCGGTGGAGCTGCCGCGATTCGGGAACATTTCCGCGATCGTGGCCTCGTCGCCGGTGTGCATGGCCGTGAGCAGGCGGACCGTGCGCACACCCATCTCGAACGGGTTCTGCACGACCATGGCGTCGATCTGGCCGGCGGCCATCCGGTCGATGGCGGCCGCCTGGGCGTCGAAGGTGACCACCGCGACGCGGTCGCGGACGCCGCGCTCCTGCACGACCTCGGCGATCGCCGGCGCGTTGTAGGCCCAGATGCCGACGAGCGCGGCGAGGTCGGGACGATTGACCAGCGCCGTGCGGACGTTGTCACGGGCCTTCGCGAGATCCATTTCGTCGCTCATCCGGTCGACTTCCGTGTAACCGGTCCCCAGGGCCTCCTTGAATCCGTTCATCCGGGCCCGGGCGTTGTCGTTGTCGGTGAACCCGGCGAACTGCACATAGCCGCCGTCCTGCTTGCCGCGGGAGGCCAGGATCGCCTTCGCCGCCGCGCCCAGCAGACGGCCGCCGACGACGTTGTCGGTGCCGATGTAGAAGGAACGGGCGTCACGGAACGTGTCGCGGTTCACGTCGCCGTCCACCGTGATCACCTTCACCCCCTTGGCGGCGAGGCTCTTCATCTCCTCGACGATCGCCGCGTTCTCCGCCTGGATGACGGAGATCGCCACGCCCGCGATGTCCGACTGGCTGCCGAACTGCCGCAATTTCTCGATCTGCCCCTGGGCGGTGCCGTTGTTCTTCTCCATCACCACCCGCAGCCCCTTTGCCTCGAGGCCGAATCGCTTCGCGCCTTCGACGAGGCCGGCGTTGCAGGCATCCCAGAACGGGTCGTCGCCGTTGGTGACGAACACGAATCGCTTCGCGCCGGCCCCGGAAGCTGGACCTGCGGGCTGGCTCGGACTGCCGCAGCCTGCGAAGGCGGCCAGCAGGCAAGCGACCAGCGAAAAACGGACGACGAAGGCGGATGAAATCATGAAGGTTACCCCACGCGAGTGGCTTTTTAAGGGTCGTTCACTTACGCGAATCGGCTGGATCTCTTCCAGTGCTCGAGGCAAGCGGCGTGGCTCGCGTCGGGAACGAGTTCCAGGCATTTTGGTGACGACAGGTGGGATGGCGAACGCGATGCTTTCACGATCTTGCCCCCGTTTCCCGCTTGCACACCGCGGGCAGAAAACCGGCATGGAACCCGTGCTGGAATCGGGGCCACCGTGCCGATCTCTCTGGGGCTGGCGGCGTCCCGATGCCTAGAGTGTCGCACCGTCGGCGTCGATTCGCAACCCGGAGCCAGCCGGCGAGAGCCACATGCGCGCGGTCTGCCATCATCCCATTCCTGTGCCGCGATTCCGTCCTTGGCGGCCCGCAGTCGTGTGGGCCGGCGCGGTGCTGTGGGCGCTGACGGGCTTGCCGTCACGGGCCGCCGATGAGGCCGTTGCTGAGGCGATTCCTGCGCCATCGGAACTGCGGTTTCTGCCGCCTGTTCAGCCCCAAGGGCCCGTCGTGCTCGACCCGCCCTACGAGGCCGGTCCCTGCTGCCCCGAGGCCTGCCCCGTTCCGCAAGGCGGTTCCCCGGACTGTTTCGACGATCTGTGGGCACCGCGGCCCTGGTCATGGCATATCCTGCCCAACAACCTGATCTACACCAGCTACCTGGCCGGTCCCAAGGAGCCGCGGCTGGGCACGGTCTGGTACTCCGACTCCGCTCCGGATCCGTTCACCCCGTCGGTGAGCAACGGCTGGATGTGGGACTCGACGCTTGGCGGCCGGGCGTCGGTCCTGCGATACGGTTCCGATCCCGTGCTGCATCCGCAGGGGTTCGAGGTGCAGGTCGAAGGTGCCGCGTTCGTGCGGCTCGATCCCGCGGACGATCGCGACCTGCGGTCGGCGGATTACCGTTTCGGGATTCCGTTGGTCTACGGCGTGGGCCGCTGGCAGACGAAGCTCGCCTACTACCACAACAGCGCGCACCTCGGCGACGAGGCGATGCTCCGCTATCCGTCGTTTCCGCGGGTCAACTACGTCCGCGATGCGATCGTGTGGGGGAACTCGTACTACCTCTTCGACTGGCTCCGGCTCTACGGCGAAGCCGGCTGGTCGTTCTTCAACTCGGGCGGCTCGCAGCCGTGGGAGTTTCAGGTGGGAACGGAACTGATCCAGGCCCAGCCGACGGGCATCCACGGAGCGCCGTTCCTCGCCGTCAACGGCATGTCGCGACAGGAACTCGACTGGGGCGGCAACGTGTGCGTGCAGGCGGGCTGGGCGTGGCGCGGCTCCCGGAGCGAGAAATTGTTCCGCATTGGCTTCGAGTATCTCTACGGGTCCGATCCGCAGTACGAGTTCGTGTTCTACAACCAGAACCGCGCCGGCATCGGGATGTGGTACGACTTCTGACTTTACGCCTGCGGGGCCATCCCTGGCCCCCGCAGGCTTGGCCCGGCGTGGTCGCAGCTGAAGTGCGACCAGCCGGGCAAGCGGTCGCACCTCCGGGCGACCGTGGCCGCCGCGCAGCGGCGGCGGCGGCGTGGCGGCTCGACGAGGCGTCGATCCGAGCCACGCCCCGGCGCACGCGGCGCGGCCTCCGGCCGCTGCGTGCGACTGTCGCACGCGGGTGACGCCCTCTGCCCAGAAGCCCGAAGCGCAAGCTGAGGGTAGACGCGTCGCTCCACTCGGAACCTATCCGCACTCCCTCGGCTCGCGCCTCGGGCTTCCCGGCAACGGTGACGATTCG
>JBIKND010000054.1:0-20636 GCA_044358905.1 Pirellulales bacterium | reverse complement strand
CGTGCCCAGGCTCGTGAGTTCGCCCGCCGCCGCTGCGGGTGACCAAAACACCGCTGGTTTCGTGGGCACAAGCGGGCGGGAATAGTTGAACTATCCGAAACACAGCCTCGGCGATGGCGAGTATGGCAAACGTCGGGCACGATGCGCCTCGGGAGATCATGAACGACCTGCGAACCGCCTATCGGGCCGCCACCGGCATCGAGGCCGAGATGTTCGTCACCCGGGCGGCCGCCGGTCCCAGCGCGTCCCGGGCGTGACGCCCCGGCCGAACGTCAGGTCACACGAACCGGTCGAGCACCAGCACGCCGGCCAGGCCGACGATGGCCACAATGGTCTCCATCACCGTCCAACTACGGAGCGTGTCGGCGATCGAGAGGCTGAAGTACTCCTTGAACAGCCAGAAGCCGGCGTCGTTCACGTGGGACAAGGCCAGGCTGCCGGAACCGATCGCCAGAACCATGAGGTTCGGATCGACGTCGCCGGTCGCGGCCAGCGGTGCCAGCAGGCCGGCGGCGGTGAGCCCGGCCACGGTCGCCGATCCGACGCAGGCCCGGATGATGACGGTCACGACCCAGGCGAGCAGCAGCGGGCTCACGGGCAGGTCGCGCAGCAGGCCGGTGACCGTCGCGTCGACCTTGCTCTCGAGGAGCATGGCCCCGAACGCCCCCGATCCGGCGATCACCAACAGGATCGAGGCCACGTCGCCGATGGCGCTGGCGTAGGTCTGCATGACGCTGGCGAACGACCGGCCGCGAAGCAGCCCGAGCGTCACTGCTGCGACCGCCAGCGTGAGCAACATCACGACGTCGGCGTCGGCCGCCAGCGCGACCCAGGGCTCGGCGGCCGCGGCCCACGCGGCCCATGGCCCCCCGGCGGCAATGACGCTCGGCAGCACGAGCCTCACGGCCGTGGTCACCAGCAGCAGGACCGCCGGCAGCAGGGCCGTGAGGATGCTCGCCAGGCCGCCGGGCAGCTCGTGATCCGCAAGCTGCTTCGTCTCCAGCCCGGCCAGCGGCCGGACGGCGACCCGGGCCAAGGTGCGGGCGAACACCGGGCCGGCGAGGACGATGGCGGGCACGCCGATCACGACCCCGTAGAGGAGCGTGAGCCCCATGTCGGCACGGAGGACGGGCACCAAGCCAGTCGGTCCCGGGTGGGGCGGCAGGAGTCCGTGGGCGACACTCAGCGCGGCCAGCGCCGGCACGCCGACGACCAGCGGCGGCAGGCCATATCGGGCCGTGACGGCGAACACGATCGGCACCACGAGCACAAACCCCACGCCGTAGAAGAGCGGGATCCCGATGATGAATCCGGTGATCGCCATGGCCCAGGAAATCCGGGATCGACCGCAGGCATCGACAAGCACCGTGGCGATCTTCTGGGCGGCTCCGCTCTCCACAACCAGCCTGCCGAGCATGGCGCCGCTGACGATCGTGATCAGCAGTTTGCCGAGCACGCCGCCGAGGCCCCGCTTGACCATGTCCGGGAGCGACGCGGGTGGCACGCCCAGCACGAGGGCGGCCGCCCCCGCCACGATGACGAAGGCCAGGAAAGGATGCACCTTGGCCCAGGCCACGAGCAGGATCAGGACAACGATCGCCACGGCGACGACGAGCAGGCTCATGCGAGCGTTTCCAAATGTCGAATGCGGTCTAGCCCAATTCGAACATTGCCTCGATCTCGACCGGGATGTCGTCGGGCAGCGAACCCATCCCCACGGCGCTCCGCACGCCGACGCCCAGATCGGCCCCCCACACCGCGGCGAACAGCTCGCTGCAGCCGTTGATCACCTTCGGATGGGCCTCGAACTCGGGCGTGCAGTTCACCATGCCGAGCACCTTCACGACCCGGCGGATGCGGTCGAGGCTGCCGAGGTTGGCCACCAGCGTGGCCAGGATCGCCAGGCCCACCTGCCGGGCCGCGTTCTTGCCGGCGTCGAGGTCGTAGTCGCGGCCCACCCGGCCCCGCATCAGCGTGCCGTCGGGCAGGAGCGGGCCGTGACCGGACACGTAGACGTGCGGCCCTACCACGAGGCACGGCTTGTAGACGCCCACCGGCTTTGGCGCCGGCGGGAGGACGAGGCCCAGGGCCTCGAAGGCTTTGGAGGCTGACATCGGGGTTCTCCGGAACGTGGTGTGGATCAGTCGTGGTACTCGAACTTGTAACGGCCCGGCATGGGCACGGGATAGGTGCCGTCCTCGTTGCGGGCCAGCGGTGCGGGCGAATCGTCCTTCAAACTCTCGACGCCTGCCGTCAGGTCGTCGGTCATGGCCAGCATCTCCGCATAGGTCACCGGCTTGCCGGTGTGCGCGGCGAACCGCCCCATCGCCGTCGCCAGGCTCGCTTCGGCCCCGCGGACCGCCTCGTTGTAGGGTTCGTCCTTGACGATCGCGTCCACGAGGTGTTCCCACTCGAGGCGGTAGGGGTTCGGCTCGGGCTGTTCGGCGGTCCACAGAATCGCGTCCTTCGTCGTCGCCTGCCCCTTGTAGATCGTCGATTTCGCCGGCTTGTGGCCGCGCTCCGAGATCGTGAACGCCCCCTTCGAGCCGACGCCGTGGACGCCGAACTTGCTGACGCCGTTCTTGATGTGCTGCCCGTAGTAATGGAACTTCGTGCCGTCGGGAAACGTGTACTCCACGGCGTAGTTGTCGAGGTTCTGGTCGGGCATCTTGCCGGGGTACTGCCGCCCGCCCACCGCCTCCGCCTTCTCCGGCCAGGCCCCCTTCATCCAGCACACCTCGTCGATGTGGTGGATGTAGTAGTCGCTGAAGATGCCGCCGCTGGCCCAGAGGAAGCCATGAAACCGCTTCACCTGCCACTGCAGTTCCGTCATGCCCTCCGCCGGCCCCGGCCAGAGCTCGAGATTCTGGGCGGCCGGGTGCATGCGGTGGCCGTAGAACGAGAGCAGTTCTCCAGCCTCGCCGTTCCGCAGGCGGTCGAGCAGTTCCCGGCGGCTCTTGCAGTGGCGGCACATCAGGCCCACGCCGACCTTGAGATTCTTCGCGGTGGCCTTGGCCGCTAGGGCGATGATCCGATTCGTGCTCGGCCCGTCGATCGACACCGGCTTCTCCATGAACACGTGCAGCCCCTTCTCGATCGCGGCGGCGAAGTGGGCGGCGCGGAAGGCCGGGGGCGTGGCCAGGATCACGATGTCTCCGGGACGCAGGGCGTCCATGGCCTGACGGTAGGCCTCGAAGCCGGTGAACGCCCGCTCCTCCGGCACGTCCACCCGATCCTTGAACTCTTCGGTCAGCGACCGCTTCACGATGTCGATCCGATCCTTGAAAACGTCGGCCATGGCGTAGACCTTGAGCGGCGCCTTGGCTGCAGACAGCGCGTCGACCGCCGCGCCGCCACCCCGGCCGCCACAGCCCACGAGGGCCACGCGAATTTCCTCGCTGCCCGCGGCGTGGACGCTCCGCGCTGCCGCCAGGGTGCCGGCACCAGCGGCGACACCCCCGAGGAACGAGCGCCGGGACGGAAGAATGAGTTTCGACTGCGATTGGGAACTCGCTGGCATGACTTGCTCCTTGCAGGACATGGAAAGACGGGGAATCGAAAAGAGATCGATGACGGGCGTCAGCCGCCGTACGCGGTGGCGGTCGGTGCGCGGGCGAGATCGGCTTCCAGGGACCGGTGCGGCCGGATGCCGAGCCGCGTCAGTTCGCCATGATAGGCCTTGACCCCCTCCTCCGCCCCAAGGTCGCCGTCGGCCACGGCGCGGAGGATCCGCACGAAGGCCGGCTGGTTCTCGGCGGCGTTGATCTTGCGGCCGAATAGCGCGACCCGGGCGCCGTGGGCCTTGGCATCGGCCACCAGACCGAAGGCATCGTGCGTGGTGCCCGCGCCGCCGCCGAGGATCCCCACGACGAGCGAACGGTCATAGGCGGCCAGCTGCTCGGTCACCTCGGGGCCCAGGTACGGGATCTTGAGGAATGCCGGCCGGCCCGCCCGCGGCACGCCCGCCAAGGCCCGGGCGACGTGATCGGCGAGGAACCGCGCCACGTCGCGGGGCCGATCGGCCGCTTCCTTGCCCGGCACCCGGCCGAGCGCGTTCGGGAAGAACACCTCGAGGAAGTGCCGGAATCCAGCCCGCTCGGCCTCGATGCGAAACTCCTTGTAAGCCTCGAGCATCGCCCGATCGAGGGCCGCGTCGTCGTTGAGCGTGAGCGAGAACAGGCCGAGGTTCGCGCCGCGACTGCGGTCGCCGTGTCCACAGTCCACCCGGCCGCACTGGGCCTGCGGGATCGTGGTCGTGGAAAACGGCAGGGCGGGCTGCCGCGTGTAGCCACCGCTGCCGGCCGCGAGCCAGATGTCGGTCGTGTCGTTCATCCGCACCGCCGGCGTCACGGCGCTGTCCGCGAAGATCCCCTCCTCGATCGCCAGCGCCTCGCTCGTGCTCGCGCTCATGAGCATGATGTCCACGAGCCCCTGGGCGACGAGTTCCCGAATCGAATCTCGGTACTCGGCGAGCGAGCGGTAGGGCCCGCGGGCAGGATCGGCCCCTGGCTTCAGGCCCGGCGCCGCCAGCCCGAATGCCATGTCGGCGTCCTTCGCGTCGGCGAGGATGAAGTCGCGACACGACGGGTCGGCCACGATGCGGGCGAGTTTGAGGTCGAGCGTCTTTTGCGTCGGCACGGCGGCGGAACCTGCGGGGAACCCCGGGGCGATGTGCCCCGGGCCTCCAGAGTGTACCTTGATTCCGCGGCGGAGTGACCGGCGACCGGACCGGTGGCCGCCCTGCTCTTGGGAGCCCACGATGCACGACGTCCTGATCTGCGGCACCTGCGTGGCCGACATCCTCGTCAAGCCGGTCGGCCTGGCCGACGCCATCGGCGGCGGTCGGTTGTTTCATGTCGATCCGATCGAGGTCACGACCGGCGGGATCGTCTGCAATACCGGGATCGCCATGCGGCGGCTGGGCATGCGGGTCGGCGCGTCGAGCCTGGTCGGCAGCGATCCCTGGGGCGACACGATCCGCGTGCGGCTGGCCGCCGAGGGCATCGACGTCGCGGCGATCGAGACGCACGCCACGCTGGCCACGAGCACGACCGCGGTGCTCATCGACCCGGGCGGCGAACGAAGCTTCGCCCACCACGTGGGCGCCCCGTCGGCCATCGACCTCGCGTTCATCCGCCGGGCGGTGCCCCACTTCGGCCGCTGCCGCATGGCCGTTCTCGGATACCACGGTCTGCTGCCGGCACTCGAACACGACCTCGCCGCGGCCGTGCAGGCCGTCAAGGCCGCGGGCTGCCAGGTGGCGGTCGAGACGGCCGGCTCCGGAGGCCCGTTCACGCCGCTGGCAGCCGCCTTGCCTCACGTGGACGTCTACGTGCCGAGTCTCGACGAGGCCGTGCATCAGACCGGCCTCACCGACCCGCGGGCGATCGTCGATCGCTATCGGGCCTGCGGCGCGCCGGGGCTCTTGGGCGTGAAGCTGGGCACCCGCGGCACGCTGCTCTCGCCGACGGCGGGCGAGTTCCTCGAGATTCCGTGCGTGCCAGCGCCTGGCCCGGTGGCCGACACGACGGGCGCCGGCGACTCGTTCCTGGCCGGCCTGCTCACGGGCCTGCTCCGCGGCATGGATGTCGGCCACGCCGGCCTGCTGGGCGCGGCCACGGCAGCCTGCTGCGTCACCGGGATCGGCGCCACGGCCGGCCTGCGCGGCTTCGAGGAGACGCTCGCCGTGACCGGCGGCGGCCCCGGCGCCTGAGCCGTCAGCCGCCGGTCGAGGAGCCGCTGACCGCAGCCACGATGGCCGCCGGGATTCCGGAGAGCGGCACCACCCGGTCGACGACGCCCAGCTCGACGGCGGCCCGCGGCATGCCGTAGACCACGCACGTCGCCTCGTCCTGGGCGATCGTCGTGCCCCCCGCCTCCCGAATCGCCTGCAGGCCGAAGGCACCGTCCCTTCCCATGCCGGTGAGCAACGCTCCCACGACCCGCGGCCCCGCGGCCTCCGCCGCCGACCGGAACAGCACATCGACCGCAGGTCGGCAGTGGTGGATGGGGGGTGTCCGCAACAGGCGGGTGCGGAACCCGCCGGCATGCCCTTCCACCGCCAGGTGATGGTCGCCGGGCGCAAGCACGCACGTGCCCGGATGGAGCGGCTCGGCGTCTCCGGCCTCGCGGACTCGCACCCGGCAGATGGCGTCGAGCCGCTCGGCCACGATCCGCGAGAAGTGGGCCGAGATGTGCTGCACGACGACGATCGGCGGCAGGCCGGTCGGCAGACTCGGCAGCACCGACCGCAGGGCCTCGACCCCGCCCGTCGAGGCGCCGATCACGACCAGTCCCCGCGACTCGAGCCCCGCGGCGACGGACAGGTGCGTCGCGGGGACCGCAACGCGGGGGACCGGCCGCCGCAGCCTGCCCCCGGCCGCCGCCGCGGCCTTCACGTGGTAGGCCAGCCGGTCCGCGAGCGCCCCGATCGACATCGTGCCGTCGGGTTTGGCGAGCACGTCGACCGCCCCCGCCTCCACCGCATCCATGGCGGCCTGCGAGCCCTGCTGCGTGAGCGAGCTGACCACGACGACCGGCAGCGGATGGTGCTCCATGAGAATCCGCAGGAATGTCAGGCCGTCCATCCGCGGCATCTCGAGATCGAGCGTCAGCACGTCGGGATTCAGCCGCTCGATCTTCTCGCGCGCCACGTACGCATCGCAGGCCGTGCCCACGACCTCGATCTCCGGGTCGTCGGCGAGCGCGTCGGTGATCGCCTTGCGGACCAGCGCGGAGTCATCGACGACGAGCACGCGGATCCGGCGTTCGGCGGCCATCAGGCATGCTCCCTTCGCGGCCGTTGGTACACCCCCGGAGCGACGGCCCGGAACCGGTGGTCGAGTCCGAGGAGCCCCTCGGCGTGGCCGACGAAGAGGTGCCCGCCGGGCGTCAACTGGTCGAAGAGCCGCGTGACGAGCGTCTGCCGCGACTCGGCATCGAAATAGATCATCACGTTGCGGCAGAAGATCGCGTCGAAGCCGGCGGGCCAGGGATAGGCCGCCTGAAACAGGTTGACGTGCTCGATCGACACCCGCCGTCGCAGCGCCGGCTTCACCCGGTAGAAGCGATCCCATGGGCCGAATCCGCGGCGAAAATACCGCGGCACCATGCCCGGCTCCGGCAGGTTGACCTTGTCCGCCTCGTAGATTCCCCGTCGACAGCGGTCCAGCATCCGCTGCGAGATGTCGGATGCCACCAACGTCCAGGCGGCGCCGTCGGCTCCGGAAAAATGCTCCGCCAGGACGATGGCCAGCGAGTAGGCCTCCTCGCCCGAGGCGGCGGCCGCACACCAGACCCGCGTCCGCCGGCCGGCCGCCTGCGGCAGCACCTGCCGCGCGAGGATGTCGAAGTGGTCCGGCTCCCGGAAGAACTGCGTGTGATTCGTCGAAATCAGGTCGATGACGACGCCGATCTCCTCCGCGCCGGCGGGAGACGCCAGCAGCCGACAGTAGGCGTCGAAAGTCGCGCAGTCGAGGGCCCGCACGTGCGCCGACAGCCGGCCGGAGACGAACGACTGCTTGTCCGGGCCGAGCCGGATCCGGCTCTGGCGATAGACCAGGTCCGCCAGGTAGGCGTAGGCCGAGGCCGAAATCGGGATGTCATGTGCGGTCATCGTCGGCATCACGACCCAGCGCCTGGGATTGGCTCAGAACTCACGGAAGTGACGATCGTCGGCATCTTCCCCCGCGGCCGCGTCGCCCGGCATGGGGATCCGCGGTGTGCCGGCCGGCGGGGCGGCCGGCGGCTCCAGCCACGCCGGTCGCTGCGCCCGACCCGCCCGAACGGCGGCCGCGGGGCCGCCGCCGATGACCAGCGCGTGCAACCAGGCCACGTGCTCCCGCATGACCTCCGCCTGGCTGGTGAGCCGGGCCGCGGCACTGGCTCCCTGCTCCGCCCGGACGGCGTTGCCCTGGGTGACGTTGTCGAGCTGCGTCATCGCGAGCCCGATCTGCTTGATGCCCTGGGCCTGCTCGCGGGCGGCGGTGGCGATTTCCGCCACCAGACGATCGGCAGCCGTCACCGTGCCCGCGATCGCGCCGAGCGACGCATTCACGCGATCACAGCTGTCGGCTCCGTGGCGGCTCGATGCGATCGCCGCCTCGATCTTCTCCGCCGTCTGGCGGGCGGCCGCGGCGCTCCGCTGCGCCAGCGAACGCACCTCGTCGGCGACGACCGCGAAGCCGGCGCCGGCTTCCCCCGCGCGGGCCGCCTCGACGGCGGCGTTGAGTGCCAGAATGTTCGTCTGGAAGGCGATCTCGTCGATGTCTTTGACGATCTTCGCGACCTCCGCGCTCGAGGCCTCGATCGCCGTCATCGCGGCGTTCATCTCGGTCATAGTCCGGGCTCCCGCCTCGGCCGCGTCGCGGGCCTGGGCCGCCAGTTCCTTCGCCTGCGACGCATTGTCGGCCGTGCTCCTGATCATGGCCGACATCTGCTCGAGCGACGCGCTCGTTTCGGCGACCGATGCGCCCTGCTCGGCGCTTCCCGAGGCGAGTTGGTCGCTGACGGCCGCCAGTTCACCCGCCGCCACGGCCGTCTGCGCGGCGCCGTCGCCGAGCGCGGCCGCGATGGTGCGCAGGGCATTCCCCGCCCACCGACCGATGCCGGCGCCGAGCAGCCCGCCGATCAGGGCCATGCCCGCCACCAGACCGCCGATCAGCCACATGCCCCCGGCCGCCTTCTTCCGTGCCGCCGCCACGTCCGCTGTGGATCGTCCGAGGTTGTGGGCCACGTTGCGGTCGAAGAGGTCGAGGCAGGCCGTGGCCCGTGGCTCCACTTCCGTCTCGAGCACATGCTCCGCATCCCGGGCCTTGCCTGCCGTGACGAGGGCGAACGCCCGCCGGGCCGACTCCAGAAAGGAGTCGCGGGCGGCTTCCGCGGCGGTGAAGATCGTGCGGTCCTGGTCGTCGCTGATCAGCCCGGAGCGGTAGTGGCCGCACAGCTTCGCCCCGCGCGACACGGCTCCGTCGAAACTCCGTTGCGACTCCGCCACTGCGGCAGGCTCGTCGCCTCGCATGACCCCCGTCGACACCGCCCGCACCGCCGTGATGTTCGCCTCCATGATCCTGCTCAGGGCCACGATCGAGGGGATCGTGTTCGTGGAGAGGGTCTCGACGTGGCCGCCGATGCCCATCATCCGCCACACCGAGGTCAACCCCAGCGCGACGGCCAGGGCGACCAGCAGGATAAAACCCGCCCCGATCCGCCGGGAAATCGTCCACGAGCCCATGGGATCACCTCACTTCGCGGGAGCCGGCGCGACCGGATCCATGTCGGGCAGCCGGTCGGCGGCGGCGATCAGGTCGAGATTCACGAGCACCTTCACGCCGGAGCCGGCCTTCGCCATCCCGGTGATGAACCGCGCGTCGACCGCCCCGCCAAAATCGGGCGCCGGCTCGATATCGGCGGCGGTGAACTGGGCCACCTCGTCGACGCCGTCGACGATCACGCCGTAGGGCCGCCTACCACCGCCCGCCGCCGCGACCTGGGCGACCACGATGCAGGTGCGATCGTGCTCCTCCGCCGCGGGGAGCCCGAGCCGGAGCCGCAGGTCGATCAGCGGGATCACCCTGCCGCGCAGATTGATGACGCCGCGGACGTGCGCAGGCATGGTGGCCACCGGCGTGATCGGACAGAGGCGGATGATCTCGCGGACCACCATCACCGGGACACCGTACGACTCCCCTGCCAACGTGAACGTGAGATACTTTCCCGGCGGGGCGGCCGGTATGCCGGTGGTGAACTCGACGCGTTCGGTCATCGGTCGTGGGCTGGTCAAGCAGCCGTCTCCGTAACGCTGGTGCGGAAGCGAACGAGGGCGTTCGTATCGAGGATCAGGCCCACGCGGCCGTCGGCGAGGATCGCCGCGCCGGCGAAGCCGCGGCCGGGCGGAAACGTTTCCCCCAGGCTTTTGATGACCACTTCCTGCTTGCCGAGCAGGGCGTCGACCAACAGGCAGCGGCTCTCCTGGCCAGCTTCGGCGACCACCACGATCCCCTGGGTCGGGTCGGCGACGGTGGTGGGAATCCCAAAGTGACGGCCCAATCGGAGCAACGGCATCAGCCGGCCTCGTACGGCCACCACCTCCCCCCGGCCCTGCACGGTGGTCACCGCGCCGGGCAGCGGCCGGAAAGATTCGCGCACCGCGAGCGTCGGGATCACGAACCGCTGGTCGCCGACGGCCACCAGCAGCCCCTCGATGATCGCCAGCGTCAGCGGCATCGCGACGGTAAACGTGGTGCCGACCCCAAGCCGGGAGTCGATCTCCACCTTGCCGCGAACCCGCTCGATGTTGCGGCGGACGACGTCCATGCCGACGCCGCGTCCCGACACCTCGCTGACCCGTTCGGCGGTGGAGAAGCCGGGCGCGAAGATCAACTCCAACGCCTCGTGGTCGGAGACCGGCTCGTCGGCGCGGATCAGCCCGCGCTCCACCCCCTTGCGGCGCAGCCGGGCCGGGTCGAGGCCGCGACCGTCGTCGCTCACCTCGATCACGACCATCCCGCCTTGATGAAAGGCCCGCAGCCTGATCGTGCCGCAGCGCGGCTTGCCGGTCGCCTCGCGCTCCGCGGGCGGCTCGATCCCATGGTCGGCCGCGTTGCGGATCATGTGGACCAGCGGATCCCCGATCTCCTCGATCACCGAGCGGTCGAGTTCCGTCTCCTCGCCGTCGAGGACGAGGCGGATCTCCTTTCCGAGCTGCCCGGCGACGTCGCGAACCAGCCGGGACATCTTCTGGAACGTGCCCCGGATGGGAAGCATCCGCAAAGCGGTCGCCGTGCGCTGGAGTTCGATACAGATGCTCCGCAACTGGGCGATCGACCGGGCGAGCTGCTCGTCCGCCGCACCGGCGACCGTCGGGTTCTGGGTGACCATCGACTGGGCGATGACGAGTTCGCCGACGAGATCGATGAGGCCGTCGAGTTTTCCCGTGTCGACCCGGAGGGAGCCGGTCGACGCCGCGGGCCGCGGGCCGGACATGGTTTCCGGCGCAGCGTCCGGCGTCACGACGGGGGCGTCGGCCGCGACCGGCTCGCGCGCCGCCGCGCCGCTCGTTGCCGGGATGGGACGTGGCGCGGACGGCCGCATCCCCTCCGCCGCGGCCGACTCGCGCGCCGGTGGGGCTGCCGCACGATCGGTGAGCACGGCCTGCACGCCGGCGAGCACGGCCGGCACCGGCAGCGACACATGCTCGGCCGCACTTCGGCCATCGAGCCGGTCGACCACGGCGGCGACGTAGCGGCTGAAGACGTCGGCGCCCGCGAGCACGACGTCGATCTCGGGGCGACCGAGCCGCAGATGGCCGCGGCGGGCGGAATCGAGAAGCGACTCCAGTTCATGGGCCACGCGCTGGAGCACCACCAGCTTCAGCATTCCGGCATTGCCCTTGAACGTGTGGAACGCGCGGAAGACGGTGTTGAGCGTCTCGGGATCATCGGGACGTTCCTCGAGCACCAGCACACCCTGTTCGATGTCGCGCAGGAAGTCTTCGGAGTCAGCGCAGAACAGTCGCATCAGTTCGTCGTCGATCTCCGCCGGCAGCAGGGGCACCGCCTGCTCGGCGCCGGCCCCCACGGCCGCTCGGACCATGGGCTGCGCCGCCTGCGGCGGAGGCAGTTCGGCGGGCCAAGGCGGCAACGGCCGGCCACGCTCCCACGCGGTGACGGCCTGTTCCATCCAGCCGAGCCAGGCCGCGAACCGCCCCCTGTCTTCCGCCGAAGACGTCCCTTCTGCCCAGCCACGAGCCAGGTCGACCGCCGCCCGGAGTTCCGCCGGTCCGCCGTCCGCAGCCCGCTCGACGGCCACCAGGCACGCCGCCACAGCCGTCGCCGCGCGCTCGGGATGCATTTCCGCCAAAGCCAGTTCCAGGCCGACCTCCTGGAGCCGCTGACGCACCGCTGCAGGCGAGATGGACTCGGACATACCCTGGCCTGGTACCTGGCGTGAATCGAACGGCGCCGCAACCGCCAATCCTAGCTTCGTGGCCAGCGCGGTGCAGCCGCGGACCGCGGCCGCACCGCCCGCACAATCGGCGCCAGCGGCCCCCGGTTTCACGAACTACACTCGACCAGGGTCTGCGATCCCCGCCCCCATCACGCCGCCCAGCCGACGGTTCCCCCATGAACGCCATGCAACGACTGCGGTTCACCCTGCTCGGACCCCTGGCAGCGCTTGCGATCCTCGCGGTCCTGGCTTACGTCAACCAGGCGGCGCTCGAAACCGCGCAGATCAACCGCTTCCATTCCTACCGGCTGGCCCATGAGTTGCGGCACAGTTCCGACGAACTCACGCGGCTGGCCCGCACCTACTGCGTGACCGGCGACACCATGTTCGAGCAGGCCTACTGGCGCCTGCTGGACGTTCGCAATGGTGTCGCGGCCCGGCCCGACGGTCGCACCGTGGCCCTGCGCACCCTGATGGAGCGGCAGGGATTCACGCCCGCGGAGCTGGCCAAGCTCACCGAATCGGAGGACAACTCCAACGCCCTGGTGACCACCGAGACGATCGCGATGAATGCGATCAAGGGCCGCTTTGCCGACGGCCACGGGGGTTACACCAAGCAGGGCGATCCCGACCCCGACCTGGCCCGGCGAATCATGCACGACGAGCAGTACCACCGCGACAAGGACCTCATCCTCCGGCCGATCAACGAGTTCGAGGAGATGCTCGACCGCCGCACCGAGGCCGCCGCCGTCGCCGCCGCACGCCGCAGCAACCTGCTCGCCCTTCTGGTGACCGTGGTCGCGACCCTCGCGGCGATGATCGGCTGGGCGAGCATCGCCCATCACTCCCGCACCCTGCGGTCCGCCGTGGACGACCTGGCCGCGACCGCCGAGGGTGTCGACATCGGCTCGGCCCAGGTGGCGGCCACGAGCCGGATGCTCGCCCAGGGCGCGACCGAGCAGGTGGCCGCCGTCGGCGAGATCACCTCCGCCGCCCGCGAGGCCGGCGCCTTGGCCACCGACAACGTGCGCCGCACCGGCGCGGCCGGCGACCTCGTGGCCCGCGAGCGGCAGGAGTTCGCCGGCTCGAGCGCACTCCTCGACGAGATGGTGGCGGCAATGGCCGCGATCGACGAAGCGGGCGGCCGGATCTCGAAGATCAACAAGACGATCGACGAAATCGCCTTCCAGACCAACATTCTCGCGCTCAATGCCGCGGTCGAGGCGGCCCGGGCGGGCGAGGCGGGCCAGGGCTTCGCCGTCGTCGCCGACGAGGTCCGCAGCCTCGCCCAGCGGAGCGCCGTCGCCGCCCGGGAGACGGCCGCCCTCATCGAAACATCGATCGCCCGCTCGCAGGCCGGCCGGGCCAAGGTGGCGGCGGTGACTGGTGCGATCAAGAGCCTCGCGGACCGGTCGTCGGCCGTGGGCGGACTGGTCGACGAGGTACGCGCTGGCAGCGGCGACCAACACCGCGCGCTCGAGCGGGTGGGCACGTCACTCGGCCAGATCGAGCACACATCCCAGCAGGCCGCCTCTGCGGCGGAGGAAGGCTCGGCGGCCGCCGAGGAACTGTCGGCCCAGGCCCGCAGCCTCGTCGACGTCGTGGGCACACTCGGCCGGATGGTGGGTGGCGGCACGTCCAGCGCGCGGCCGTCGCCGCCCGTGGCGAACCGGCGGCAGGCCGGGCTCCGACCCGGCGGCGGTCGCTGGCCTCACGCCTGATCCATCGCCGGCTCGACGCCAAGCGTCGCGAGGATGGTTCGCACCCTTACGGCAAGCCGGTCGATTTCCGCCCGCTGCTCGGCCGTGTGCGGCTGTCGCGACGTGCCCATGCGGAAGCCGCGGAGTTCCACGCCCGCGCGGAAGCCCTCGGGGAAGTCGACCCCGAGAAAGAGCGCGTCGAAGAGTTCGGTGAGCTGTCGTTGGAGCCGCAGCGCCGCCTCCATGTCCCCGGCCCGCACCGTGTCGTAGACGGCCCGCGTCAATTCCGGCAGCACGCCGCTGGTGGCGTTGGTGCCGCCGTCGCAGCCGATCGCCAGCATCGGTGCCAGGGCCGCATCCCAGCCGGTGAGAAATGCGAACTCCGGCCGCAGCGGCCGCACGGCCGCGATCAGCCGGCCCATGTGGGAGATGTCGCCGCTGGAGTCCTTGATGCCCGTGATCCGGGGAAACTCCTCGGCCAACGACCGCACGGTCGCCACGTCGATCGGCGAGGCGAGCATGGGGATGTTGTAGAGCGTGACGTCGATCGGCGTGTGCCGACCGATCTCGCGAAAATAGGCGAGCACGCTCGGCGGCGAGAGCTTGTAGTAGAAGGGCGCGACGACCGCCACCGCGGCGGCCCCGGCGGCGAGGCAGTGCTCGCAGGCGCGGAGCGTTTCGGCGGCGTTCGCCTCGGCGGCTCCGGCAACCACCGGCACCCTGCCCCGCGCCTCGTCGCACACGATGCTCGTGATCAGCCGCCGTTCCTCGGCCGTGAACCGCAGGAACTCGCCCGTCGAGCCGTTGGGGTAGAGCCCGTGCACCCCGCGGTCGATGAGCCACGACACATAGCGGCGCAGTTCGTCCTCGGCGATCCGGCCGCGGTCGTCGAGCGGCACCATGTGGGGCGTGAGAATGCCGGAGATCGGCGCGGCCATGCGGAAACCCTCGCGAACGTGGCGGTTGAAGGGAGTATCGTATCAGCCGCGCCGCGTCACGCCAGGTCGGCGATCGGTCCCGTGCTATCGCCGATCGCCTCCACCTCGACGCCCGCGCGGCCGAGCATCGTCAGCCACAGGTTGGTGACTGGCGTCTCGCCGGCGAACTTCAGGTGGCGGCCGGAGCGGACCGTGCCGCCGCCGCGGCCCGCGAGGAGGATCGGCAGGTCGTCGTGATTGTGGCGGTCGCCGTCGCTGTTCCCGCTGCCGTAGGCCAGCAGGCAATTGTCGAGCAGCCGCCCCTCCCCCTCCGTCACGGCCGCCAACTTGCCGAGCAGGTAGGCGAACTGCGTGGCGTGAAAGGTGTTGATCGTCGCGATCTTGGCCAGCTTCTCGGGATCGCCGCCGTGGTGCGACAGTTCGTGGTGGCCGTCGTTGATCCCGAGGTTCGCGTACCGCATGTTGCTCCCCTCGTTGGCGAGGCTAAACGTGCAGACGCGCGTGCTGTCGGTCTGGAACGCCAGCACCAGCAGGTCGCAGAGCAGCCGGATGCGCGGCTCGAGTTCCTCGGGCACGGCCGGCGGCACGAGGCCGGGTGGCACCATGGCCTCCGGGAGTCGTTCCATGCGGTCGAGACGCTTCTCCACCTCGCGCACGGCCGTGAAATACTCGTCGAGCTTGCGCCGGTCGGCGGTGCCGAGCCGCGCCGCCACCCGCTCGGCGTCGTCGCGGATGAAGTCGATCAGGCTCCGCCGGCTGGCCCGGCGTTCGGCCTGCCGGCCGTCGGATCCGCCGAACAGCCGCTCGAACACGAGCCGCGGATCGGTCTCCCTCGGTAACGGCTGCGTCGGGCTCTTCCATGAAAGCGTCGAACTGTAGACGCACGCGTAGCCCGAATCGCAGACGCCGGTCAGACCGCCGGCCTCGCAGCCGATCTCGAGCGACGGCAGCTGGGTGAACTCGGCGAGCCGTTCCGCGGCGATCTGGTCGGCCGACATGCCCGCGAGAATGTTCGAGCCGTCGGTCTTGCGCGGATGCGTCCCCGTGAGGAACGCCGCCATCGCCCGGGCGTGATCGCCGCCACCGTCTCCGTAGGGACGCGCCTTGTCAGCGGCGAGCCCGGAGAGCACGAGCAAATCGTCCTTCATAGAGGCGAGCGGCTGCAGCGTCGGCGGCAGGTCGCCGAGCGGCCCCGGCGCCGCGGGCCGCCATCGGGCCATGTTCACGCCGTTGGGCACGTAGACGAACCCCAGCCGCACCGGAGGACGCCCGGCCGCGGCTGCTGCCCGCACGCGTGGCACGAGGGATTCGAACCAGGGCAGCGCCAGGGTCGTCCCCAGGCCACGGAGCACGGTCCTGCGGGAAAGACTGCGGCGGGCGTGCCGGTCGGAGAAGCGATTCATCGACGGGCTCCTGGGGTGGCGGCCGCTTCCTGTTCCGCGCTGCGGCGCAGGCGGAAAGGGACGCTCTCGATCACCGCCCGGATGAGGGAAGAAAAACGATACTCACCATTCTCGACCGCCCGCTCGATCACCGCCAGGGCAGGTTCGTCACACGCATCGAGCCCCCGGCCCAGGGCGTAGATCAGCATCTTGGACGCCAGACAGTGGATGAAATCGGCCCGCCGCTCCAGGACGTAACGCTTGAGGCCGGCAAGGCCGGCGATCTGCCGCCCCCCGACGTCCGAGACCGGGTCGATCGGCTGGCCATCCCCATCCTGCTCCCGTCGCTGCCCGATCGGGTCGAACGCCTCGAGCGCGAACCCGAAGGCATCCATCCGTCGATGGCAGCCCGCGCAGCGCGGATCCGCGCGGTGCTGCTCCATCCGTTGCCGCAGCGTTCCGGTCAACTGGCGGCGTTCGGTGTCTTCGATCGACGGCACGTCGGCGGGGGCCATCGGCGGCGGCGCGCCGAGCAGTTGCTCGAGGACCCACTTGCCCCGTTTGACCGGCGACGTGCGGGCCGGATTGGACGTCACGGTGAGGATTGACGCCTGGCCGAGCAGTCCGCCGCGCAGATCGGGATCGAGCGTCACTCGGCGCCACTCGGATTGGTCCAGCGGGGGCTGCGGCTTGAGCCCATAGAGAGCGGCCAGATTGCCGTTGACCCACGTGAAGTTTGCATCGCACAGCAGCATGAGGCTGCCGTCGGAGCGAAACACATCGGCGACGAAGCGCCGCGTCTCTTCGACCATCGCGGCCGCGAGTGCGGGACGCCACAGCGGGAACTGATCGGCGTCGACGCCGTGCACTGCCAGCCGCCCCAGCCCGAGCCACTGCATCGCGAATTGGTCGACCAGCGCGGAGGCCCGCGGGTCGGCCAGCATCCGCCTCACCTGGGCGTCGAGGTTCGCAGTGAGCTTGCCGTCGGCCGCGAGGGCGAGCAGTTCTTCGTCGGGGCAGGAACTCCAGAGGAAATAGGAGAGGCGAGTCGCCAACTCGACGTCTGGCACGGGCACCGCGCCGGCCGATGCCGCCGGCGGCGATGCCTCGATCCGGAACACGAACTCGGGCGACGCCAGCACGATGGCGATCGCACGACGCAGGCCGTCGTCGCGCGACTCACCCGCGGCCACGGCGTCGTCCACGACGCGCACGAGCCGGTCAACGGCCGCTGGTTCAACGGGCCGTCGCCAGGCACGACCGGCGAGCCGCGTCAGGTTCTCGCGCGTTTGCGCGTCCGGGGGTAGCGCTGGATCGGCCTGCAGAAACGCCCGCGTCGCTGCACTGCGGGCGTCGCGTGGTCCCTCGTACCCGAGCCACTCCACGTGCAACGTCGGCGGCTGACCATCGTCATCCGGCTTCAGGGCGCCGATCATGATCCGTTCCACACCGGCCATCCGCACGGCCGGCACGGCGATCGTCTGGGCGTCCTGCGGCGAGCGGGCCGTGATCTCGTGCACGGCGAGGATCACGCGTGGCTCCGGATTCCCGAGCCCCTTGCCGTCGAGTGTCGCGAGCTCCGCCGGCGTCAACCGCGCCGTCATCCCGTTCCCCGCGACCATCAGCGCCGCCTTCACCGGTCGTCCGTCGGGCGCCGTCGCGTAGAGGCGGGCACGCACGACGTATTCACCGTCGGCGTCGAGAGGTGCCGGCGTGTTGAGCGGGCCTGCCAGGATCGGCCCGTCGGCGTCGGCCCGGATCGGGCGAAACTGGTCTCGCGGCACATGCGGGCCCGCCGGCTCGCAAAACCGGCCGGCCATTTCCCGGACGACCGGCTTCGGGGGCACGACCGGCAGCACCCGCGCGGCCACGTCCTCGGCGGCGGCGAGATACCGCTCCATGAGCAGCGGCGAAACGGTGAGCACGTCGGCGATGTTGCTGAATCCGTAGCCGACGCCGTCGGCCGGAAACGTCTCGCCGGCCTGAAAATCCGTCCGAAACAAGTCGCGAATCGTGTTGTCATACTCGGCCCGGTTCAACCGCCGAAGCACGGTCGGCCCCGGGTCGGGCGGCGCGGCGGTATCCGTCCGGGCGATCGCGTCGCGGACAGTCGCCAGGAAGGCGTCGCGTTCGGCGGCCGGCGGTGGCGACGCTTCGTCGGGCGGCGGCATCTCGCCGGCGGCCACGCGGCCGAGGATTTTTCGCCACCGTGGCCGGTCCCCGAGGACATCGGTCTCAGACCGGACGGGGGCGAGATCGAAGCCAATCTCGGCCTCGGGTCCGGCATGGCAGTCGAGGCAATGCCGTTCCAGATAGCCCGTGACGTCGGCCTGAAAATCACCGGCGGCCGCCAACGTGGCCGCGGCCATCACCATCGCGCACGCACTCGCCGGCCGGAGCGTTGTCATGGGCAGCACGGGGCCTGAGGGGGGCCGAACGTGGGGCAGGTCGGCACGGGCGGGCAGGCTGGCACCATCCAGGGACGGACGGCTCAAAGATACATCCGTTGCCGTGGGGCTGGCAAACCGTCAGCAACGCCCTGTGCCGCGTATATGCTTGACGCGATCCATTGGTCGCGGCTTCGACACGCCATGCCGTCCGCTGCCCAACGCCCGACGCGGTGCCACTCTATCGTCGAGGAGTCCGTCGCCATGCCCACGAACGACCTGTCCCACGGCCCGCACCGCGTCTTCCAGCGCATCGAGAGCTGGCTGTTGGTCGTGGGTGGAACGCTCGCGTTGCTCGGCGTCCTGGCGCTGGCTGCGCCCTGGGCCGCCTCCAAGGTCGTCGACTTTCTCGTCGGCGGATCCTTGATCGTGGCCGGCATCTCGCAGGTCGGCATGGCGGCGAATACGTTCTCGTGGCGCGGTTTCTGGCTGGCGCTCGTCTGTGGTGTGCTCTCGATCGTCGCCGGCACGGCCATGCTCGCCATTCCGGTCGAGGGCGTGCACGCGCTCGTGTTCTTCCTGGGCCTCATCATCCTTTTCGAAGCGGCCGCAAAACTCACCGCCGCCTTCACCGTGCCCCGTGATTTTCCCTGGGGCTGGCTGCTCCTCGACGGGATCGTCACCGCGGTGCTCGGCGGCGCGCTCCTGACCGCCAAGCCGGAACAGGCCGGCGTGCTTCTCGGGGTCATCGTCGGCATCAACCTGCTGTCGAGCGGCGTCGCCTTCCTGGCCTCCGGCATCTGGCTGCGGCGGCGGGCAGGCTGAACCACTCCAACGCCGCCACCTGCCGCCGAATGCCCGCGTTCAGCCGCGTCGAGCGCCGCGGGCGGCCGTGCCTTTTTTCGCGGTCGGGCGCGACGCGGCCTTTTTCTTGGCGGTCTTTTTCACCGCAACCTTCTTGGTTGTCGGCTTGGCCGCACGCTTCACGGCGGCTTTCGCCGGCTTCTTGGCAGGCTTCGCGCCGCCGCGTGGCTGCTTCGCGGGTTTCGCCGCCACGACCCTGCGCGACCCGCGGCGGCCCCGCGCCTCGGCCGCCTCGTCGAGAAAGTCCCCCGCAGCGGCGAGCAGTTCGGCCGCTGAAAGCGGCTCGACCTCGTCGATGATGAACAGTGACAGTTCGCCGCGCTGCTGGGCGGACATCAGCGTCTGATATTCGGCGAGGGTGAGGTCGTCGTGGTCGTCGTCCTCGCTGGAGAGAAACTCGAATCCCACCCGCGATTGGGGATCCCAGCCGTCGGCGTGAAACTCGACGCCGTATTCGCGAAACATGACGTTCCGCGTGATGGCGTAGCCGCGGGATCGAAAGAGTCTGGCCAACAAATCACAGGCCTTCGTCTCGGACACGGAATCGCTCATCTCACAAACTCCGGAGGTGCCCAGCAGGATTCGGCGGAATCATATCGCCGCGCGGGCCCGATCGTCGACCGCGGCGCGCCGAAACCGGCGGCGGGGTGTCTAATAGACAGCCCAAGTCCCCGCGGCCCAGGCCCAGTTCACGCCGGCGCGCCGGGTCACGCAGGAGCCACAGGCACATGAGCTACAACTACGTCGGATTTGGCTTGGCCGTGCTGGCGTCCGTCCTCTGGGGCCTGACCTACTGCCTCGATGAACGGGTGCTTGCGAGCCTGTCCATCTTCAAGCTTTACTTCCTGCATTGTCTCTGCGGGATGCTGGTGGCCGGAGTCATCATGCTGTGCCAGGGACACTCACCCGCCGGCCTGTTCACGATCGACACGGCCACGGCGAGCATCCCCTTGGTCGGCCTGACGCTCGTCACGGCCACGGCTGCGGCCCTGTCCATCCTCGGCTCGATCCAGCTGCTGGGGGCGAATCAGTCGGCCATCCTGGAAATCTCCTATCCCCTGTTCGTCGCCCTGTTCTCGGTGCTCTGGTTCCAGGGCCGGCTGGAACTCCCGGTCATCATCGGCGGCACGTTCATCTTCATCGGGTCGGCCATCATCGTGCTCGCGAAATGACGACGCCGTATCCCGAGCGCTTGCGACGCGGCCCCGTCGGGCGATGACGCCACGCTCATCAGCAGGGTTGCTCTCGTGGAAAGCCCGCTCCGCCGGACCCGAATGTGAAGCGGATGGGGTGGGATTCGAACCCACGAGCGACTTTCGCCGCTGCCGGTTTTCAAGACCGGTGCATTCAACCGCTCTGCCACCCATCCGAGCCCGCCGTCCTCTCGGACGCTGCCATATTCTGCGGCATTCGGGCAGG
>JBIKND010000208.1:0-5964 GCA_044358905.1 Pirellulales bacterium | reverse complement strand
CGAGTCAACACCAAGGATCCCTGACCGTGTCCGGCATCGGGCCGTCAACGTTGCCCAAAAATCCTGACCTCGCATGACAGCCGCCCCGCCCGTCAGCCGGCTCGTCGTCGGGTCCGACCTGGACTGTGACGTTCCCGTCGTCTCGGATTTCGTGTCGGCGAGGCACTGCGGCGTGACGCCGCATCCAGTGGGATTCCTCATCGAGGATCTGGCGTCGAAGAATGGCGTCTATGTGGACGGCCGGCGGATCGACGGCAGTGCCATCGTCCCGGCAGGCGCGAACGTCACGTTGGGACGCTCTGTTCCCCTGCCATGGGATGTCATTCAGTCGCGGCTCGGCATGACCGGAGCCACGGGCGACCGGACCTTGCTTGGCGCGGGATCGCCCGCCGACTTCGGCCCGATCGATCTGGGTGGGCGGGATGGCTCGTTCGTGCTGGGCCGAGCGTCTTCATGCGGCATCCGGATCACTCACCCAATGGTTTCGGCGCGCCATGCCTGCCTGACGATCCACGAGGGCATCGCCCAAATCAGCGATTTGGGCAGTGCCAACGGCACGTTCGTCAACGGCCGCCGCATCAACCGGGGGACCACGCTGCAGGCGGGCGATACCGTCTCCATCGGCCCGGTCGTCCTCACGCTGTCCACAGACGGTCGCCGGCTCGCGCCGCGTGCGCACCGCGGCGAAGTGACAATCGAGGCGCGGGGCGTCGGCGTAACCGTCGGGGCCCGCAAGCGGCTGCTCGCGGAGGTCGATCTCGCGATTCTCCCCGGCGAACTGGTGGGCCTGATGGGGCCAAGCGGGGCCGGCAAGTCGACGCTGATCAGCGCGCTCAACGGCTATCTTCCGCCGAGCGAGGGTAGCGTGGCGATCAACGGCCGTGACCTGTACGCCCAATACGACGAGTTTCGCGGCATGATCGGCTACGTGCCCCAGGACGACATCATGCACGCCGACCTGACGGTCGCCGAGGCACTGTATTTCACGGCCCGCCTGCGGCTCCCCGCCGACCATTCCGATGCCGAAATCCGCTCGCGTATCGCGACGGTGCTGGCCGATCTCGGCCTGACGGAGTCCGCTGGCACACGGATCGGCAATGCGGAGCGGCGCGGCATCAGCGGTGGGCAGCGGAAACGGGTGAACGTGGCGATGGAACTGCTCACGGATCCGCCGCTTTTGTTCCTCGACGAACCGACCTCCGGCCTGTCGAGCGAGGACGCCCTTACACTGATGCAGTTGCTCCGCCGACTTGCCGACAAGGGCAAAACGGTCATTCTCACGATTCACCAGCCTAGCCTCGACGTGTATCGGCTGATGGATAACCTGATCGTCGTCGGCAAGGATGGAACGGTCGATGGCGGTCGTGTCGCCTATTACGGCCCCGCGTTCCCTGACGCGATCACCTTCTTTAGCGAAGAGGCTGATGCAGGCCCGATCCATTCGGCCGACGGCGTTCTCCGCGGCCTAGGCCGTCGTCCCGTCAGGGATTGGGTCGCACGTTACAGGCTGTCGCCGCACCATGCGATCTTCGTGCGAAACCGGCTCAGTGCTTCATCGGGCGGCACTCGGCGGCCGCTCGCCCGACGCCGTCCGGCCCACGGGCTCAGTCAGTTTTTCACACTCGCCCGCCGCGGGCTGGCGGTCAAGCTCAAAGACACTTGGAACACTGGGATCCTCCTACTCCAGGCCCCTTTGATCGCGCTGCTCGTTGGTCTGCTGTTCGGCGGCAAACTCTCCCGGTATGTGGACCTGAAGAGTTTTGCCGACGTAGCTGGCCCGACGGCCACCACGATGTTCCTGCTAGGCGTGGCCGCGATTTGGTTTGGCTGCTCGAACGCGGCTCGCGAGATTGTCGCCGAAATGGCGATCTTCCGTCGCGAACGGATGGTGGGCCTTGGGATCCCTTCTTACGTCGCGTCGAAGCTAGCCGTTCTCAGCTTGCTCTGCGCCTTCCAGTGCGCCGTGTTACTGGTCATCGTTGGTACGTTCGGCAGGCTCGCAGCGCCGTGGAGCATCCTTTTTGTTTCCCTGCTCGTGGCTTCGTGTGTGGGGGTGGCGATCGGGTTGCTCGTCTCCGCCCTCGCCCGATCGGGCGAGGTGGCAGCCGGTGTGCTCCCGCTCGTGATCCTGCCGATGGTGATTTTCGGTGGCGTACTCCTTCCGCTGCCAAAACTCCCGCGTAAACCCTTGCCTATGAATGTCGTCGCCCAAGTCATGCCCTCACGCTGGGCCTTCGAGTCGTTGATCTTGCCAGAGGCATACGCCCGCCCGGCAATCGATACGAATGCCATGCCTCCGCGAATCGTTTCGGCTCAGTCGTTGGAGCGACCAAGGCTCGCGAGAGATGGAGAACTGGAGGACATGGCCGAAACCTTTCTGCCGTTCGAGGATGGCTGGCGAAGCGGACAGCCTTTCGCCGTGACAGTGATGGCGTGCCAGGCGGCCGGAATCGTTTGCCTGGTGGCACTCGCGCTGCGGCGACGCGATATCTGCTGAAAGACCCCACGCAACAGCTGATTCCCGTGGGCCAAGACGGGCTCGAACGTTGCCACCCCGCGTGCCAGCGGCAACTCCTGCGTTCGCGACCACGCAGAAATGCCCTCGTGGCCATTGCTGCTGAGCCCGTTGGTGGCGAAGCCAAGGTTCGCCACGGATGGCTATGGCCGGCTGCCTGCCGGCCATAGCCAGCCCCACCTTACGACAACGCTGCCACCACGAGGTCGCCCACCTCGCGGGTGCCGTGGCCCATCTTGCCGGCGGCCTGCGACTTCATCTTGGTGCCGGTGACGTGGGCGACGGCCTCGTCGATCCGTTTGCCGGCGGCCGGATGGCCCGAGTGCTCCAGCAGCATCGCCATCGCGTTGATCGCCGCGATCGGGTTGATCACGTTCTGGCCGGTGTACTTCGGCGCGCTGCCCCCCATCGGCTCGAACATGCTCACGCCCCCCGCGTCGGGGTTGAGATTCGCTCCCGCGGCCACGCCCATCCCGCCCTGCAGGATGCCGCCGAGGTCGGTGATGATGTCGCCGAACATGTTGGTGGTCACGATCACGTCGTAGGCGTCGGGATTCTTCACCATCCACATGCAGCAGGCATCGACGTGGTTGTAGTCGGTCTTCACGTCGGGGTAGTCCTTCGCCACCTCCTGGAACGTCCGCCACCAGAGATCGTGGCCGAAGGTGAGGACGTTCGTCTTGGCGACGAGCGTGAGCGTCTTCTTCGGACTGTTCCGCTTGCGCGTGTAGTCGAAAGCCCAGCGAATGCACCGCTCGCATCCCTTGCGCGTGTAGATCGCCTGCTGCACCGCGACCTCGTCGGGCGTGCCCTTCTTGAGGTAGCCGCCGACACCGCAGTAGAGGTCTTCCGTGTTTTCGCGGACGACGACGAAGTCGATGTCGTTCGGGCCGCGGCCGGCCAAGGGCGTCTCCACGCCCGGCAGCAGTTTCACGGGGCGAAGATTGATGTATTGATCGAGCTTGAACCGCAGGTCGAGCAGCAGCCCCTTCTCCAGGATGCCGGGGGCCACCTGCGGATGGCCGATCGCACCCAAGAAGATCGCGTCCTTCGTGCGCAGCAGGTCGAGGCCGCCGTCGGGAATGATCTCCCCAGTCTTCAGGTAGCGGTCACCGCCCCAGTCGAGGTTCTCGACGTTGTAGGTGAAGCCCTCGAGCTTGGCGATTGCCGCGAGCACCTTCATGGCCTCGGCGGTGACTTCGGGACCGGTGCCGTCTCCGGGAATCGCAGCGATCTTCAGCGTCTTGCCAGCCATGGGTACGAGGGGCTCCGCGGGGGATGGGTGGAGCCGGAATCTATCGCACGCCCGCACCGATTGGAACCGGGGGCTCATAGCTATAGTCGGAGAGGCGACCTCGAGCGTTGGCTCGGGCCTGCCCAGCCCCGTCGCCGGACGTTCGCTACGGGCATCCTGCCCTCCGCTCACTGCGTGTCCGCTGCGCTTCGCCGGGCACCGATTCGCCGCAGGCGGATTGGTCGTGGCTGCGCTTGCTCCCCCAGCCCGGCTCTCAGGGCATGGGCAGGCCCTCGCTCATGCGCCCTGAACTTCCAGACGGGCAGACGAACCAGGGGCACGACGGTCGGAGACCGCCGCTACAGCGCGGGCGGACAAACGCTCGCCTCGCACGCAGTGGCCGCAGGCCGCGCCGCGTGCTTGCCACCCCAGGCGTGCCGCGGATCGACGCCTCGTCGAGCCGCCACGCCGCCGCAGCCCCGCTGCGGCCACGGCCGCCCGGAAGGCGGCCGCTCGGACGGCTGGTCGCACCTTGGCTGCGACCACGCCGGCCCAAGCCTGCGGGGGCCATGGATGGCCCCGCAGGCGTAAAATTCAGTTCTGACTGAAGTCGAGCTGTTTGCCGCTCTTGACGCCGAGCGGATTCTTCACGAATCGCTGTCGGCAGGCGTCGCACAGGTCGAAACGCATCGACTGGGTCGCATCGTCGAGCGTCACCTCGTCACTGTCGAGCCGCTCGAGAAGATCTTGCATCTCCTCGAGATGATCCGCGTCACTCTCTGCGTCGCCTTCGCAGCCGCACGGCTGGCCGTCCTCGATCGCCGGAAAGACTTCGATCTTCACCACGTGCCGCGATCCCGCCTTGGAGTCGATCGGGCGCTTACAGACGTCGCAGGAGTAGTGCAGCATATGAACTCCAAAAGTGGACCGCGGACCCCCGGGGCCGCCTGGACGGCGCCCGAACGGGCAGCCAAACCGTCGCCTCGGTTCTCCGAGTGTGACCGCAATCACCGGGCAAGGCAAGCGATTTGCAGCCCCCGCACCGCTGGGATGTTTGGCGCGGATTTCGGCGCCAGGATAGACTTCTTCATTCGGTTTCCGATGCTCACGTCTCCCGGGCTTCAGGCATGTCGGAACTCGCCATTCCTGCTCCGCAGGGCTGCGGTCCCTTCGGGGTTTCGTCGAGTGCGCTCTCCCTGAGCGTGCTGGTGCTCAACCGTTCCTTCGTGGCGGTGCACGTCACCAACGTGCGGCGGGCCCTGACGCTGCTGTTTCGCGACCTGGCTGAAGTCGTGCACATCGAGGAGGGCCATTACGCGGCCCACAGCCTCGAATCGTGGCGTGAACTTTCCGCCTTGCAGGCGGCGTTCCGCAGCCCCGACCAGGATTGGGTCCGGGCCGTGGGCTACGAGCTCCAGGCCCCCCGCGTGATCCGCCTCGTGGCCTGCGACCGCGGCCCACGGCAGGGCCTGCGTTTCAATCGGCGGAACGTGTTCGCCCGGGACGGCAACCTCTGCCAATACTGCGGCCGGAACTTCCCGACGAGCGAACTTTCGCTCGACCACGTCGTGCCGCGCAGCCGCGGCGGCATGACGAGCTGGGAAAACATCGTCTGCGCCTGCGTCGCCTGCAACGTGCGCAAGGGCGGCCGCACGCCCCACGAGGCCCGGATGAACCTCATCCGTCAGCCCGTGAAGCCGAAGCGGAGTCCGCTCCTCTCGATCAAGCTCGGCAATCCGAAGTACGCGAGCTGGAAGAGCTTCGTCGACAGCGCCTACTGGACCGTCGACCTCAAGTAGCCACGGCCGGCAGTTTTGATGTTGCGATTCTGTCGCTGTGATTCACATCGCGGCCCCGTATTCGGCGACAAATCCGCGTTCCGGCAAGGCTTTCATTCGCCGAATGCCTCAGCAAGCGATCCCTTGGAGCCGCAGAGTGGCACTCTGCGGAATCCGCGCTGCTACGGTGTGCAGACTGCCAGTCTGCACCTACACGGTTTGCACTGAAGCCCGTCAACTACGCCGGCTCCCAGGGCATGGGCAGACCGTCGGAAAGCGCCGAGGCCACGATGGCGAGGCTCGCGTGAACCGCGAGCCGAGCGTCAATCGCGGATGAACTTCACACTACCGCCGCACGATGCGGCGGTCGCCGAACGTCGAAAACCTTGGCTTTTCGACCGGTCGGCAAAGTGGGCACACCTACCAACGCTAGGCCC
>JBIKND010000002.1:0-62265 GCA_044358905.1 Pirellulales bacterium | reverse complement strand
GATCGTGACCGTCGCGGAATGGTTCTACTATTCGACCCTGATCGTGAGTGTCTATGCGGTCTGGCTCGCGTGCGTGACCTATCGCGGCCGGCAGACGTGGCATGGCCTGGCGGTTTGCGGCCTGGGGTTGGCGCTCGGCCTCGCCCTGGCAGCGCCGCAGGTGGTGGTGCTGCCCGACATTATTCGCAATTCCATCCGCGCCCAAGGCATGGATCCCGGTATCGAGAATGCCTCGGCCTCGCCCTGGCATTGGCTGCAGTTTCTCGCTCCATTCGTTTTCGGCACCCCGGGATATCCGGATCGTTACTGGGCGCCCCGCGTCTACGAGTTCGCTCTCGGAACCTGTTACACCGGCATGCTCACCGTGCAGTTGCTGGCCTGGGCGGCGCCCCGGCGGCATGATCCCGCCGAAACCCGGCTCGACCGGGCGCGAATCGTCTTTGCTTGGGCGATGCTCACCTTCGGCCTCGCCATGGCTGCCGGGAAGTATTTCGGCCTCTATCCGGTCTTGCATTCCTTGCTCCCGGGCCTCGGAAGGTTTCGTTTTCCAACCAAGTTTCTCGCCTTCGCCGGATTGAGCATCCCACTGCTCGCGGCAGTCGGATTCGACAGACTCACACGGTCCGCGGCGCAGAGGTCTTGGCGGGCGAACGTGATGGCCGCCACCGGGATTCCGGTGGCCATGCTGCTGCTGTGCCTGCCGGCGGCCTTCAGTGGCGACTATGCCCGCTGGCTCGTAGCCTGCGGCGACGCCGTCGACGGAGGGCAGGTGCGATCAGCCGTGCTCGATCTTGGCCGGTCCGCGTTGCTCGCTGTGGTGAATGCCGCTTGGATCATGGCGGTGCTACGACTGCCCGACTCTCGGCGGCTGTTGGTCTGGGCCGGTCCCCTCCTCCTGTTCGCGGATTTGTCCGAAGTGGGGCGGCACGTCCATCCACTGACCACGGCCGGAATTTATGACCGCGAGCCGTCGGCGGTCATCGCCGCCGTGAAGGGCGAGAGAGGGCGGGCCTTCTCCCCGGCCACTGAGATTCAGTTGTACCTGTACGGTGAGCCACGGGCGGAAATCATTCGCTGGGCGGAGGATCTCGGCGTCGGCAACCGTTGGGAAATGTACGGCATCGCGCAGGTCCGCACGGCTGCGGTGCCGAAGCGACGGCATGCTGTCGTGTATCAGGCGCTCTGGTCCCAATCCGCCCTGGAGCGGGAGCGGGCGGCGAACCTGCTCGGCGTTCGCGCGATCGTCTCGCCGACGATCGACCCGGCGGCCGTTTTGTGGGGCGGAGCAACGCGATCGGAACACGTGACGCGACATGAGCCAGCCTTGCCGCGGTTCGGATTGTATTCCCGCTGGCGTGTGGTCGCTTCCGAAGCTGCTGCGCAGGAGGCAGTATTCTCACCGGCCGTCGATCCGCTGCGGGAGGTGGTCATCGAAGCGGATGGGTCCGCTTCAATCACGAGCGCCGCCGCGACGGGCGACCCCGCGGATGACAGCCCTGGAACCGTGACGTTGGTTTCGGATTCCGGTTCGCACGTGCGGCTCCGTGCGGTCAGCGACAAGCCTTGTATGCTTTTCGTGGCGGAAGCCTGGCACCGGGACTGGCGGGCGACGGTCAACGGTCGAGCAGCGCCCGTCCTGCGGGCCAACGTGCTGTTTCGCGCCATTCCCCTCGATGCCGGCACCTCGGATGTGGTGCTATCCTTCTTCCCAACGTCGGTAGGGTACGGCTTGTGCTCGAGCCTGGTCGCCGCCGTGGTCTCCCTGGCGATCTGGTTGCGGGCGCCTCGATCGACGCCACCGCACGCGGACTCCCACGCCACATGAACGCCGCCTCCATTCGCTTCGCCGACCGCTGGCTCGGGATCCCGGCCTGCGCCGTCCTCACGCTCTGGCGAAAACTCTTCGACCGCCGCCGACCTGCCGGCCCCGTGCGGAAGATCCTCTTCCTCAAACTCGTCGAACAGGGGGCGACCGTCCTCGCCTACCCGGCCCTCGAGGCCGCCGTCCGCAAAGTCGGGCGCGAGAACGTGTTCTTCATGGTCCTCGCAGAGAACCGGCCGATCCTCGACCTCCTCGACGTCGTGCCGCCGGAGAACGTGATCGCCGTGCCGACCGGCGGCCTCGTGACCACACTCCGCGGCCTGCTCGCGGCCGTCGGCCGCATCCGCAGCCTGCACATCGACACCGTGCTCGACTACGAACTGTTCTCCCGTGCCTCGGCCGTGCTCGCCTACCTGAGCGGCGCCTCGCGGCGGGTCGGCTACCACGCCTTCCACGGCGACGGCCCCTGGCGCGGCGACCTCCTCACCCATCGCCTGATCTGCAATCCGCACCTCCACATGCAGACGGTGATGTCGGTGATGGTGGAGGCGGCCGAACGCGACCCGCACGACCTGCCCGCGCTCGACATCGACCCGCGATCGCTCGACGCCGAACTGATGCAGTTCGAGCCAACCACCGGCGAACGCGACGATGTGCGCCGCGTCATCCAGGCCGTGGGCGGAGAGGCGGCCACGGGCCCGCTCGTCCTCCTCAATGCCAACGCCAGCGACCTCCTGCCCCTACGGAAATGGGAGAGCCGACGCTACGTGGATCTCGCCCGCCGGCTGCTCGCCGCCTATCCCGACGTCCGCATCGCCTTCACCGGCGCCCCGTCCGAGGCCGCCGCCGTGGAACCGCTCGTCAGCGAGGTGGCCGACACCCGCTGCTTCTCGCTGGCGGGCAAGACCACCATGCGGCAACTCCTCGTGCTCTACTCGCTTGCCGACCTGCTCGTCACCAACGACAGCGGCCCGGCCCACTTCGCCGCCCTCACCGGCATCGACGTGGTCACGCTCTTCGGACCCGAAACCCCCGCCGTGTTCGGAGTCCGCGGCCCGCGCAGCCACATCATCCACGCCGGCTTGCCCTGCAGCCCCTGCGTGAACGCCGCCAACAACCGGCTCTCCCCCTGCACCAACAACCTCTGCATGCAAGTGATCACCGTCGATCACGTCTTCGAGCGGGTGCGGGAGGTAATGGCGATCCGCGCCGCCCGCACATCCTGACCTACCCTTTCTCGACCGCCCGCCAATAGGCGGCGATGCCGTCCTCCAGCGACGTGAACGGCGCGTCGTAGCCCGCCCCCCGCATCCGCGCGATGTCGGCGCACGTGTAGGCCTGATACTGCCCGCGCAGGTCGTCGGGGAAAGGGATCGTCACGGGCGGGGGACTGCCGGCGACGGCGGCAACGATCCGCCCCATGTCGCCGAAAGACCGCGGTGCTCCGGTGCCCACGTTGTAGAGGCCGCTGCGGTCCCGGCCCGCGCCGGCCTCGTCGAGGAAGAACAGGTTCACGTCGGCCACGTCGGCGACGTAGACGAAGTCGCGCACGAAGCCGTCGCTCCCCGCGAACAGCCGCGGCGGCTCGCCCCGCCACACGGCCTGGAAGCAGTGCCAGGCGACGCTCGCCATGCGTCCCTTGTGCCCCTCGCCGGGCCCGTAGACGTTGAAATAGCGGAGGCCGACGACGGGCACACCGGCCGCGGGCCCCAGACGTCGGACGAATTGGTCGAATGCCCACTTGGAGAACGCATACGGCGTGCGGGCCCGCTCGCACGCCGGCTCCTCGCGAAAGCCCGCCTGCCCGTCGCCGTAGATCGCCGCCGAACTGGCGTAGACGAACGGGCAGTGGTGCCGCCGGGCGAGCTCCAGCAGCGTCTTGGAAAACGTGTAGTTCACCCGCATCACGGCCTTTCCATCGCGGGCCGTCGTGTCGACGCAGGCTCCCTGGTGAAGGATTCCGGTGAGCCGCGGCAGCCGATCCAGCGAGCCGAGCAGTTCTTCGGCGTCAAGGTAGTCGGCGAAGCCCCGATTCGAGAGGTTGGCACACTTCGTTCCATCGGTCAGGTCGTCGACGGCGATCACGTCGTCGCGGCCGCGGGCGTTGAGCGCGGCGAGAATGTTCGAGCCGATAAAGCCGGCGGCCCCGGTGAGCAGGATCATGGGCGATCCATTCCCTTCTGCGACGCGAGAATCCGATCGACGATGTTCGTGGTCGAGACGTTCTGCACGAAGAGCGGCGTGACCACACGGCCGCCGCGGGCCAGCACCAGGTCGGCCCCCACCACCTGGTCGGGCCGGTAGTCGGCCCCCTTCACGAGCACGTCGGGCTCAACGGCCTCGATCAGCTCCAAAGGCGTGTCGCCCTCGAACTCGCAGACCCAGGCGACACTGGAAAGCGCCGCAAGCACGGCCTGCCGCGCCGCAGCCGGCACGAACGGCCGTGGCGCCCCCTTCAGCCGCCGCACCGAGGCGTCGGAATTGACGCCCACCACCAGCAGGTCGCACTCCTTCGCCGCGGCCTCCAGGAGTGCGACGTGGCCGTGATGGAGGATGTCGAAGCAGCCGTTGGTGAAGCCGATCCGCTTGCCCTCGGCCCGGGCCTGACGCACCGCCCGCCGCAGGCCGGCGATATCGAGCACCTTGCCACGCGCGGCAGCCGACTGGCTGGCGATCGCGTCCTCGACCTCGCTCCGAGAGATCCGCGACGTGCCGACCCGCCCCACCTGCAGGCCGGCAGCCGCATTCGCCAGAAAACATGCCTCCTCGAGCGGGGTACCCTCGGCCAGCGACACCGCCAGCATTGCCACGGCCGTGTCGCCGGCGCCGGTGACGTCGAAGACGCGCCGAGCCTGCGTGGGAATCACGGCCACGCGATCGCCGGCCACGATCACCATTCCCTGTTCGCCGAGCGTGACCACCGCCGCCGCGATGCCGTAACGTTCGCAAATCGCCCGACCGGCACGGATGGCGTCGTCGCTGTCGCGGATCGCAAAGCCGCACACCGCTGCGGCTTCGGCGCGGTTGGGCGTGATCACGGCCGCACCGGCATACCGCGTGAAATCAATCCCCTTCGGATCGACGATCACCGGAATGCCGATCCGCGCCGCCCCCTCGATCACGCCTCGGCAGACGGCGCCGTCGCACACCCCCTTGGCGTAGTCCGAGATCACCGCGAGCCGCGCCCGGGGCAGCAGGTGATCGACCACGGCCAACAGGTCCGCCCGCGCGGCGGTGTCGGTGAAGGCACTCTCCTCGTCGAATCTCGCGATCTGCGAGTGACCGGCAAGCAGCCGCGTCTTGACCGTGGTGCGGATAGTCCGCGTCGCCAAGATCGCCTCCGGCGAAGCGCCCGACTCCCCGAGCACCGCCCGCAGCCGCTCGGCGGCCGGATCGGCGCCGACGACCGCCACGAGCGTGGGCGTCCCGCCGAGCGCGGCCACGTTCGCCGCCACGTTCGCCGCTCCACCGGGCCGTTCGAACGACCGCCGCACCTGCAGCACCGGCACCGGAGCTTCTGGCGAGATGCGTTCGGCGGCGCCGTCGAGATAGCGGTCGAGCATCGCATCGCCGACGACGAGAATCATGGGCGATCGCCCGGCCGGTTTTGCACGGGTCGTCATCGGAATCTGATGGTCGGTGCTCATCCTGTCCGCCGCCTGGCTTCGCTCCACCCGCAGCGCCGGCGGGGATGCGTTGAACCCAGGCTCGATCATACCCCAAACTGAATGCATGGAAAGAAATCCCGAGCCGCAGTACACCCTCGCGAAACGTCGTGTCGTTGACGCGTTGTTTCTGGACCGGGACGGCACGCTCATCGTGCATGAGCCCTACCTTCACGATCCGGGCCGCGTCGTCCTCCTTCCCGGCGTCCGTGAGGCGCTGGTACAGGTCCGCAGGGCGGGCGCGAAACTGTTCCTGTTCACCAACCAATCGGGCGTGGGACGCGGCATGTACACGCTCGCCGACGTCGCGGCCGTCAATCAGACAATGCTCGACCTGCTCGGCCTCGGCGACGACCTGTTCACCGCCGTCTGCATCGCGCCGGAGGCGCCAGGGGAGGCGTCGCCCTATCGCAAGCCATCGCCCCGCTTCATCCGCGAGATGCTCGCCGGCCATCGCATCGACGCGGCGGCCGCCTGGATGGTGGGCGACTCGCCCGTAGACTGGGAGGCAGGACTCGCCGCCGGCATCAACGTGGCGGCGGTCGTGCCCGACCCGACGGCCCCGAAGGCCCCGGAGCGGCGGGCCGATTTGGGCGTCGCCGCCTATCCGACGCTGCTCGATTGGCTGGGGCAGGTTTGCGGGTAATCTGCTGCCATGCCTCCCCGCAAACCCACGATCGGCATCCTCACGGGCGGCGGCGACTGCCCCGGCCTGAACGCCGTCATCCGGGCCGCCACCAAGGCGGCTCACCGGCTCGGCTACGACTGCGTCGGCTTCCTCCGCGGCTACGAGGGCCTCGTCGAACCGGTGGCCTACATGCCGCTCACGCCACAGAACACCGCCGGCATCCTCCTCCAAGGCGGCACGATCCTCGGCTCCACGAACAAGGGGCGGTTTTCGGCGCTCGTCGGCGAAGGCGACCGCGTCGGCATCGACGCCGCCCTGCTCGCCCAGGCGGCCGACACGCTCCGCCAACTCGGCGTCGGCGGCCTGATCTGCGTCGGCGGCGACGGCTCGCTCGCCATCGCGCAGCAGCTGCACGAGCACGGCATCCCGGTGGTGGGCGTGCCCAAGACGATCGACAATGACCTGGGCTGCACCGCCTTCACCTTCGGCTTCGACTCCGCCGTCGCCTGCGCCACGGACGCCCTCGACCGCCTCCACACCACGGCCGCCAGCCACGAGCGGATCATGGTGCTCGAGGTGATGGGCCGCCACGCCGGCTGGATCGCCCTGCACGCGGGCATCTCCGGCGGGGGCGACGTGATCCTGCTGCCGGAGATCGACTGGGATTTCGACCAGGTGTGCCGCGCCGTGGAGGCCCGCGAGGCGGAGGGCAAGCGGTTCACGCTCGTGGTCGTCGCCGAAGGGGCGCGGCTCCCGGACGGCGGGCTCGTGCACGACGGGGGCCAGGGGGAGCGGCGGCAGGTGAAGCTCGGCGGCATCGGCGAGATCGTGGCCGCAGAGATCGCTCGGCGGCTCGCCCGCGAGGTGCGGACGGTGGTGCTCGGCCACCTCCAGCGCGGCGGCACGCCGACGACGTTCGACCGGGCGTTGGCGACCCAGTACGGCGCCCACGCCGTGCGGCTGGTGCACGAGGGCCGCTTCGGCGAGATGGTCTGCTACCGGCCTCCGGACTTCCAGAGCGTGCCCATCGCCGCGGCGATCCGCCAGCTCTCCACCGTCGATCCGCGGGATTCGGCCGTCCAGGCGGCCCGGGCCCTCGGCATCGCCTTCGGCGACGCCGCCGACTCGAGTCCCTTCGCTTGACGGCCCGCACTGTCGCGTGCTGAAGCGACGCGGCACGACTTTGCCGAACGGCGCGGCGTGGTCGAACGACTTGCGGCGTGGCTCGCCTTTTCACGTGGCCTCGTGAACGCCGCCTGACCCAGGGCGGCCCTTGCCCACGAATCCCGGGCATGGTCTGCTCCTGGGCCGGAAGCCCGTAGAACACCGAGTTTGGATCGACCGGGGGACGACGAACCATGGCACTGCCAGAAAAGGCGGCCGGCCGCGTGGCCAGCGTGATGCAGGAGGACCGGCTGTTTCCGCCGCCGGCCGAGTTCTCGAAGCGGGCCCGGATCGGGTCGCTCGCCGAATACAAGAAGCTCTACGACGAGGCGGCCGCCGACCCCGAGGCCTTCTGGCACGAGCGGGCTCAGGCCCTCCCCTGGATGAAGCCCTATTCGAAGGTGCTCCACTGGGAGCCGCCACATGCGAAGTGGTTCGTGGGCGGCCATACGAACGCCTCCGCCGCCTGCCTCGACCACCACATCGCCGCCGGCAAGGGCGACAAGATCGCGCTGGTGTGGGTGGGCGAGCCTGTGGGCGAGCGCCGGGAATACACCTACCGGCAGTTGCACGCCGAGGTCTGCCGGTTCGCGGCGGGCCTCGAGAAGCTCGGTATCAAGGCGGGCGACGTCGTCTCCATCTACATGCCGATGACGCCCGAACTCGTGATCGCGATGCTCGCTTGCGCTCGGATCGGTGCCGTGCACTCCGTGATCTTCGGCGGCTTCTCCAGCGAGGCGATCGCCGACCGCAATCACGACGCCAAGGCGGTGGCCGTGATCACGGCCGACGGCGGCTGGCGGCGCGGGGCCCAGTTGCCGCTCAAGAAGAACGTCGATGCCGCCCTCGCCTCCACGGCCAACGGCCCCACGACCGTGCAGCATGTGATCGTGCTCAAGCGCACCGGGCAGCCCTGCGACATGGTGCCGGGCCGCGACGTCTGGTGGCACGACCTCGTGGCAGGGATGCCCGCCGACAAGCCCCCGACGCCGATGGACTCCGAAGCCCCACTCTTCATCCTCTACACGAGCGGCTCCACTGGAAAGCCCAAGGGCATCAAGCACACCACGGCCGGCTATCTGCTCTGGGCGAAGACCACGGCCGAGTGGGTTTTTGACCTGCAAGAGGAAGACCTGTTCTGGTGCACGGCCGACTGCGGCTGGATCACGGGCCACAGCTACGTGACCTACGGCCCGCTGGCCGCCGGCGCGAGCATCCTTATCTACGAGGGCGCCCCGAACGCTCCGCACGAAGGCCGCTTCTGGGAGATCATCGAGCAGGAGAAGCCGACGATCTTCTACACCGCCCCCACCGCCATCCGCTCGTTCATGAAGTGGGGCATGCAGCACATCGAGGGCCGCGACCTCTCCAGCCTGCGGCTGCTCGGCAGCGTGGGCGAAGGCATCAATCCCGAGGCCTGGATGTGGTACCACGAGGTGATCGGCGGCAAGCGCTGCCCGATCGTCGACACCTGGTGGCAGACCGAAACGGGCGGAATCATGATGAGCCCGCTGCCCGGCTGCACACCCACGAAGCCCGGCAGTTGCACGCTGCCGCTGCCCGGCGTCTGCCCCGAGATCGTGGACGCCTCCGGCGAACCGGTCGAGCCGGGAGAGGGTGGCTGGCTGGTGATGCAGAAGCCTTGGCCGGGAATGCTCCGCGGCATTTGGGGCGACGACGCGCGGTTCGTCGAGACCTACTGGTCGAAGGTCCCGGGCAAATATCTTGCCGGCGACAATGCCCGTCAGGACAAGGACGGCTACTACTGGATCATGGGCCGCATCGATGACGTACTCAACGTCGCCGGCCACCGGCTCTCCACGATCGAGATCGAAAGCGCCCTCGTCAGCCATCCGAGCGTGGCCGAGGCGGCCGCCGTGGGCCGGCCGCACGACGTGAAGGGCGAGGCCGTGGCCGTGTTCGTCACGCTTCGTGCGGGCGAGCCCGACGACGCCCTCAAGGACGCCCTGCGAAAGCACGTCCGCCAGCAGATCGGCGCCCTGGCCGCTCCGGACGACATCCACTTCACCGCCACGCTGCCCAAGACCCGCAGCGGCAAGATCATGCGGCGGCTCCTGCGGGACATCGCCGCCGGCAAGGAGACCGTCGGCGACACGACCACGCTCGAGGACTACACGGTTCTCGCGAAGTTGCGCGGCGATCAGGAGTGAGGGTCGCTGCGATTTGAGAGCAGTTTTCGTGGGGGCCGGCTCAGGGCTGCCCGTGCCCGCTCGCCGGACGCTCGCGAAGGCCGTCCGGGCCTTCGCTCGCTCGGAGTTGCCTGCGCTGCGGCATCCGTGCCTCCGCTGGTCAACTACGCCGGCTCCCTGGGCACGGGCAGCCCCGAGCCTCCTCGATCGTGAAGCAGCGGTGTCTGTGACGCGTTCTATACTTCGTGAAACCGATGACTGATGCTTCGATTGCCACCGTGCCCGAGTTGCTCGCCCCGGCGGGCGATTGGGACTGCGTCCGCGCGGCGATCGCCAACGGCGCCGACGCCGTCTACTTCGGCCTCGACGCCGGCTTCAACGCCCGGGCCCGGGCGGCCAACTTTCCACTCGCCGAGCTGCCGCGGCTGATGGCGATGCTGCACCGCCACGGCCTCAAGGGCTACGCCACGCTCAACACGCTCGTCTTCAGCGACGAACTGGCCGAGTTCGAGCGGGTGGCCCTGGCCGTGGCCGAGGCGGGGGTCGATGCCGTGCTCGTGCAGGACGTGGGCGCGGCCCGGCTGCTCAAGGAAATCGTGCCCGCCCTATCGCTGCACGCCTCGACGCAGATGACGCTCACCAGCGCCGAGACGATCGCGCTGGCCGAGGAACTCGGCATGGATCGGGTGGTCGTCGCCCGGGAGTTGTCGATCGACGAGATCCTTGCGATCCGCCGGCTCACGGCCATGCCCCTGGAGGTGTTCGTGCACGGCGCCCTGTGCGTGGCCTACTCGGGGCAATGCCTGACGAGCGAGTCGCTCGGCGGCCGCAGCGCCAACCGCGGCCAGTGTGCCCAGGCCTGCCGGCTGCCCTACGACCTCGTCTGCGACGGCAAGGACGTCGATCTCGGCAAGCAAAAATACCTGCTCTCCCCCCAGGATCTGGCCGCCTACGCCCTGACGCCGGAACTGATCGCGGCCGGCGTGTCGTCGTTCAAGATCGAGGGCCGACTGAAGACGCCGGAGTACGTTGCCAACATCACCCGCCACTATCGCACGGCGATCGACACGGCCGTCGCCGGCCGGCCGGTCGAGTTCGCGCCCCGCGACGTGGAGGAGATGGAACTCTCCTTCTCCCGTGGCTTTTCCCCGGGCTGGCTCCAGGGCTGCGACCACAAGATGCTCGTGCCGGCCGAAACGAGCGCGAAACGCGGCGTGCGACTCGGGACGGTCGTGGAGGTGCGGCGCGGCCGCGTGACGGTCGATCTCGCGTCGGGGCTCGCCGGCGGAGTGAAACGTGGCGACGGCGTCGCCTTCGCTGCGGGCGCGACGAGCGACGACGCCGTGGGCGGCCGCGTCTACGAGGTTTTTCAGGCGGGCATCTCGGTGACCGAGCCCGTGACGGCGGGACGGGTGGAACTCACCTTCGGGCGCGACACCTTCGACCTCGACGCGATCAGGCCCGGCCAGGCCGTCTGGAAGACCGACGACCCGCAGCTCACGTCACGGCTGCGGAAGACGTTCGCAGGCGACGGACTGCTGCGGCGGCAGCCGGTGGACATGCACGTGACGGCGGCCCCGGGGGCTCCGGTGAAAGTGTCGGCCGTGACGGCTACGGGCACACGGATCGAGGCCGAATCGGAATCGCCCGCCCAGGAGGCGACGAAGCATGCGATCGACGCCGACACGCTTCGTGCCCAACTCGGTCGCCTCGGCGGTACGCCGTTCGAGCTTCGCGCACTCACGGCCGACATCCAGGGCCGGCCGATGCTGCCCTTCAGCGTGCTGGGCAAGCTCCGCCACGACCTCGTCGCCGCCCTCGACGCCGCCGCCTCGTCGCCATCCTTGCCGAAAAGCCCCTGGCGGAAGCCGGGGGACTTCGGCCCGGAGAACCGCCCCGCGCCCGATCCCGAGTCGGCACCGCCCGCCACCCCGCGTGTGTCCACCGAGCTTCCCGTCGGCGCCGCCGCGGCCAGCCCGTTGCCGGCCGCCATCCCCACGCTTCACCTCCTCGTCCGCTCGCTCGCCCAATTGCAGGCGGTGCTGGACCTCGGCGAGCGACGCCTCACGGCCGACTTCGCCGACATCCGCCAATACCGCGAGGCCGTGACCACCTGCCGTGCCAGCGGCGCGACGCTGCTCCTGGCCACGCCGCGGATTCAAAAGCCCGACGAACTGGGCATCTTCCACGTGCTCGCCAAGCAGGAACCCGACGGGATCCTCGTCCGCAACTGGGCGGGGCTGCGGTTCTTCCGCGACCGCGGCCTGCCGGTCGTCGGCGACTTCTCGCTCAACGTGACCAACGAGCACTCCGCCGAGTTCTTCACGACCGCCGGCTGCACGCGGGTGACGGCTTCCTACGACCTCAACCGCGAGCAACTGCTGGCCCTCGCGGCGGCGACACCGCCGCACTGGCTCGAGGTCGTGATCCACCAGCACATGCCGATGTTCCACATGGAGCACTGCGTGTTCTGCGCCGTGCTCTCCCCCGGCACCAACAAGACCAACTGTGGCCGCCCCTGCGACGAGCACGCGGTCAAGCTCCGCGACCGGATCGGCGTCGAGCACCCGCTCACGGCCGACGTCGGCTGCCGCAACACGCTCTGGAGCGCCGTGCCGCAGAGCGGCGCCGAGGTGGTGCCGACCCTGCTCGACCGCGGCATCCGCCACTTTCGGCTCGAACTGCTCGACGAGCCGGCCGCCGAGATCGGGCGGATCGTGGCCGCCTACCGCGGCCTGCTCGCCGGTCGGACGACGGGCCGCGACGTCTGGAAGGCGCTCAACGCCGCCAACCGCGTGGGCGTGACCCGCGGCACGCTCGAAGAGAAGCGGAACCCGCTCGCGCTGCTGTGAGTCAACGCTGCGACGGAAAGGCATTCATACCCGGAGTCCCCGGGCTCCCGCCCGGGGCTTCTTGGAACCGGGACCGGAGCGAACGGTGGCAGGCCACTCTCGAGCACAAAAAGCCCCGGGCGGAAGCCCGGGGACTCCGGGCAAGCACGCCACCGAGCCTCCCATGCCCCCACGGGCCGGCCAGACCACGACGGTCAGAGACCGCCGCTACAGGGCAAACGAACCGGCCCGGGGTGGCTGGGCCGCCCCGGGCCGGGATTGAACGCGTGCCGTCAGGCGACGATCACTTGCTCATCTTGGTGAGCGTCTCGACCATCGGCGTCACGACCGGGCCGAGCACGTCCCGGACGCCCGGGATCGCCATCACCTTCTCGATGAGCTTGCCGAGCAGGCCGAGGTTGTCCGCGATCACCTTGGCGAACGCGGGCTTCTCGTCGGCCGGCAGCCGGCCGGTCTCCTCCTCGAGCGTCGTCAGCATCGGGGCGAACTTCTCCAGTTCCGGGAGGGCGGCCTTGGCCGAAGCCTCGTCCGTCACCCCGCCGAGGGCCTTCGTCAGGCCGGTGAACAGGCCGCCCGCCACCTTGCCCGCCTCGAGGAACTTCGGGTCGATCGCGATCGTCTCCGTGACGGTGTCGATCAGATTCTTGCCCGCCTTCTCGATGACCTCGGTGCGATCCACCACGACCGGGCCATTCTTGGCGACGTCCTCGCGAACGGCGACGACGCCTTCCTGGGCCTTCTTCTTCTGGTTCTCGTTCCAGAGGTAATAGCCCAGGCCCAGCGCCCCGAGCACGAGCAGCGGCAGGAGCCAGCCGGGCATGCCCGCCTTCTCCTCGGCGTGCGCGTGGCCGTGGCTGCGGGCCGGCTCGCTCGGCCGGCCGCCGCCCGAGACGGCACCCAGCGCGAGATCGGGCAGCGAGAAGCCCTTCGGCATGGCGCCGCGGATGTTCGACGACTGCTCGGAGAACAACCGCGAGATCCCGGCCGCGTCCGGCTTGCCCGTGAACTGCTTGGCCACCATGCCGAGCACGATCGGCGCCAGGTAGGTGAGCAGCGTCTTCATGATGCCCGGCTGCATGCCGGCGAACGACGCCAGCGCACCCACCAGGCTCGAAAGGTTGTTGCCACCGCTACCGCCGCCGAGCAGCGAGCCGAGGAGGTTGCCGCCCAGGCTGCCGAGGCCCGAGGCCTGGCTGCCGCCAAGCGCGCCGGCGAGGTTGCCGAGCATGCCGAGGTCGAGGCCGCCCATCGCCTTGGCGAGCTGGTCGGCACCGCTGTTCGTCGAAGCCAGCTTCGAGAACACGTTGAGCAGGGCCGGCACCGCGGCGCTGGTGGCCGTCTTGGTCTGCGACTCGTTGGCGCCGATGAGGCCGCCGAGCTTGCCGAGCACGTCGCCCGACGAAAGCTGGCCGGCAATGAGGTCAACAAGATTCATCACTCGTCTCCAGAAGAAAGGGAAGGAACAAGAAACCCGAAACTCGCATGGTCGATCGCAGCGGACCGGTATTGTCCCGTCTTCCCTGACGAGCGTCACAGGGTTGTGCCCTGGACCGGGCGCCGAAACACCCGGTTTCCTTGGACAGGTTGTAGTGGCGACCCGTGGCCGCCGCAAGGAACCGTCGCCCCGACCGCCTCCCGCGGCTGACGCGGCACCTCACCAGTAGACGTACTGCAGGAATCGCTCGCGGTCGGCCTTCGGAAGGTCGTCCACCCGCGGCACGACCCAGCGGTTCTCCTCCGTATCGATGAGCATCTTGCCGTCGCCGCCGAAGTCGCTGACCTGGCTCTGGGTCCATCGTGCGGTGAACGTCCGCCGCCCCACGTCGCTCTCGACGTCGAAGTCGAGATACCCGTGGGCGAGTTTGACGTCGTGCACGCGGCGGATCGACCGGACGAGCGCCCGGCGGCGCAGCGCCGTGCGGACGACCTCCCGGTCTGCCTCCGGCCAGGCGCCGAGGTCGCGGAGCATCCCGATCTCGATCTCCTCGCCCGTCTCGCTCCAGCCACGGACGGAGAGATAGGCCTCGGGATGCGAGGCGGGAAACGTCCGCACGACGAACAGTCCCGCGGCCTCGGGCGCCGTGCCCGCCGCCGCCCAGAGTTCGATCCGCTCCTGCGGTCCGATGCGGAAGCGGTGCGCGGCCGGATCGAGCCACACGATCCCGGGGGCCGGCGGCGCGGCGGTCTCCGCGGGCGCGGGCTCGCGTGCGGTCGCCTCCTCGACCAGCAGCGCGTCCACCGTGGGCTGCTTCGAGACCTGCGTCTGGATACGGACGAGTCGGGCGTAGATGCCGTCGGCCGCCAGGAGCTCCGCGTGCGTGCCCTGCTCGACGAGCCGACCCCGGTCGAAGGCGAGGATCCGGTCGGCGTTGCGGAGCGTGGAGAGCCGGTGGGCGATGGCGATCGTCGTCCGGCCGCGGACGAGCACGGCAAGGGCCTCCTGGATGCTCTTCTCAGCCTCGGCGTCGATGTTGCTCGTGGCCTCGTCGAGCACGAGCACCCGCGGGTCGTAGAGGAGCGTGCGGGCGATCGAAAGCCGCTGCTTTTCGCCGCCGGAAAGACCGGCGCCGTGCTCGCCGAGGAGCGTCTCGTAGGCCAGCGGCTGGCGGCAGAGGAAGTCGTGGGCGCCGGCCGCCTTGGCCGCGGCCAGCCCCTCCTCGATCGTCGCCTGCGGCCGGCCGTAGGCGAGGTTTTTCCAGATCGTGCCCCGGAAGAGGAACGAGTCCTGGAACACGATCCCGAGTTTCTCCCGCAGGTCGCGCATCGCGAGGTCGCGGATGTCGTGGCCGTCCACGAGGATCCGGCCTTCCTGCACGTCGTGGAACCGGGCGAGCAGGCTCACGAGCGTGGTCTTGCCGGAGCCCGAGCGGCCGACGATCCCGACCATCTCCCCCGGGGCGACCGTGAACGAGACGTCGTGCAGCACCGGCTGGTTGCGGTCGTAGCCGAAGGTCACGTTCTCGAAGCGGATCTCGCCGCGGACGTCGCTCCACGGCTCGGGCACCGCCGGCTCGGCGATCAGGGCCGGCGTGTCGAGCAGTTCCAGCACCCGTTTGCTGCCGGAGAGGAAGCTCGTCAGCCAGGTCGTGAAGTTCGAGAGCGCCCCGAGCGGCGCGTAGAACATCGCCAGGTAGGCGAGGAACGCGATCAGCTGGCCGAGCGTCATGCTGCCGCCGATCACGTCGCGGCCGCCGACGTACCACACGATCAGGCCGCCCAGACCAAACACGATCTGCATCGAGGCGGCGTAGGTCGTGTTCGTGTGCTCGACCCACTCCCGCCACCGCCGCAGGTGGTCGCTGGCCCCGTGGAAGCGGTCGCTCTCCCGCGGCTCCTGGGCGAAGGCCTTCACGACGCGGATCCCGGAGAGCATGCCGGAGAGCGTGGCCATCTGCTTGCTGGAGGCATCCCAGAGACGGTAGTGCCGTGGGTAGACGTGCCGCCAGAAGATCCACGAGCCGAGGATCACCAGCGGCACCGGGATCAGCGTGTAGAGTGCGAGCTTGGGGTTGATCCACACGAGCATCGCCCCCACGCCCACGAGCTGCACGATCTGGAGCAGGAAGCCGCCGGTGATCTGGTGCATCAGTCCGTGCAGCACCTCGCTGTCGTGGGCCACGCGGCTGATCATCGAGCCGACCTGGTGCCGGTCGTAGTAGGCGACCGACAGGCTCTGCAGCTTGCGCACCATCTCGTCGCGCAGCGTCGCCGTGAGGCCGGTGCCGATCGCCGTCGCCAGCCGGCCCTTGAGCACGCCGACGACCGAGAGCAGGATCCGCGAGAAGGCCAGGGCCAGCACGACCACGAGCAGGGCCGTGCGGAAGTCGGGCACGGCCGACCCGGCGTCGGCCAGGCCGTCGCGGGCCTGCGCTGACAGGATTTCGTCCACCATGTACTGCTGGAGTTTCGGCGGCACGAGTTCCGCGACGACTCCCAGCAACGTCAGCCCGCAGAGCAGGATGGCGCCCTTCGTGTAGGGCGCGAGCAGTTCCCCCACGCGCCGCAGGATCTGCCCCTTCTGCATGCACCGCGGGCAGGCATCCTCCTGGTTGGCCAGCCGGAGGCTGCAGGAGCCGCAGCGGGGAGGATCGAGCGGGCCGTCGAGCGTGACGGGATCGCAGGGTTCCCCCGCCGCCAACGCCTCCCGCGACCGCTCGAGGGCCCGCGAGACCTTGTGGAACCTCGTCGCCAGCGAGTTCGAGTACCGGACGAGATCGAGCCATGCGCCGTCGGCCTTCACCTGAAACGTGCCGCCCCCGAGACCCGCGGTCGTGCGCACTTCCGCGACCGACGGCCAGGCCACGGCGCGGAGCACGACTCCGTCGGCCTCGGCCGCGAGCCGGTCGCTGGTGACCACGAGCCGCTCGCGGGCCGGACCGCCGTCGAGGGCGACGTCGGTGTCCACGGCCAAGACCGGAACCGGAGCGGCCGGCGGGCCGGCGGCCTCCGGGGCGGGCCGACGGGGTGACAGGGTCGCTGCCCCGCCCGTATGCTCAAGGCCTTGGACGGCAGAGTTGGAAATCGCAGTGTCCTTCACGATTCCCGCGGCGGCAGCGGCCGACCCCGGGCGACAGGGGGTTCGAACATGGAATACGCAGGTCGATGGGGCTGGGTTCGCGGGATCGCGGTCGCCGCGCTCGGCGCATGCCTGATGGCGGTCATAGGCGGATTCGCGGGAGCCGACGAAGCCGGCTTCGAGCCGCTCTTCGATGGTAAGAGTCTGGCAGGCTGGAAGCCGAACGAAAACCCCGACAGCTGGCGGGTCGTCGACGGGGCGATCGTCTGCAAGGGGCCCCGCAGCCACCTGTTCTACGTCGGCGCCGATACCGCCAAGCCGGCCGAGTTCAAGAACTTTCACTTCAAGGCGGAAGTGATGACGCGGCCGGGAGCGAACTCCGGTCTCTTCATCCACACCCGCCCGCAGCCCGACGGCTGGCCGGCCCATGGCCACGAGGTGCAGGTCAACAACTCCCAGGGCGACCCGGTCCGCACCGGCAGCCTCTACAACGTGGTCAAAAACTTCACCGCCCCGGCGGAGGACGACACGTGGTTCACGCTCGAAGTGATGGTGGTGGGCAAGGCCGTGACGGTGCGGGTCGATGGCCGCGTGCTCTACGAGTTCGTGGAGCCCGAGGGCGTGACGGGCACGCGGAAACTCTCCGCGGGCACCTTCGCCATCCAGGCCCACGACCCCGGCAGCGAGGTCCACTACCGCAACATCCGCGTGAAGCGGCTGCCGTGATTCGGCTCGCCGCTGGATGAAGCCCCCAGCACAAGAAGCCCCCGGGCGGAAGCCGGGGGACGCATCTCCCCGGTTGCAAGCCGACACGAGCCCGACCCGGGCTTGGGCCGACACCCTTCCCCCATGGACCACGGGAAGGTCTTCTCACCCGGTGTCCCCGGGCTTCCGCCCGGGGCTTCTCGGAACTGTCACCGCGTCGAAATGGCTTCGTCGTAGCAGCGACAGATTCCAGTTTCGGGCCGATCGTGCCGATAATCGGGGTGGTGCGGCCTGCGCTGGCCGAGAGGCCGGGTGGTTCGCAGACCGTATTCCGGAGGTGATTTCATGGTCACGACGAAGCTCCCGGCCGGCATCCGCGAAGACATCACCCAGTGCATCGGCCGCACGCCGCTGGTCCGCCTGCGGCGGGTCACCGAGGGCTGCGTGGCCACGGTCGCCGGCAAGATCGAGAACATGAACCCGCTGTGGAGCGTCAAGGACCGGATCGCCTGCGCCATGGTCGATGCCGCCGAGCGCGACGGCCGCATCGGCCCCGACACCGTCATCATCGAGCCCACCAGCGGCAACACCGGCATTGGCCTGGCCTACGTCTGCGCTGCCCGCGGCTACAAGCTCCGCGTCACCATGCCCGAGAGCATGAGCCTGGAGCGCCGCAGGATGCTGAAGGCGCTCGGAGCCGAGCTCGTGCTCACGCCCGCGGCCGAGGGTATGCCCGGCGCCGTCCGCCACGCCGAGGAGATCACCCAGTCGAGCAGCCAGTTCTTCATGCCGCAGCAGTTCAAGAACCCGGCCAATCCCGAGATCCACCGGCGCACGACCGCCGAGGAGATCTGGGCCGACACCGAGGGGCAGGTCGATATCGTCGTCTGTGGCGTGGGCACCGGCGGCACGATCACCGGCGTCGGCGAGGTGCTCAAGGCGAAGAAGCCGGGCGTGAAGGTCGTGGCCGTCGAACCGGCCAACAGCCCGGTGATCACGCAGAAGCTTTCCGGCCAGCCGATCAAGCCGGGCCGGCACACGATCCAGGGCATCGGCGCCGGCTTCATCCCCGAGATCCTCAACCTCGACGTCATCGACGAGGTGGTGAAGGTTGACGACGAGGACGCGATGGAGACGGCCCGGCAGATGGCCAAGCGGGAGGGGCTGATGTGCGGCATCTCCTGCGGCGCGGCGGCGTGGGGCGCCCTGCAGGTCGCCCGTCGGCCCGAGAACGCCGGCAAGCTCGTCGTCGTGGTGCTCCCCGACCTCGGCGAGCGCTACCTCTCGACGCGACTCTTCCCGGAGTGACCACCGGCTGGCGGCCGGTCAGCGTCGCTGCTTGAAGAGCCACTCGAGCGTGGCGGGGTCGCGATAGGCGGGCGTCCAGGAGTCGTGGCCCACGCCCTCGTACTCCGTGTACTTCACCGTGCCGCCCGCGGCCTTCACGGCCTCGACCATCGTCCGCGACCGCTCCACCGGCACCGCCCTGTCGGCGTCGCCGTGGAAGCACCAGATGGGCAGGGCCTTCAGCTTCGGGGCCGTGGCCTCGTCGCCGCCGCCGCAGACCGGGATCACGGCCGCAAACCGCTCCGGCATCCGCGCGGCGAGATCCCAGGAGCCGTAGCCGCCCATCGAGATGCCGGTCAGGTACACGCGGCCGGGATCGACGGGCTCGGTCTGCACGACCGCATCGAGCGCCGCCACGGCCGCAGCCATGTCCACCGTCGGCTCGGGCTGCTGCGGCAGGCTCGACTTGTCGGACCAGTCGATCTCCACCCACTTGTGATCGGCACGGCACTGCGGCGCGACGACGAAGCACGGATGCAGACGCCGATTCTCCTCCTCGGCCAGCCATGTCGGCAGATACTTGAGCTGGAGTTCGTTGTCGCTGCCCCGCTCGCCGGCCCCGTGCAGGAAGAGCACGAGCGGATACTGCTTCCCCGGCTCGACGGCCGCGGGCTTCAGCAGCCGGTACTTGAACACGAACGGCTTGCCCTCCTCGGGCACCGACACCGTGCGCTCCGCGAACGCGCCGGGCGCGTCCGCCGACGCCGTGGACTCCGCGGCGCTCATGACCAGGGCTCCGACCACCGCCATCGCCGTCTGCCACGCACGCATCTCATGCCTCCGCAGGTCCGTCGCCGATCTCCAGTTTCACCCGCCGGGGCATCGCCAGCCGGCCCAGCATGCCGACGCTCCCCTTCGGCAGCCCCAGGAACTCGAGCTTCTCGAACCACTGGGCGGCCTCCGCCCCGAGCTTCCCGACCCGCGTGCCGCGCAGGTCGAGCCGGCGCAGGTTCTTGAGTTCCTTGAGTTGCAGGAGCCCCTCGTCGCTGATCGTGCCGCCGGCGAGGTCGAGCACGGCGAGATCCTTGAGCGACTCGGCCCGGAAACCGATGAGGATCGCGAACACGTCGTCCGCGGACGCGTTTCGCAAGCGGACCGTGACCAGCTTGTCGGCCACGTGGCCGAAGTCCTCGCCGAACGACTTCCGCAGCCAGTCGGTCTCCTCCATCTCGATCTCGCCGCCGCGTTCGATGGTCTCGGTCGCCACCTCCTGCTGCTGCGCGTAGGCCTCGATCTTCGACGCCAGCCACTCGATCTTGCTGGCCTTGAACTTCACGTAGTCGTTGGCCTCCTCGAAGGCCTTTTGCAGGCGCACGAAGGCGGCCGGATCGCCGCCGCGATCGGGGTGGGCGGCCATCGCCTTGGCGAGGTAGGTCTGCTTGACGTCCTCGAGCGTCAGGGGCGGCCGTAGCCCGAGGATCTCCAGGCAGGTCGGCAGGTCCTGATCGGCGGGTTTGGGCGGCAAGGGGGCGGGCATCTGGGGGCTTTGCGCAGGGGGGAGAAAGGCCCCAGGGTAAACCAGGGCCGATGGGCCCGGCAAACGCCCCGCGCCGGGCCGGCTCACCTTGATCGCCGTCGCCGGATTGCCTATTCCCATCATTCTGCCGCGGAGCGCGGCACACATGCCAAGGAGGGCGCAACGATGGGTGGCACGGGAGCGGGCTGGAGGTACGCGCGCGAGGCGGTCATCGCGATGGGCATCGTGGCCGTCTGCATCGCCTGGCGGCTGATCGCCGGAGGCACGCAGGCCGACGCCGGACCGCCCACCGCGAAGCAGCAGCCCGCGACGGCCAAGCCCGGCGCGTTGCCGCCCGGCGCGAAGCCCGTGGCGATCGTCAACGGCTTCGAGATCACGCACGACCAGCTCGCCGCCGAATGTCTCGCACGGCACGGCACGACGGTCCTGGAGACGATCGTCAATCGCCAGATCATCGAGCAGGCCTGCCGCCAGGCCGGCGTCACCGTCTCGGCTCAAGACGTGGATGCCGAGATCGACGCGATGTCGCGCCGCTTCAACGTCCCCAAGGACAAGTACATCGAGCTCATCCAACGGGAGCGCGGTGTGACGGCACGGCAGTATGCCGACGACATCGTCTGGCCGATGCTCGCCCTGCGACGGCTGTCGGCCGGCACCGCCGAGCCCTCGGCCGACCAGATCCAGCAGGCCTTCGAGAAACAATTCGGTCCGGCCGTGAAGGCCCGGATCATCGTCAGCCGGACCCGCAAGGAGGCCGACGACCTGCGGGCCCGGGCGGTGGCCTCCCCCGACGACTTCCCGGGCCTCGCCCGCCGCCACTCGGTGGACGTAGGCAGCGCCAGCGCCGACGGCTGGGTGCAACCGATCCGGCTCCATTCCGGGGAGCCGCAGTTCGACCATGCCGCCTTCGCGCTCCAGCCGAATGAGATCTCGCCGGTGGTGCAGGTCGCCGACCAGTTCATCATCATCAAGTGCGAGGGACACCTGCCGGGCGCGGGCGTGAAACTCGACGATGTCCGCCAGCACCTGGCCGCCGACCTGCGCGACGCGAAGAGCCGCCAGGCCTCCGGCGAGGTGTTTCGCCGCCTCCAAGACGCGGCCACCGTCGAAAACGTGCTCAACGATCCCGCCAAGTCGGCGGCCCGCCCCGGAGTGGCCGCCCTGATCAACGGCCTGCCGGTCGCGACCGAGCAGGTCCGCGCGGTGTGCCTCGAGCGCCACGGCACGGAGGTGCTGGAAATCCTCGTCACCCGGCGGCTCATCGAGCAGGCGCTCGCGCGGGAACGCCAGCAGGTCGTGCAGGCCGACATCGACGCCGAGATCGCCCGGGCCGCCGAGTCGATGGGGTTCAAGCGGCCCGACGGCAAGGCCGACGCGGACGCCTGGCTCAAGCACGTCACCGGGTCGGAAAAGGTGCCGCTGCGACACTACCTGGAGGACGTGGTCTGGCCGAGCGTGTCCCTCAAGAAACTCGTCGGCGGCGTGCCGGTGCTGCAGGACGACCTCGACAAGGCGTTCGCCGCGACCTTCGGCCCACGGTGCAAGTGCCGCGTGATCGTGCTCGACAACCAGCGGCGGGCCCAGGAAGTGTGGCAGCTCGCGCGGCAGAACCCGACGCTCGAGAACATCGGCAACTTGGCCGAGACCTACTCGGTCGATCCGACGACCAAGTCGCTGCGCGGCGAGGTGTCGCCGATTCGCCGCTGGGGCGGTCAGCCGGCCCTGGAGCGGGAGGCGTTCACCCTCAAGCCGGGCGAGCTCTCCGGCGTGGTGCAGGTCGCCGACCGGTTCATGGTGCTGTTCTGCGAGGGCTACACGGAGCCCGCGCAGGTATCGTTCGCGGAAGTCCGCGACGAGCTCCACGCCGACCTCTTCGAGAAGAAGCAGCGGATCGAGATGGCCCGCTACTTCACCCACCTGCGGGAGTCGGCCGCGATCGACAATCTGCTCGCGGGCACGAGCCAATCACCGACGCGGCCAACGACGCCCGGCCAGCCGGGAAAGGGCCTGCCCGGCTCGACCCTCACCCGGGCCGACGCGCAAGACCTAGCCAAACCGCGGGCCGGCTCGGTCAAACAGCCTGCCGCCTCGGGTGTCGTCCCCGCCTCGCTCGACGCCCCGGTGCAGCCGCGTTAGCCCGAATCCGACTTTGGTGTAGCACCGGCTCGGGGGCGGCAAAAGTCTCCTCGCTGTGGCCGCAGCGGCCACACGCTCGTCGAGCGTTCGCCGACCCCCTCACCTACCTCGCGCAAACTACCAACCCTTCGCTACAGCAAAACGAGATGCGCTCTAGCCGCGCCGGACGTCACTCCAGTTCGGGCAGCATCGCCTCGGAGGCGGCCGCCTCGCGGAGCTTCTCGAGCGCCTTGGCCTCGATCTGCCGCACCCGCTCCTTCGTCACGCCCAGCGCCGAGCCGACCTCCTTCAGGGTCTGCGGCTCGTGCTCGTGGTCCAGCCCGTAGCGGCGGATGATGATCGTCTGCTCGCGCTGGTCGAGGCGGTCGAGGAACTTGCTCACCTGCTGCAGCCGGTCGCTGGCGGCCAGCCGCTGCTGGTATTCGTCGGCCCGCCGGTCGGTCGCGGTCTGCAGCATTTCCATGTCGGCCGCCCGGAAGCGGTCGCGGCGGCGATGCTCGTCGGGGATCGTGCGGGCGTAATTCTTCATGATCGCCCACGACGCATAGGTGCTGAACTTGTTGCCGCGGGCGTAGTCGAACTTCTCCACCGCGCGAATCAGCGACATGTTCCCGTCACTGACCAAGTCGAAGAAGCTGTCGCCGGGCGACACCCGCCGCTTGGCGATCGACACCACCAGCCGCAGATTCGACCGCACGATGCGGTTCTTCAGCTCCACGATTTCGTCGTACAGCCGCTCGATCTGGTCCATCAGCCGGGCATTCGGCCGCTCCGGGTCGAGCTGCTCGCGGAGCGTGGCAGCCTTGTGCTTGAGATAGTTGAACTTGCGGAACAGCCAAACCTCTTGCTCGCGGGTGAGCAGCGGCACTTCGTAGAGGCTCGCGAGGTAGGCGGGCAGGCCGCTCGGCCGCCGCACCTTCTTCACATCGACCGGGCCGGGGAAGGGCTGGTTGACCACCTTCTCGGCACTGACCCGCGAGAACAGCGCGTTGGGGATCAGGTCGAGCGGCAACTGGCGGATGTGCTCGGCCCGCTGACCGAGGATCACCCGGTAGATGCTCGCCTTCGAGCGGTGATAACGCCGGGCGATCGACTCCACCGGCTCGCCGTGGAGATGGTGCTGGTAGATCCGGGCGCAACTCTCCGGCCGCAGACGGCCGTCGGCGGCCGGAAAGACGGCCGTCTCGGGATGGTCCTGATCGTGACGCTTGAGCGTGTAGCGGATCGTCTCCACGCTGCGACCGAGCCGCTGGGCGATACGCCGGTGGACGTCTGCCGGGCAGGCCCCGGCCAACGCCAGTCGCCGCGCCCAGCCCACGATTTTCTCGTGCTCATCGTCGGAGAGCTGGCTGAAGCGGCTGCCCCGCTCGATCCGCAGGGGATTCGACGCGATGAACCGCTCGACCGCGCTCGCCAGGAAGCCGACCCGCCTCCGGCCGCCCACGTCGTAGCGTTGGGCGACGAGGCCGTGGTCGCGCCATCGGGAAATCGTCTTCGTGGAGACGTTGAACCGCTGTGCCAGGTCCTCGATCGACAGCACCTGCTCGTGGGGCGGCACGACCGCCGACTCGACCGGATTGCCGCGATCGTCGCCACCGGCGGTGGCATCGAACATCCGCACGCTCTGCCCGAAATCGTTGGTACGCATGGTTTCCTCCGCGTCGGCCGTTCCGTGCCGACAGGTGCTCGAAGACGAAAGAACTCCGGGGACATCCTTGACCCCGTCCATCCGTGTTTCAGGACGCCCCAGTTATACGGCGACGGTCCAATCCCGGTTCACCGTCGCCGCGGCGTCTCTTGAGTGTTTTTCCGCCGCGTCCTCCAGGCCGCAGTCGACCCCGGCCGGAGTCCGCGACGCAAACCCCTGTGCCGCTTCGAGTTGTGGCTCGGCCCGCCCTTGACAAGCGTCTCATTCCAGCAGCCCTTGCAGCATAAAGACCCTTTGAAAATGGGGCGATTGTAGGGGGGACACTTGGTATTGGGCGGCATTCTGCCGATGCCAACACAACGGGATCTGCGCGGCACGGGGGGGCGGACGGAAGATGCGATCAATCACGTCGGGTGGCTGGTTGATGGCACTGCTCATCGCCTGCGCAGCGGTCGCCAACGACCCGGACTCGACACCGGACGACGTGCTCCCCGACGTTCCGGCAGCCACGGCCGTCGAACCGGGTGACGAAGACGAATCCGCTTCGGCCGTTCTCGAAGCGGCACCGGCGGAGACTCCGGCCGAGACCGCCCCGCCGGCGGATCCGCCGCCGCCCGAGCCGGTGGCGAGCCGCGTGCGGATCGAACTGGACGTCCGCGGTGAACTCTTCGCGCCCACAGGCCGGGACACGGATCCAGTCCGCCAGCCGATCACCGTCGAGGCCCGGTTCGACTTTCTCGAGCAGCCCGCCATCGCGGGTGAAGCGACCGCCAGCCGTCTCTACAGCGAAGCCAAGGCCCTGGTCAGCGTCAACGAGCAATCCAACGAGATAACGCTGCCGGCCGATGCCCGCCGGGTCGAGTTCGCCCTCCGCGGCACGACCCCGGCACCCTACCTCGCGGACGGGTTTCTCTCCCGCGAGGAGTCGGACCTTCTCGACACGCCGTTCGATTCCCTGCTGCTCGACCGCCTCCTGCCGACCGAATCGGTCGCCGTGGGCGCGAAGTGGACGGTGCCGGCGGATGCCACGGCCGGGATGCTGGCGATCGACACGATCGAATCGGGCAGCCTCGACGCCGAACTGACGGCCGTGGAGGACGACCTCGCGACGGTGCGGCTCACCGGGATCATCGACGGCGCCGTGGACGGCGTGCCCACGCATCTCGCCATCGAGGGCGAGTGCAGCGTCGCGACCACGGCGGTCGACGGCGACACGGCGGCGTGGCGACTGACCGCCGCGCGAGTCGCGGCGGTCACGATCCGGGAGCGACGCCAGGCGAGCCACGTCGCCCCGGGCTTCGACGTCGAGGCGCGGGTGGCCGTCGCGCGGCGGCCCGTCGCCGCCGGTGCCGTAAAGGAACCTGACGCGGCCACGGCCGCCGCCCCGTCCGACCGGCGCCGCGGGGCCGGTCGGCCCGGGCTCGTATGGCACCAAAACCGCGACGGCGGCTACGACCTCGTCTGCGATGACCGCTGGCGGGTGGTCGAGGACGGCCCGACGGGGCTGGTGCTGCGGCTGGTGGACCGCGGGGCGCTCGTCGGCCAGTGCTCGCTGACCGTCCTCCCCCGCAGCGACGCCCTCGCCCCGCCCACGATCGCCGAGGTGCAGCGCGATATCGAGCGGTCGCTCGCCGGCCAGTTCGGCCGGTTCGCAAGCGCGTCCGAGGCGACCCGAAGCGATGGGGTGCGGATCGTCCGCGTCGTGTCGGAAGGGACCGCGGAAAATCTTCCCTTCCGCTGGATTCACCACGTCCTGACCGACGCCAGCGGCCGCCGGGCGGCGGCAACCTTCATGCTCGAAGCCTCCGCCGCCAAGCGGTTCGCCGCCGCCGACCGCGAGTTCGTCGACGGGCTGGCCTTTCCGGCCATCCCCACCCCCACCCCCGGGGCTCCGGCCGAGCGCGAGGCGCGGGCCCCGCGCGAAACCGTGACGCCTTGACGCTGCCCCCCGCGGCTGGGATCATCTGGAACCGCCGTTGACGAGCGTTTCCTGCCGCAAGGCGGGGCTGCTCGCCATTTTCAAGAGGAGCGCCGCCGGCCCGACGTGCGAAGAAACACGAGTTCTTCCCGGCCGCCGGAGCCCATCCGCGTCCGGAGTCGTGAGCCATCGACAAGCAGCATCGCATCAACGAGCAGATCCGCATCACGCCGATCCGCGTGATCTCGGCGGAGGGAGGCCAGCTCGGGATCATCCCCACCGAGGAGGCCTTGAATCTCGCGCGTGAGGCCGGCCTCGACCTCGTCGAGGTGGCACCGAACGAGAAGCCGCCCGTCTGCCGAATCATGGACTTCGGCAAGTTCAAGTACCAGCAGAAGAAGAAACTTCACAAGACCCACGTCCACCACACGAAGATCAAGGAGATCCGCCTGCGGCCCAAGACCGGAGAGCACGACATCGAGTTCAAGGTGAATCAGGCCAAGGGGTTTCTGATGCACAAGGACAAGGTGATCGTCTCGGTCGTGTTCCGCGGACGGGAACTGGCCCATATCGACGAGGGGCAACGGGTGATGAAAAACATCCTCGAGCACCTCGACCCGGTCGGCAAAGTCGAATCGCCACCCCAGCAGATGGGTCGGCGACTCGTCTGCACGCTGGCCCCCAAGTAAACCCGCAGCCGAAGAGCCAAAGGAGATTCCGATGCCGAAGCAGAAAACCCACAAGGGCGTGAAGAAGCGTTTCCGGATCACCGCGAAGGGCAAGGTGAAGCACCGCCGCGCGGGCACGAGCCACCTCCAGGTGCGGCTCACCAGCAAGCGGAAGCGCAACCTCCGCGGCACCGGCGTGCTGGCGAAGGCCGACACCCTCAAGATCCACGAGGCGCTCGGCAAGTACAGCTACTGACCGCCCCACCACTCCCTGCCTCCTGCCGGCTCCTTGCCGGAGCGGGGGAGGCAAGGGGATCGGCGTGAGGATGCGGAGCCTGGCGGACCTTCGCCGGCGACGCAACTCATGCCGTCCCCGGCCGGTTTGGGCTCGCTCATCTCGCTCATGCCGTGGGAAACATCGACACCCCTTGCATTTCGCCAGATTCAAGGGAAATTTGCTCACCCATCCCCCTGACCGTCCGGAAGGTTTCCGCCCATGCGTACCAAGAGCGTCGTTCCCCGTCTCCGCGCCAAGAAGCGGCTCTTCAAGCGAGTGAAGGGCTCGGTGGGCGGTCGGCGCCGCCTCCTGCGGACCGCCAAGGAATCGATCGTCCGGGCCGGTGTCTACGCCCACCGCGACCGACGCCGCAAGAAGCGCGACTTCCGCCGGCTGTGGATCGTTCGCATCAATGCCGCCGTTCGCGAGCGCGGGCTTCGCTACAGCCAGCTGATCGCCGGCCTCGAGAAGATCGGCTGCGAGCTCGATCGCCGCACGCTCGCCGAAATGGCCGTCGTCGATCCCACCGGCTTCGACACGGTCGTCGCCGCCGTTCGCAAGGCCCTCGGCCTGCCGGAGCCGGCCGCGGTCGCGTGACGCCGTGACAGCCGTCCCGCTCGCCACGTTCCTCGCCGAACTGGAATCGCTGCGGTCCGACGCGGCCGCCGCCCTCTCCGCGGCGGCCGACGCCGCGGCCCTCGAGGCGGCGCGGGTCGAGTTCGTCGGCGCCCGGGCTGGTCGGCTGAAGGCGATCCAGAAACTCCTCGGCAGCCTCGCCGTCGACGACAAGCCCGCCGGCGGGCGGCACTTCAACGAGACGAAGACGACGATCGCCGACCTGCTGGCCGCCGCCCAAGACCGGCTCGCCGGCGGAGGCTGCGACGCCGATGCCGGCGGCATCGACGTCACGCTGCCGGGCGAGCACGTGCCGCTGGGCCACTTCCACCCGCTCACGCAGACCATCCGGCGGGTGCAGGAGATCATGGGCCGTCTCGGCTTCGAGAGCGTGGACGGCCCGGAGGTCGAGGATCAGTGGCACAACTTCGAGGCCCTCGCCATCCCCGCCGAGCACCCCGCCCGCGACCCGCTCGACAACTTCTACCTCGCCGTCGCCCGCGGGGCCGACCCGCTCCTACTCCGTTCGCAGACGAGCACCGTGCAGATCCGCGTCATGGAGAACCGCGAGCCGCCGCTGCGGATCGTGTCGCTGGGCCGCGTCTATCGGCCCGACACCGCCGACGCCACCCACTACCCGATGTTCCATCAGGTGGAGGGACTGCTCATCGAGCCCGGCACCACCATGGCCCACCTCAAGAGCGTGCTGCGGCTGTTCGCCTCGAGCTTCCTGGGCGGCGACGTGCACGTGCGGTTCCGGCCCTCGTTCTTCCCCTTCACCGAGCCGAGCGTCGAGGTGGACATGGAGTGGGGCGGCCGCTGGATCGAGATGGGCGGCGCCGGCATGGTCGATCCCGCCGTGCTCGAGGCGGTGGGCTACGACCCGGATCAGGTGTCGGGATTCGCCTTCGGCCTCGGCGTCGAGCGGATCGCCGCCCGCCGCTACGGCGTCGCCGACATCCGCGACTTTTATCGCAACGACGTCCGGTTCCTGAGGCAGTTCTGAAGCGATGATCATCTCCAAGAACTGGCTCGCCGACTACGTGCAGTTCCCCGGCAAGACCGCCGACCTCGTCGAGCGGTTGCTGATGGCCGGCCTGAACCACGAGTCGACCACGGCCGTGGGCGACGACGAGGCGGTGGAGATCGAGGTCACGAGCAATCGGCCCGACTGCCTCGGCCACATCGGCGTGGCCCGCGAAGCGGCGCTGCTGTGCGGACGGCCGCTGCACGTCCCCGACCCGCGGCCCCTGGAGGGATCCGTGCTCGCCGCGCGGAGCGTGGCCGTCGAGATCCAGGCCGCCGACATCTGCCCCTTCTACACCGCCCGGGTCATCCGCGGCGCGCGAATCGGCCCGAGCCCACGATGGCTCGTCGACCGGCTGCGGACGGTGGGAGTGGCGAGCGTCAACAACGTGGTGGACGTGACCAACTACGTGATGCTCGAGGCGGGCCAGCCGCTCCACGCGTTCGACCTGGCGAAGCTGCGCGGTGGCCGGATCGTCGTCCGTCGCGCCGTGGCTGGCGAGCCGTTTCGGGCGATCAACCACAAGACCTACGACCTGACCGACCGGATGTGCGTGATCGCCGATGCGGAGCGGCCCGTGGCGCTGGCCGGCGTGATGGGGGGGGCCGACACGGAAATCACCGCCGACACGACCGACATCCTTCTCGAGTCGGCGCAGTTCGCGCCGCTGCCGGTGCGGGCCGCGGCCCGCGGCCTCGTGCTGGCGAGCGGTTCCTCCTATCGCTTCGAGCGCGGACCCGATCCCGCGATGGTCGACTGGGCGAGCCGCCGGGCGGCGGCCCTGATCCTCGATCTGGCAGGCGGCGCCCTCGAGGCCGGGGCCGTGGAAGCGGGCCGGCTGGCGTGCACGCCGGCCTCGATCCCGCTCGATCCCGGCCGCGTGGCGGAGGTGCTCGGCATCGAGGTGCCGTCGCAGCGGCAGCGGGAGATTCTCACGGGCCTCGGCTTCGTCGCCGATCCGCAGGCACCGAACCGGTGGCGGGCGCCGACCTGGCGGCGGGACGCCTGGCGCGAGATCGACCTCGTCGAGGAGGTCGCCCGGATCGAAGGTTATGACTGCGTGCCCGAGAACGTGGCCGTCCCGGCCCGACCGGTGGAGTGGTCGCCCCGCGAGCGGACGATCCGCGCCGCGGGCGAAGTCATGGTGGCCGCAGGCTTCTGCGAAGCCATGACCCGGAGCGTCGTGGCTGCGCCGCTCGAGGAGACGGCCAGCCCGTGGGGCACTGCGGAGCCGCTCGTGATCTCGCCGGCCCTGGTGCGCGGGGCCGACCGCCTACGGCGCACGATCCTGCCGAGCCTGCTCGAGGCCCGGGCCGGCAACGTGGCCGTGGGCACGGCCGACGCCGACCTCTTCGAAATCGCCCGCGCCTACCTGGCGCGGCCCGCCTCCACCGAGCCGGAGGCGAGTCCGGCGGAGGAGCCGCTCCTGCTCGGCTGCGTCGCCGGGGGCGGCTTCTTTCGCGGCAAGGGCTTGGCCGACGCCGTCCTCGCCCGGCTCGGCATCGACGACCGCTCGGCCGCGGCCACCGTCGCCTACCGACCGCTCGACCTCGATCTCTTCGCCCGCGGCCGGGGAGCCGAGATCGTGCTCGCACGGCCGGGACACGAGCCTTGCCGCGTGGGCGTCGTCGGCGAGGCCGCGCCGGCCCAACTCCGCCGTCACGCGCTCGAAGGTCCGCTCGTGCTTTTGGAACTGCGGCTCGACCGGCTCACGTTCGCGGTGGAGCGCACTGTGGCGCTCGAACGCCCCAGCGACTTTCCCGCCGTGGAACGCGACATCAACCTCGTCGTGGCCGCCGACGTGCCGTGGGCCCGGGTCCAGATGACGATCCGTGCCGCCGCCGGCCCCTTGCTCGACGCCTGCCGGCTCGTCCAGGTCTGGGAGGATGCCGAGCGGCTGGGGGCTGGAAAGAAGAGCTTTCTCGTGGCGGTCCGGCTGCGGAGCGACTCCGGGACGCTCTCGGGCGAGGAGGCGGCGCGGGCGATCGACGCGATCGTGGCCGCCTGCGGCCGCGAGATCGGCGCCGAACTACGGCGGTAAAGCGCAGCCGACGTTGGTGTAGCACCGGCGCGGGGGCGGCAAAAGTCGCCGCTTCGCGGTCTTTCAGATTCTCGCTGGGGCGAGGATACGCCCCACGCTCCTCGAGCGTTCGCTGACCCCCTCGCCTACCTCACGAAAACTGCTACCTCGTCACAACAACAAAACGAGATACGCTCTGGCGTTGTTCAGCAGCCGATCCGGCGAACGCGGTTCGGTACGGTGGCCGCCGGGAGCGCGGCCTGCCAGTTGACGCCGTACATCGCGAAGGCCGATGCCAGCGCGGGCGGACTGGCCGCGTCCCGCCGCCCTGCCGAGCCGATGGTTTTGCCCGCCGTCGTGGCCGAAAACGCGAGCCGCACCTGGTACGCGCCCGTCGAGCCCGAGCGGCCGGAACCGGCGCGGGTGGGCGAGTAGGAGCCGTTCCCGTAGCCCGACACGCCCACGTAGTAGGTGCCGGCGGCCGAGACGCGAACGGCCAGGTAGCTGTCGAGCGACCCGCCCGAGTCGTCGTTCGCGGCGAGCTGCTTGCCCGACGCGTTGAAGAGCCGGACGTAGCTGTCGAGCGTGGAGCCGCCAGACAGGGAAGCGGCATCGACGTCGATCACGAGCGTCTGTCCGCGGGCCAGCGTGACCCGGTAGAGATCGACGTCGCGGGTCGTGAACGAACCGTCGCCGATCGTGCCCGAGAGGCGGATCTCGCCTGACGTCGTCCCCACCACCGCTGCCGTGGCGAGCGTGTCGCCGGCGTCCACGAGCGTGGCAGCCTGCGTCACCCAGGCATCGGAGGCGGGGGCCGCCAGGGCCGTGCCGCCGTTGACCGCCGTGATCCCGCTGCCGGACGCAGCGACGGTGAGCACGTAACTCCCAGCCGACGTGGTGGCCACCGTCAGGCCGTCGATCGTCCAGCGGACGTTGTCGCTCGTCGTCACCGTCGCCCCGGCGAGCGACACCGCCGCCCCGTCGCGGGTCAGGGTCACGTCCGCCAGATCGAACCCCGTCACGGCCCGGTCGAACTGCACGACCACCGCCGCGACGGCCGTGGTCCGCGGGTCGGGCGTGACGTCGACCACGTCCGCCAGCGGCGCGGCCGCGGGCGGAGGCGGCGCCGTGCCACCGATCGCGGCCACGGCGGCAGCGGCGTTGATCAGTCCGCCCGTCGCCACCTTGCCGGCCAGCGCCGGCACCGGCACGGCGGTGGAAAGGATGGCCGCGCGGACCTGGCTCACCGTCGCCTGCGGATTGGCCGCCTTCAGCAGCGCCACGACTCCCGAAACCTGCGGCGTCGCCATCGACGTGCCGCTGTAGGACGCATAGGCCCCGTTGGGCACGGTCGAGTAAATACCGACGCCGGGCGCCGCGACGTCCACGGTCGTGGCACCGTAGTTCGAGAACGACGCGAGGCGGTTGGAGGCGTCGGTCGCCGCCACCGAGAGCGTGGCGTAGTTGCCGGGGAAGGAGGGCGTGGAATCGTTGTTGGCCGTCTCGTTCCCGGCGGCGGCCACGCACACGATGCCCGCGGTCTCGCCGGCCACGACCGCGTCGCGGAGGGCCGTCGACGCCCCGCCGCCGCCCCAACTGTTGTTGGTGGCGACGACGTTGACGCCGAAATCCCGCCGCATCCGCGTGGCGTAGTTGAGCGCGGCGATCGCGGCGCTCGTCGTGCCGCTGCCGTCCGCGCCCAGGAACTTGAGTCCCATCAGCGACACGTTCCAGGCCACGCCCGTCACGCCCACGCCGTTGTTGCCCACCGCGCCGATCGTGCCGGCCACGTGCGTGCCGTGACCCTCGTCGTCGAACGGATCGGCGTCGTTGTTGGCGAAGTCCCACCCGTGGACGTCGTCCACGAAGCCGTTGCGGTCGTTGTCGATCCCGTCGCCGGCCACCTCGCCGGGATTCCGCCACATGTTCGCGGCGAGGTCGGGATGGCGGTAGTCGATCCCGGTGTCCACGACGGCCACGACCACCGACCGCGATCCCGTGGTCACGTCCCAGGCTTCGGGAGCGTCGAGGTCGGCGTCGGCGAGACCGCCCGTCTGGCCGGTGTTGTGCAGGCCCCACAGCCGGCTGAAGGACGGGTCATTGGGCAGCGCGGCACCGGTGATGATGGCGTCGGGCTCCACCGACCGCACGCCCGCGGTGGCGGCCCAGCCGCGGATCTCGGCCGCCGCCGTTCCGGGTGCCGTGACGCTGAACATGCCTTCGCCCAGCGAGCGGCTCGTCCACCCTGGCCGCAGGGCGAGGCCTGCCGTGCCGGGGTTCACGATCCACGCGTCGGCACGGGCGACCACGGTGCGGCCGTCCCAAGCCAGCGTGGTCACGCCGTCCACGTCGGCGGCCAACAACAGCCGTGGCTCGAGCCGCTCGGAGAAGAGACCGCGCCGGCCTCGAGGAACAATCGTGCGAATGCTGCGGTGGCGGGGCATGGCGAACTCCATTCGAGAGTATTCCCTTCCGAAACGCGAGTGTTCCGGATGCGTCCTGCCCTGCCCGTATGAAAGAGAATACGGAGCACAGGCCGCCCGAGTCCATCCCCTCGACCGAAAACCAGTGGCTCAATCCAAGAAACTCATGCGTGAGAGCATTCAGGAGGGGGTGCCCTCACCATGTCGCCGGGCTATGGGAGCAAGCGCAGGCATGGATGCCGAAGCGCCGCGGACATGCAGTGAACGAAGGACCGGAGGTCCGGAGTGAACGTCCGGAGACGTGGTGGGGGCACCCCCGACGCACGGAAAACTTCAGCGATCGTCGTAGACCCGCGTGATCTCTTCCTTGGTGATCGGGGCGGCGTGGTCTTCGCTGACGACCTGCACCTGGACCCGCTGGTCGCCGGCCCGACGGCCGCGGGCGCGGATCCTGAACACCGCTTCCTCGGAGGGGGCGAGTTTCACGAGCGGTTCGAAGACGACCGCGCGGTTCTCCACGCGGTGCCCCGCCGGCCCCTGGGCCTCGACCGGCTCCAGGTCGCCGAGCAGGCTGGCCGTCACACGGACGCCCGTCGCCGGCTTCGTGCCCTGGTTGCCCACGCGGACGACGTATTCGGTCACGCCGTCGACCTCGATCGGATCCTCGCTGTCCATGACCTCGAAGCTCACCGCCGCGAGCCCCTCCACCTCGCAGACGTGGGCCACCTGGTCGGCCAGGCCGTCGGCACTGCGGGCCGCGGCCATGATCTTCTGCGGCCCCAGCGCCACCGGCATCACCACCACCTCGACCGTGCCGGTCTCGCCGGGCGGCAGTTCCTCGAGATTCCACAGCACCCGATGGGTGCGCTCGTCGTGCCAGCCGGCGTTGTTGGCCCGCACGAACTTCATACCCGGCGGCAGCTGCGCGGCGAGTTCGACCGCCCGCGCCGGTGCCGTGCCGGCATTCACCATCGCGATCGAGCAGGTGGCCGGCCGCTGCAGGAACCGACGCAACGGCATGTCGACCGCCAGTTCCAACGTCGGGGCCGTGACCTCCAGTTTTGTCGTCTTCTCGGCATCCACGCCGCCGTCGGCCCGGGCGGCGAACCGGGCCATCTGCACGCCGGGCCCGCGCGTGCCGAGCACGAGATCGATCGTCCGCGACTCGCCGGGCCGCAATTGCCCGACATCGAACTCCAGTTCGCTGCCGGCGCGGTGCGAGACGTTCTCCGGCAGGAACCCTTCGAGCACCACGCCGGTGGCGACGCCGCTGCCCGGATTGCTCACGGTGATCGTGAGCTGGGTGTCGCGACCGATCAGCACCGGCTTCGGCTCCGTGGCCTCGATTCGCAGCGCGGGCTTGGTGGCCCGGGAGCGGATCGAGGCATCGGCCCGAAAACTCACGCTCGCGATGCTGCCGATCTCGCCCTCTTCCTGAGGCATGACCTCCATGACGACGCGGGCCTGCCCGCCGGGATCGAGCGTCCCCAGGGCCCAGATTAGTTCGCCTTCGGATTCGGTGCCTGTCGCCGCCGTCACCGGGCTGGCCGGCGGCGCGGTGGTGACCAACGCGGTGCCGAAGGGGATCGCGTCGCGCAGCGTCACGTCATGGGCCGTCGCGCTGCCCACATTGCGCACCAGGATCTCGTAGCGGGCCGGCTTGCCCACCTGCACCTCGCGCGGCCCACGCTTTTCGACGGCGAGCTGCGGAGTTTGGATGCCCTCGAGCTGCAGCGGGCCGGGCCGCCCCTGACCGACCGCGACGGGGCGCGGCGGTCCGGCTCCCGCGGGCGGCGGGCTGCCGGCAAACGCGCCCGGCACCATCGGCGGCGCGGCGGCGTAGGGCACGGCGGCCGTGGCGCCGCGCACGCTCGGCGGCGGAGGCGCCGGGTGGTCGGGCACCGCGGGTCGGGCCGGTGGGTGATCGGGAATCGCGGGTGGCAAGGCAGCCGGCGGCAGGGGTGCCGCGGGTGCCGCGGCGAACGGAGACGCGAACGGCGGATCGGGGGCCGTCCTGGCCGCGCGGGTGTCAGCCGGAAGATCGCCGGCGTCCTCGCCATCGGCAGCAGCGCGGGCCTCTTCGGCCGGGGGCGGCTCGGAGGCGCCGTCGGTCGCGGTCGGCTCCGCCATCGGGGCAGTGACCGTCTCCGCCGCGGCTGGCGGGAGATCGATGTCGGTCGCGGCGGGAGCCGGGACGGTGGTGGACGGTTCAGTGACCGGTGCTGCGGCCGGTTGCTCGTCGCCCGCTGGCTCCGTCGGCATGGGCGGCACGTCCGTCGCGGAGAACCGCGACAGCGGCCGCTCCTCACCGGAGACGGTGACCACCGCGTCGGACAGTTCGAACGACGCCGGACGGGCGTAGCGATCAGCGGTGGACGGCGGCTCCGCGGCGGCCGACCCGCGCGGCTGCCAGCGGTCGGCCGGAAGTTCGCGCATGGTTTCGTCGCTGCCGGGAAACGGCGCCGGCTCGGCGGGCGATTCAGGCGGCGCAGCCTCCGCAACCGGCGCCTGAATCTGCGCGGCGATGTCCCTGGCTCCGGTCGCCGGGCGACCGATGCCGAGCGCCCACACGAGACCGAAGCCCACGGCGCCGCAGCCCAGTGCCCCGAGCACGACAGGCACGGGCGAATGCCGCGGGGGCACGACCAGACTCTGTCGCGATGGACGTTCTTGCTCGGACATGATGACAACCCCGGGGCGGCCGCCAACGGCGGCTGGAAACTGCGGCCGCGAGGAGATAGCAGGCCCGTCAGTGGCGGTGAAGCCCACTCGCCCGGGCAGGCGGGCGCGTTCACGCCGCGCCGAGAATCTGGCGAAGATGGAAGTGGAACTTGCCCAGTTTGCCACCGTAGTTGCCGGCCGAGATCGCCGGCACATCGGGGCCGGCGGCGGCCCGCAATCCCGCCGCCATCGCGGCCGCAACCGCCGCCTCGTCGATCCCGTCGATCACGATCTCCAGTGCACAGGCGACTTCAGGGAGCAGTTCTCCGCCCGCCCGGCCCACGAGCGCCGGACAAAAGGCGTCGTTGGTGGAGGCCCGCAGCGCCGCGTATCGCGAGCCGACCTTGCTGCCGGAACGGACGACGCCGCCGGGGAAAGGTGTGATCACCCCGGCCATCGGAGCGATCGCGGCGACGGCACGGCGGGCCGCGGCCAGACCGTGATCGAGGCTCCGCGCCTGCAGAATGAAATTGCCGCCCCCGACGCCCTTGTCCACGCCCACCGACTCCTCGATCAGGAACTCGCCGTCCATCACGGGGATCCGCCAGAACCGCCGCCCGTCGAGGACCTTCGACTTCTCGAAACCGTCACCAAAAAATCGCGCGTGGCTCCCGAGCGGGACCCGCTCCTCGGCCGTTGGCAAGCCGTCGAAAACCGCCGTCGTCGGGCAGGTGAGCAGGCACTGCGACGTGCGATTGGCCACCGCCTTGCCGAGGGCCTCCGTCGAGAACGCGAAGGCCAGCAGCGCCGCGCCCGGGCGTCCGTCCGGGGTTTCAGTGGCCGTCAGCATCCGCTCCACGCCGACTTCCGCATCGCATCCGATCACGCTCGTGCCGTAGCCGCAGGCCGCCCGCACGGCGGCGTCGAGCCAATGGGCATCGTGGGCAGTGACGATCAGCCGCGTGAACCGAAGCCGGAAGGCCTCGGCGAACGTATCGGCGATCCATGTGGATTCGATGTGCACGAGCGATGTTCCTGGCGACGCCGTCGGGCTCGTGGCCGGACTGAAACCGGTGTTCTCCGGGCCACGGATTCGCATATGCTAGCGAGCGATCGGTCCGTCGCCCCGCCCCGCCCAGAGGATCCCGCCCATGTGCTGCGTGTTTTTCGCGTTGCTGCCCCGCCACCGCGTCATCCTGCCGACCCGGCTGCGGCTCGTCACCGCGGCGCTGCTGCTCGCTGCCGTGACGCCGGCCAGGCCCGGCCGGGCCGCTGGGCTCGCGGAGAGCGCGGCGGCCGTCGTCCCCGCCGACGCGGCCTTCCTGTCGGCGACCCTCCGGGCCCGCGAGCAATACGATCGATTTGTCAAAAGCAACGCGTTTGCCGCGCTCAAGGAGTTGCCGGCGTTGCGGCGGGCCTTCGACTCGCTCGAGGAGCAGCGGTCGATGCCGGGCAGCCCGTTCTCGATGGTCGAGACCTTCATGCAGCTCCCGGAGAACGAACAGGCTCTCGACGTACTCGCCGACATGGTGGCCACCGACACGTTCGTCTACGGCGAGCCTTCGTGCATCGCGTTCCTCAAGCTGCTTCAGAAGGTGCAGGAGTTGCAGGGCACGGCCCCGCTGCAAGCGGAACTCGGCGGCGGCGACGCCGACACGCTCCCGGGCGTGCAGAAAGCCGCGATCGTGAAGGGACTGGCGGCGAACCTCGATCTCCTCGTGGTGCCCGACGTCGTCTGGGGCTTCCGGACCACGAAACTCGACGCCGCGAAGTCGCAGCTCAAGCGGATCGAGGTGCTGCTCAAGCTCGTGACCCAGGCGAATCCCGACATGGCAAACGCACTCGTACGCAAGCCGATCGCCGGCGGCGAGGTCGTGGCCTTCAAGGTCAACGGCGACCAGCTGCCGTGGGGTGAGTTGGAAAACGAACTGGCCGAAGGGCTCGACGACACGGCCGACCTGGAGAAGGTGCTCGACCGGCTGCGGACCCTCGACGTCGTCGTCGCGCTGGGCGTGATCGGCGACCGCGTGATTCTCTCGATCGGCGACTCGATCGACCACCTGCAGAAACTCGCCGTGGCGGGCAGCGGCCGCCAGGGGCTCCTCGACACCCTGCCGTTCGCCAAGCTCCGGGACCACAAGGACAAGCCGATCACCGCGATCTCGTACGTCAGCGATGAGATGGCCGACCTCAACAAGGACAGTGCCACGAGCGGCTTTCGGATGCTGAACCAGGCCGCCGACGCCGCGATCCAGCAGGCGGACCTCCCCGCGGAGGCGGCCGCCGACACGCAACGCCTGCTCGCCAAGGCCGAGAAAGACCTGGGCCGACGGCTGCCCGAGCCCGGCCCCTGGCTCGCCTTCTCGTTTCTGACCGACCAGGGCTACGAGGGCTTCGCCTGGGACTGGGCGCGGAATCAGCCCTTCGACGGCTCGCGGCGGCTCGACCTGCTGGAGCACGTCGGCGGCGCGCCTTTGGCGGCGATCGTGTCGCGGATCAAGTCCGATCCGGCCCTGCTCGACGACCTGGCGGCGCTGGCGGCGGGCGGCTGGGGCCTGTTCATGAAATACGGCCTGCAGCGGACGGACGACGACGACCGGGAAAAGGTCGAGGCCTTCGATGAGCACGTCGTCCCGCTGGGCACCAAACTCGTGGACGTGCTGCGGAAAAAGATCGTGCCGGCGCTCGCCGACGGTCAGGTGGGCCTCGTGCTCGACGCCAAGACGAAGACGACCCGCGTGCAGAAGGACCTGCCGGCCTCGGCCGAGCCGCTGCCGCTGATCGAGCCGGCCATCGTGCTGCCGCTGGCCGATCCGAAGCTGTTCCGCGAGGGCTTGAGCGATCTCTTCGCGCTCGCCGACGACCTCGTCGACGCCGCACGCGCGATGGATCCCAACGCCGTGCCGGCGGGCTACGAGGTGCCCGAGCCGGAGAAGGCGAAGGTCGGGGCCGGCTCGATCTGGTCGTTCGCGCTGCCCGAGTCGGGCCTCGATGAGCAGCTCCGTCCGGCGATCGGTGTCGGCGAAGAGGCGGCCGTGTTCTCGCTCGTGCCCGCGCAGGCCGGCCGGCTGCTGGCGGCGGGACGCATCGAAACCGGCTCACAGCTCGCCACCTTCGAGGAGCCGCTCGCCGGGGCGGCCGCCCTCGACTTCGCCGGCCTCGTCGACGCGATCCGGCCCTGGGTCGTGTACGTCACCCGCTACGGCTGCGCGCAGCAACGCGACGGCCGCGTGGATGCGGACGAGGAACTCTCCGCCGAGGACGAGACGGCGGAGGCGAAGGAGGCACTCGAGCACGTCGCCGTGGCGCTCGAGGTGGCGAAGTGCTTCCGGGCCGCCACCGCCGAAACGGCAATCGTCGACGAGGCGACGGTCACGCACTGGCGCAACGTCATCCGCGACATGCCGGCGAAGCCGTAGGGAAGTCGACCAGAGATTGCAGGCGAGGGGGTCGGCGTGAGGATGCGGACTGTCTTGGCCGAGGAACGCAAGGCCAAGACACGGACTTTCGCCAGCGACGCAACTCATGCGCCCCCGAGCCGGTGCTACACCTAAGTCGAAAGCGCTCTAGCGCTGGCGCACGAGGCCGCGGAGGAGGATGTCGCCGCCGGGCAGGGCGACCTCCTCGACGTCACAGGCAGGCACGTCGGGGAGCGTGGGCAGCGCGGCGGGGTCGCCGCCGATCACCCGCGGCGCCACGAAGGCCTGGATCTCATCCGCCGCGCCGGCAGCGAAGAGCGTGCGGAGCACGGCCGGCCCGCCTTCGACCATGAGGTTCGTGATCCGACGGCGGCCCAGTTCGCCGAGCAACTCCCGCAGCCGTTCGATCGGCGCCTCGGCAGCTCCCTGCCAGACCTCGCAGCCGGCCTCCCGCAGCGCCCCGACGCGGGCGGCGTCGGCCGCGGGACCGGCCGCGACCAGCACCGGCACCTCGCGGGCGGTGCGGACGAGGGCCGCCGTCAGCGGCAGCCGCGCGGTCGAGTCGAGCACGATCCGCAGCGGCTGCCGTGGGCCCGGCGGCCGCGCGGTGAGCAGTGGGTCGTCTCCCAGCACCGTGCCGATGCCGACGGCGATCGCGTCGATCCGTCCGCGGAGAGCGTGAACGAGGGCGCGCGACTCGGGGGAACTGATCCAGCGGTCGGCACCCGGCGCCGCCGCCAATCGGCCGTCGAGGCTCATCGCCCACTTGGCGATCACCCACGGCGTGCCGGTCTCGACGAGCTTGCGAAACGGCGCGATCAGGCGGCACGCCTCGGCCTCGAGCGCGCCTGTCTCGACGGCGATGCCGGCCGCCCGCAGCGCGGCGATCCCGCGGCCGGCGACGGCAGGGAAGGGATCACCGGCCGCGACGACCACGCGCGCGATGCCCGCTGCGATGATCGCCGCGGTGCAGGGAGGAGTCTTCCCATGATGACAGCACGGCTCGAGAGTCACATGGAGTGTTGCGCCGCGGGCGGCCGGACCGGCGGCGGCGAGCGCCGCGACTTCGGCGTGTGCCCCCCCGTAGACGGCATGCCATCCCTCGCCCACGATCGCGCCGTCGGGCGCGACCACGACCGCCCCCACCTGCGGATTGGGCTCCACGTGCCCAGCGCCGCGACTGGCCAGATCGAGCGCCCGACGCATCAGGGCGATATCGGATGGATTGCAGGTCACAGGCGGCGGCACTCGCGGTCGCGGGAAATCAGGGCTGACGGCGGCATCCTTGTATCCTGGCGTTTTGAATGTATGTTTACATCCTGTGAGATTTCATAGTACCGAACTTTGCCGGAGCATACGAAACGATGGCCGAAAAGAAGGGTGTCAACAAGTCCGAGGAGATCCGCAAAGCCGCCAAGGCCATGCAGGACAAAGGCGAGAAGCCGCGTCCGGTGGTGATCATCGCCGCCCTCAAGAAGCAGGGCGTCACCGTTTCCTCGCCGCAGGTCAGCATGGTGCTCAAGCGCATGGGCCTGCGGCCGTCGCGGGGCCGGAAGGCGGCCGCGGCGGGCGGCCGGAGCGGGGCGATCTCGATCGAGGACCTGTTGGCGGCCAAGAAGCTCGTCAGCCAGTTCGGCGGCACCGCCCGGGCGCTGGCCGCCCTGGAAGCCCTGCAAAAGTTCGAGTCTTGATTGTACGTGGACAAAGCCCTCCATGGCCTTTGTCCACTCGGCCGACCGGGCGAAAAGCCAAGGTTTTCGCCGGTCGGCAGCGGCGGCAGACATGTTCCATAGCCTGCGACCCCCGAGGTTGACGGATCGGGCGGGCCGTCTACGGTTTTCGTGGAGGACTTCACCATGATCCGGTCCGTCGACCCGGAGGTCGTCGTCATCGGCGGCGGCCCGGCCGGGGCCACCGCCGCCACGCTCGTGGCCAAGGAAGGCCGGCGCGTCCTCGTGCTGGAGCGGGAGCGGTTTCCCCGCTACCACATCGGTGAGTCGCTGATTCCCGAGACGTTCTGGGCACTCGACCGGTTGGGCATGCTCCCCAAGTTGCGCGGCAGCCCGTTCGTGGAGAAGCACAGCGTGCAGTTCGTCTCCGAGCAGGGGCGGCTGTCCGAGCCTTTCTATTTCGCCGACTATAAGCCTCATGAGAGCGCCCGTACCTGGCAGGTAAGCCGAGCCGAGTTCGACACCATGATGCTCGACAACGCCCGGGAACACGGGGCCGAGGTCCGCGAGGGCGTGCGGGTGCTCGACGTGCTCTTCGAGGGTGGCCGGGCGGTCGGCGTGCGTGTGGTCGACGATCGCGGGACCGAAGAGACGATCCGCTGCCAGGTGGTGGTCGACGCTGCCGGACAGAGTTGCATCATCCAGGATCGGCTCGGCCTCCGCGAATGGGACCCGGTCCTCAAGAAGGCGGCGATCTGGACGTACTGGAAAGGGGCCGCTCGCGACACCGGGCGTGACGCAGGCTCCACGCTCGTGATGCAGACCCGCGGCAAGAAGGGCTGGTTCTGGTACATCCCGCTGCAGGACGACGTCGTCAGCGTCGGCGTCGTCGCGCCGTTCGACTACCTGTTCAAGGAACGTCCCGGCAAGGATGCGGAAGCAATCTTCTTCGAGGAGGTCGATCGCTGCCCCGGCGTGCAACCGCGGATCGCGTCCGCCGAGCAGATCGGGCCCTTCCGCGTGGCCAAGGAATATTCGTACCGATCCCGGCAGGTGGCCGGAGACGGCTGGGTGCTCGTGGGCGACGCCTTTGGGTTCCTCGATCCGCTGTATTCGTCCGGCATCCTCCTGGCCCTCAAGAGCGGTACGCTGGCGGCGGATGCGATCGTCGCCGCTCTGGCGGCGGGAGACGTGTCGGCGAATCGGCTCGGCTGCTGGGGCCCCGGCTACGTCGCGGGCCTGGAGCGGATGCGGAAACTCGTGTGCGCCTTCTACGACGGCCTGAACTTCGGCCGGTTCGTCCGCTCCCACCCCGACCGCAAGGCGTTGATCACCGACATCCTCATCGGCGACATCTTCAAGGACGACATCGACGCGCTGTGGCCGTTGCTCGACGCCCAGCGGACCGCGGAGGCGCTCCGGCTAGCCGCCGGAACTCCGTGATTGCCAGGAGACCGATCCTGACGGTCGCACCGGTCGGACCGGCGCCCGGCGGCGTGAATCGCGGTGTATGCTTGACCGAGACGGCAGGGCGGCAAGGTCGCCGCATTCCGCACCGTTAACGCAGGCGCCAAGGTCCGGCCCGCCAGGCCGTCCGAGGGGATGAGCGACAACCGCGAGTTCATCGGCGAGTTTCTCGTCGAATCGAGCGAGAACCTCGACCAGCTTGACCGCGATCTGCTCGCGCTCGAGGAGCACCCCGACGATTCGCAGCGCGTGGCGAGCATCTTCCGCACCGTCCACACGATCAAGGGAAACAGCGGTTTCTTCGGTTTCTCGAAGCTCGGCGCCCTCGCCCACAGCGGCGAGCACCTGCTCGGCAAGCTCCGGGACGGCAAGCTCACGCTCAACGATCGCGTGACCGGATCGCTGTATTCGATGGTCGATGCCGTGCGGACGATCCTGCGGACGATCGAAGCGACCGGCGCGGAGGGCGAGCACGACTACCGCGATCTCTCGCGATCGCTCGCGGCCGTGGCAGCGGACGAGGAGGGAACGCCGGCCGTCACGGCCGCACCGCCATCCGCCCCTCGCGTGCCGACGCCCGCCGCATCGGTCGCTGCCGAGCCAGTCCCGCCACCGGTCCCCGCGGCGCCAGCCGCACCCCAGGCGCCGCCGACCAACGCCGCCACGGCACCGCCCCCCGCACCGCCCGAGCCCCCGGCTGCGGCCCCGGCCGGCCCCACCATCGTCGACTCCACCATCCGGGTCGACGTCGGCCTGCTCGCCTCGATCCTCGACCTCGTCGGCGAACTGGTGCTCGCCCGCAACCAGTTGCGCAGCGTCGACAGCGACGACCCCGCCGTGCAGGCGTGCACGCAGCGGATCAACGCCGTGACCAACGCCCTCCAGGAAACCGCGGTCCGGACGCGGCTCCAGCCAGTCGAGCACGTCTTCAGTCGCTTCCCGCGCACGGTTCGTGACCTCGCCGTCTCCTGCGGCAAGGAGGTGCAGTTGGCGATCGACGGCGCCGACACCGAGCTCGATCGATCGCTGATCGAGAGCATCCGCGACCCGCTCACGCATCTGATCCGCAACGCCGTCGATCATGGCATCGAGACGCCGGAGGCCCGCGTGGCGGCCGGCAAGCCGCGGGCGGGCCGGCTCTCGCTGCGGGCCTTCAACGAGAGCGGCCGGGTGACGATCGAGGTCTCCGACGACGGGGGCGGGATCGCCTTCGAAAAAGTCCGCGAGAAGGCGATCGCCCGGGGGCTCGTGTCCGCCGCGGAGGCGGCGACCATGCCGCCGGACCGCGTGCTGCAGTTCATCTTCGAGCCCGGCTTCTCCACCGCGGCGGCCGTGACGAGCGTCTCCGGCCGCGGCGTCGGCATGGACGTCGTGCGCACCAACATCGAGGCGATCGGCGGCACGGTCGACATCCACAGCGTGCCCGGCGCCGGCACGACCGTCCGGGTGCATGTTCCGCTCACGCTGGCGATCATGCCGGCGCTCGTCTTCCGCTGCGGCAGCGAGCGGTTCGCCATTCCGCAGTCGGCGGTGGGCGAACTCGTGCCCGTGTCCCGCGACCGCCAAGGCCCGCGGATCGAGGGCCTGCCGGAGGCGCCGGTGATGCGGGTCCGCGGCCGGCTCGTGCCGATCCTGTTCCTCGATCAATTCCTCGGCATCCGCGCGACGACTGCCTGCCGCACGGAGGGCACAGTGGTGCTCGTGCGGGTCGACGACCGGGAGTTCGGCCTCGTCGTCGACGGCATGCAGTCCGGTGCCGACCACTTCCGCTGCCGCGATCTGCTCGATGCCGCCAGCCTGTCGACCATCGTCGTCAAGCCGATCGGCGGCCTGCTCGCCGGCCTCGGTCTCTACTCCGGCGCCACGGTGCTCGGCGACGGGGGCGTGGTCCTGATCCTGGACCTCCGTGGCCTGCTGCGGGCGGCCCGCCTGCCGCCGGTGGACCGTGAGCCCGAGGCCGTCGTCGTGCCGGCGGCCGAAATTGCCGACCGCTACCTCGTCTGCGGCACGCCCGCGGGCCGACGGGTGGCCGTGCCACTGGCCGACGTAGTGCGACTCGAGAAGCACTCCCGCACCGCCCTGCAGGTGGTCGGCGACCGGACCGTCGTCCGCCGGGGCGACGCCTTCACGCCGCTGGCCGACGTCGATGCGATCCTGGCAGGCTGTGGCGCCCCGGCCACCGCCGACACCGTCAGCGTCGTCGTGCTCGACGGAGACGTGGGCCTCTCGGTCGGCACGATTCTCGACGTGCTCGCGGCCGAGTCACCGCTGCAGCCGGCGTCGGCCACCGGCATCGCCGGCATCCTGTCTCTCGGTGGGGTGGCGACCGAGGTGGTCGATCTCGGCGCCGCGCGGCATCGCGCCCTCCTCGAGGCCTGACGCCATGACCACCGCCCTCACCCACCGCTGCTGCACGTTCCGCATAGGTAACGCCTGCTTCGCCGTCCCGGCGGACGGCGTCGTGGAGGTCCTGCGGGCCGGGCATGCGACCCGGGTACCGCTGGCGCCGGTCGGCGTCCTCGGCCTCGTCCACCTCCGCGGCCGGATCGTGCCCGTCGTCGACCCCGCCGCCCGCCTGGGCGTCGATCGCCCAAGCCCGGACCGGGCCACGCTCCTGGTGATCGCGCTGCAGGACGACTGGTACGCGCTGGTCATCGACGAGATGCACGACGTCGTCGAGATCCCCGCGGACGCGATCGAGCAGACGACGCCCGGCGGCGATGGTGCCGACCCGTTGACGGGCATCTACGCCGCCCCCGAACAGCTCGTGCATCTGCTCGATCCCCAGCGCATGATTCATTCACTCACGCGGCGCTGAGCCGCAGGCAACCGAGAGGCAGGAAGTCCCCATGGCAGACCGTGATTCCACCGGCACGACCGGCGGCTGGCGTTCGTTCCTCACCAATCCACTGCTTCTCGCGCTCCTCGGCGTATCGCTGATTCCCATGGCCTTCATGGGGCTGACGAGTTACCGCTCATCCGCGGCCGCCCTGCGGGAGCAAGCCTTCAAACAGCTCGACACCGTCAACGCCGTGACGGCGAAGTCCGTGGAGCGGTACTTCACCTCCCTGCGGCAGGAACTTTCGGTGCTCGCCGACGGCCGGATCTGCGTCGAGGCGCTGAACGACCTGACTGGCGGCCTGTCCACGCTGCGGGCCGACGACAAGGTGGATGACAAGGCTCTCGCGGCCGCCCGCCGCGACCTCGAGGCTTTCTACACCGGCGATTTTGCGGCCGAGTTTCGCCGCCGCTCCGACGATGTCCTCGACGTGCGGCCGCTGGCCCAGGCCCTCGACGACGACTCGGCCTACGCACAGTACCTCTATATCCGCAACAACCCCAACCCCATCGGATCGAAGTTCCTCCTCGATGCTGCCGACGATGGCTCGGCCTATTCGAAGGCCCATGCCAAATACCATCCGTTCTTCCGTGGTCTCATGGAGAAGTACGGCGTTTCCGACGTGTTTCTCATCGACGGCCCTTCCGGCAAGGTCGTCTACAACGTGTCGAAGGAGGTGGACTTCGGCGGCTCGCTCCGCGAAGGCCCGCTCGCGTCTTCGAGCCTGGGAACGGCCTTCCTCCAGGCGGTGTCATCCGGCCGCCGCGACGCCGTGGCCTTCGGTCAGTTCCAGCGTTACCTGCCCTCTTGCAACGAGCCGGCGAGTTTCATGGCGGCACCGATCTACGAGGGCCGGACGCTCGTGGGCGCCGTCGCCTTCCAGGTGCCGATCGACAAAGTGAATGCCATCATCGGCGAGACCACCGGCATGGGCCGCACCGGCGAGACGTACGCGATCGGCGCCGACCGCCTGTTCCGCAGCGACTCGCGATTCGCGGAGGAGATGGGGGCGAAGTCCACGATCATCAACCCGGAGTTCAAGGTTGATACCGCCGCGGTCCGCTCCGCGATCGACGAGGGCAAGGCCGGCACGGCCGAGGCCGCCGACTACCGGGGCGTGCCGTCGCTCGTCTCGTGGCGGCCGGTCACGATCCACCGCGATGCCAGCGGCCGCGGCGATGTCCGCTGGGCCCTGCTCTCGGAGATCGACTCCGCCGAGGTGTTCGAGCCGGTATCGCGGCTGCTGAAGCTCGGGCTCATGGTGTTCGGGCTCACGTCCGCGGCCGTCCTCGCCGTGTCGACCCTCATCGCCCGACGGCTGACCCGCGAGGCCCAGCGACAGGCGGCCCTCGTCGGCGGGATCGTCGACAACACCCACGCCCTGGCGAGTTCGTCGGAAGAACTGACGAGCGTCAGCCAGCAGATGAGCGCCGCGGCCGAGGAGACGACCGCCCAGGCCAACCTCGTGTCGGCCGCCGCGGAGCAGGTCAGTGGCAACACGCGGACCGTGTCGGGCTCGATCGAGAACCTCGTGGCGAGCATCCACGAGATCGCCAAGAACGCCCAAGATGCCGCCAGTACCGCCCGCAAGGCGGTGGAGATGGCGACCGCCACCTCCGGCACGATGGCCGCCCTGGGGCGATCGAGCCAGGAGATCGGCGCGGTGATCAAGGTGATCACGTCGATCGCCGAGCAGACGAACCTCCTCGCCCTCAACGCCACGATCGAGGCCGCCCGGGCGGGCGAGGCGGGCAAGGGTTTCGCCGTGGTGGCCAGCGAGGTCAAGGAACTCGCCCGCGACACCGCCAAGGCGACCGAGGAGATCGGCGGCCGGATCGAGTCGATGCAGAGCGACACCCAGCGGGCCGTCGAGGCGATCGCCGAGATCGGCACGGTGATCGAGCGGATCGACGACCTGCAGACGAAGATCGCCGCGGCCGTCGAGGAGCAGTCGGTCACGACCGGCGAGATCAGCCGCAACATCTCCGAGGCCACCACCGGCACCTCGGAGATCGCCGAGAACATCGTGCAGGTCGCACAGGCGGCCCAGAGCACGGCCGAAGGCGCGTCGAACACGCAGGTCTCGTCGCAGGAACTGGCCCGGATGGCCCAGGCCCTGCAGCGGCTCGTCGAGGAATACAAGAAGAACTGATCGCGGCCCATGACCGGCCTCGGCCGGTCGGGACACGGAGGATCCCGTCGTGCGTGCGCTCGTGGTGGACGATTCGAAACCGGCGCGGAGCATCGTCGCACGGACGCTGGTCGACCTGCGGTTCGACTGCACCGAGGCCGGAAACGGCCAGGAGGCGCTCGCCGCCCTCGCGGCGGGCGGCCGGCCCGACCTGATCACCGTCAACTGGCACATGCCGGTCATGGACGGGATCGAACTCGTCCGCCGGCTGCGGCGCGAGCCGGCCTACCGCGGCCTGCCGATCCTCATGATCTCCACCGAGCACGAGCAGGAGCGGATCGCGGTCGCGCAGCAGGCCGGGATTGACGACTACCTGGCCAAGCCGTTCACGGCCGCCGCCTTCACCCGCAAGCTCGTCGGCCTGGGGGTGGTGAAGGAACCGGAGCCGGCGACTCACCGCGAGCCGATCAGGGTGCTGATCTGCGATGATTCGGCCACGATCCGCAGCATCCTGTCGACGACGCTCGGCGCCGACCAGGAGATCAAGGTCGCGGGGGCCGCCTTCCATGGCGCGGCCTGCCTGGACATGATCCCCACGGCCCGTCCCGATCTCGTGCTCCTCGACGTCGAGATGCCGGTGATGGACGGGATCACGACGCTACGCGAGATTCGCCGCCGGTTCGGCAAGCTACCCGTGGTGATGTTCTCCAGCCTGACCGAGCGCGGGGCGAAGGCCACGGTCGACGCCCTGCTCGCCGGCGCGAACGACTACGTCGCGAAGCCCGCCGGCCTCGACGCCGGCGAGGTCGCCGCCCGGATCCGCTCCGACGTGATCGGCCGCATCAAGGCACTCGTTCCCCGTGGGGCCGCGGGCGGCAGACGCGAGCCGGCGCGGCCCGCCGGCGGCACGGCCACACCGCCGCGGCTCGCGCGGCAGGAGCGAATCCAGGGCGTCGTCGTCGCCGTGTCCACCGGCGGGCCGAGCGCCCTGGCCGAGGTGCTGCCCGCATTCGTTCCCGATGCCCGCGTCCCGATCCTCGTCGTCCAGCACATGCCGGCGTTCTTCACCTCGCACCTCGCCGAAAGGCTGGCCAAGACGGCCGGCCTACCTGTGCGAGAAGCCAGCGACGGCGAACTGGCCCGGCCCGGCGAGGTGCTGCTCGCCCCGGGCGGCCGCCACATGGAACTCGTCGGCGACGCCGCGCAGCCCCGGATGCGCCTCACCGACGATCCGCCGGAAAACTCCTGCCGCCCGGCGGCGGACGTGCTCTTCCGCTCGGCGGCCCGGCTGTGGGGGGCCGGCACGCTGGGCGTCGTCCTCACCGGCATGGGCCGCGACGGTCTGGCAGGTTCCCGGGCGATCGTAGACGCCGGCGGCGCCGTACTCGCTCAGGACGAGTTCTCGAGCGTGGTCTGGGGCATGCCGGGCGAGGTGGTGCGGGCGGGCCTCGCCGACACCGTGCTCCCGCTGTCACAGGTCGGCGTCGAGGTCGCCCTGCGGCTCAAGAGGCGCGGCGGCTGAAGCCGCGCGGAGCCGCGATGAAAGTCGCCGAGCCCCAATTCGACTACCTCCGCGGCCTGCTGCGCCGGCGGACGGGCGTGTGCATCGACCAGTCGAAGCACTACCTCGTGGTCGCCCGGCTGATGCCGATCGTCAAGCAGCGGAAGATTCCGAGCCTCGAGACCCTCATCGACCGCGTCCGGCAGGGCGTCGACCCGACGCTCGAGAAGGACGTGCTGTGCGCGATGATGACGCACGAGACGTCGTTCTTCCGTGACCGCGCCCCATTCGAGGCGTTACGGGCCGTGCTCGCCGACGTCGTGCCGCGACGGGCCGCCGACCGGCAGCTCACGCTCTGGTCGGCCGCCTGCTCGACCGGGCAGGAGCCCTACAGCATGGCGATGCTGCTCCTCGAGCACTTCCGCGACCTCCTGGCCACGTGGCGGATCCGGATCATCGCCACGGACTTCTCGGAGCCGATCCTGGCCCGGGCCCGGGAGGGGGTGTACAGCGAGTTGGAGACGAATCGTGGCCTGCCGCCGGGGCTGTTGAAGAAATACTTCCGGCCGCTGCAGGGCCGCTGGAGCATCGTGCAGGAGTGTCGCCAGCTCGTGGAGTTTCGCCACATCAACCTCACCGGCACCTGGCCGATGATGCCGCTGGCCGACGTCGTCTTCCTGCGGAACGTGATGCTCTACTTCGACGTCCCGACCCGCGCGGCCCTGGTGGGCCGCGTCCGCCGGGTGCTGCGCCCCGACGGCAGCCTGTTTCTCGGCGGCGCCGAGACGATGATCGGCATCGACGACGGCTGGAACCGCATCACCCACGGCGGCTGCAGCCACTACACGCCGAAGCCCAAACGGTGATTCACGGCCGCCATTCGACGCCGAGGATCGAGACGTCGTCGAGCGGCCCCTCGGGCTCGCACCAGTGTTCGACGGCCTCCAGCAGGCCCTTGACGCCATCTTCGATCGGCGCGACGCGTGAGCCGGCAATGCAGGCCGCCATCGCCTCGTCGCCGTAGGGGTTCCTGTCCTTGTCCATCGCCTCGGGCACGCCGTCGGAATAGAGAAACAGCCTGTCGCCGGGCGCGAGTTGCAGCGTCCTCTGCTCGTATTCGACGTCGGGCACGAAGGCGATCGGAAAACTCTCCATGGCGTGAAACTCGACCGCCCCGCCGCCGGCCGGCAGCCGCACGAGCGGCGGATGCCCGCCGGAGCAGTAGTCGAACCTTCCCGTGGGCAGATGGAGCACGCCGTAGAGCAGCGTGAAATACAGCCCGGAGAACTCGTCCGCCTGAAACAGACGATTGAGCTGCGTGGCCACATCGGCCGGCCGAGCGACGGTGATCCGGCCGTCCGGCCCCTGCCGCACCAGCAAGGACTGGTCGGTGACCTTCGGGGTGAGAAAGCGGCCCACCGTCACGGCCATCAGCGACGAGGGAACGCCGTGCCCGCTGACGTCCACGACGAACAGGCCGGCATGCTCGTCGTCGAGCCGGAAGACGTTGAGGAAGTCGCCGGCGAGGCTCTGGCAGGGAACGTACCGCCAGGCGACGCTCGTGCCGGGAATGGCGACGTCGGCGGCCGGAAGGAGGGATCGCTGCACCTTCGCCGCCGCTTTGAGATCGCGGAGCATGTGGGCGTTGATGCGGGAGATCTCGGTATTGGCCGTGGAGAGCTCCTCGTTCGACCGCTGCAAGCCGTCGCGGGCGACCGACAAATCCTGGTTGGCGACCACGAGTTCCTGGTTCTTGGCGACGGCATTCTCGAACGTGGACACGAGCAGGTTGAGCACCTGCTGCCGGCCCGCTTTGACGCGAAACTTCTGGCCGGCGAGCGTGACCTCGAGCATGGCCGCCACGTCGTCGTCGGCCGACTCCAGCGGCGTCGCGAGCAGCGACTGCATGCGGCCAAGGAGGAACTCCGGCTCGTAGGGCTTGGTGACGTAGTTGTCGGCACCCGCATCGAGCCCGCGGATGATGTCGATCGGGTCGGCGAGCGTGGAAAGCAGGATGAAGGGCACGGTCTTGAGGGCGGGATCCGATTTCGCCGCCTTGCAGAACTCGTAGCCCGTCATCTCCGGCATCTCGATGTCGGAGACGATGATGTCGGGCCGCCGCTCGCGGGCCAGCGCCAACGCCTGGGCGCCGGTCTCGCCCCACCTGACCGTATGCCCGGCCTCCTCGAGCCGCCGGATCAGCATCCGGGCCTGGATGCGACTGTCCTCGGCGATCACGACGTCGACGCCGCGACCTGCCGCCGGCTCGTTTGGTTGTTGCACCACGACCATGCCGGCGTCAGGTGAACGTGGCCAGGGCCGTCGGCGCGTCCTTGTGGATGCTGAACAGCTTGTCGAGGTTCGTGAGCTTGAAGACCTGGAAGATCTCGGGACGAATCGAGCACATCTTCAGCCGGCCGTGGCCCGCCGAAATCTTGCGGTGCAGTTGCCCCAGGAGCCCGAGCATGGCGCTCGACATGAACTCCACGTTGCCGAAGTCGAGGAGCACGTCGGGACCGGACGCCTTGCCGATGAGCTGCGTCAGTTCCGTGCGGATCTCGTCGAGGACCGTGTCGTCGAGGATCTTCTTGTCCTTGAAGGCGACAAGGTGAATCTCGCCCTTCTTGCCGGTCTGAATCCTGCGATACTGTTCCATGACGGGCTCGCCTTCCAGGGTGCTGCAGCCCCGCGACGAAGCCGCGGGGACCGACAAATCCTAGCCTGCCGCGGCCGCCCCTGCCACCGTCCGGGAGGTCGACGGACGCAGAGAGTGGACTGGCAGCTCTGGCAGGGGAGGCGAGGGGATCGGCGTGAGGATGCGGAGCGTGGCGGACCTTCGCCAGCGACGCAACTCATGCCGTCTCCGAGCCGGATTGGGCCTTTCCCGCAAGCTCTGCGAAACCCAAATCCGCCCTATCGCTGCCGCTGAAACAGCAGGGGCTTCGCTTCCGCCGGCGCCCCGGGCAGCGAAAACTCGAAAGCGTCGGGGCCCTTCGAGGTCACCTTGCCCGCCATCGTGCCCGCCTTCTCGCTGTGCAATGCGATCGCGTCGGCGGCCGTTTCGATCGTCCCGGCCAGTTCCACCGCGGGCTTGCCGGCCGGCGCCGCCTTCCAGCTGAACTTCGAATCCGCCGTGATCTCGAGAACGATCGCGTCGGTGCCGCTGCCGGCCTTCCAGGTGCCGACCAGGTCGGTCTCCGGGGCGGCGGGCTTCTCCGTCTCCTGCGTCGCCTGCCCGGCCTCCGGCTGAGCGGCTTCGGCCGTAGGCTTCAGTGCCCCGAGAAGCCGCTTCGCCACCATGTCGCCCGGCTGCTTGGCGACGACGACCTCGAGGGCCGAGGCCGCGGCGTCGGAATGCCCGCCGACGAGGTACTGATAGGCGAGCACGAAGTGGGCGGCCGCGTCGCCGGGGTTCGCGCGGCAGAAGTCCTCGAGCTTGCGAAGCTGCGCCGTATAGACGTCGACGGACGGATACAGGTTGCTGACCGTCGTCCAGTCCATGCCGGGCGCCGCGGCGAGCACGGCATTCAGCGTGGCGGCGGCCTCGGGGTAGCGGCCGAGCGCAAACAGCGCGAGCGCCCTTACCTCGTGGATCACCGAATCGTTGGGCGACGCCTTGAGGGCCGCGTCAAAGCCGGCCAAGGCGCCGGCGTAGTCACCGGCCTTGAACTTCTCGAGCGCGGCGTCGACCGTAGCGTCGCTGGGCGCCGACGGCGGCGCAGCGGACTCCGTGGCCACGCCCGCCGTCGAGCCGCCGTCGACCGGGATGTAGTTGTTGACGACGATCGGCTGGGAATAGTCGTAGGGCGACGCGGCCACGACGGTGGCCGGGACGGCCGAGTAATACGGATTCACGTAAGCCCCGCCGGCGTAGCCGAGCGAGCCGTAGCCGAGCCCCCAGTTCGTGAGTGCGGACGCCAGGCCCCAGGTCGCCGCGCCGGTGGCGAAGCCGCCCCAGAATCCACCCCAGCCATTGTTCCAGCCGCCGTTGTACCAACTGCCGTAGTGCGGATTCACATAGCCCTGGTTCAAACCGTAGCCGCCCCCCCAGCCCGGATAGCCCCAGGCACCGCCGTTCCAGCCGCCTCCGTTCCAACCGCCCCCGTTCCAGCCCCCACCCCAGCCGGTATTGATGCCGTTGTTGATGTTGATGTTGCCGCTGTTCCAGAAGTTGTTGTTGTCGCCGATGCCGGGACGGTTCCAGCCGGGGCGATTGCCGCCGATACCGGGCCGATTCCAGCCGCCGTTTGGCCTGTTCCAGCCGCCATCCGGACGATTGCCGCCCGTCAGGCCGCCGAGATCGCCGGGCAGCGTTGTCGGCCGATTGCCGCCGATGCCGGGACGATTGCCACCGATACCCGGCCGGTTGCCGATGCCGTCGGGCCGATTGCCGAGCCCCGGACGGTTGCCACCGACGCCCGGACGGTTCCCTGCACCCAGGTCACCCGGCAAAGGCGTCGGCCGAGTACCGCCGACGCCCGGCCGATTGCCGCCGAGATTCGGCCGATCGCCGCCGCCGATCGTGCCCGGGAGTGTGGTGGGCCGGTTTCCGCCCGCCAGGCCGCCGCCACCCTGACCGGGTCGATTTCCGTCGAGCCCAGGACGATTTCCGCCGTTCAGGCCACCGCCGCTGCCGGGCGCCGGAAACGGCTTCGTGGCGGCGCCAAGTCCGGGCCGCATCCCTGGCACCGGCCGCGTGTTCAAGCCCGGCATGCCCCCCGGGGTTCCCGGAAGCGTGCCGAGCCCAGGACGATTTCCGCCGACGTTCGGCAGACCGCCGGCCCCCGCCTGCCCGCCCCCGGGCCGAAAGCCAGGCGTGGGACGCGTGGCGAAACCGCCGCCGGGAATGCTTGCCTGGCCAGGACCGGCACCGAACGGCGGGCGGGCGATTCCGCCTGCCGCACCGCCTGGTGCGGGTCGCGTGGATCCCAGTCCCGGCCGCGCGGTCGGCGGCGGCGCTGCGGGCCGGGTAACGGCACCCGCGTTCGGAAACGACGGCCGTGCAAGGTTCGGGCTCTGAATGGCACCGACACTCGGCCGTTGAAAATGCGGCACCTGCGGCGGCTGCATGCCACCGACATTCGGCCGTCCCTGGGGCATCGCCGGGCGTGCCTGCGGCATGGACGGCCGGCCCTGCGGCATGGAAGGGCGGGCCTGTGGCATTGCCGGCCTGGCCTGCGGCATCGCTGGCCTGGCCTGGGGCATCTGCGGACGGGCATGCGGCGCCGCCCCCCCGTGGGCCACTCCGTGATGGCCAGCACCGCCGCCGCCGGCGCGACCCATGGACGGGCGGCCGTGGGCGTCGGCGGCCAGCACGAAAGCGAATACGAGGCAAGCGGTCGCGGCCAAAGCGCGCATCACGGCAGCTCCGAAAAAGGCATGAAGAGGAATCACTTGGCGGCCGCCGGAGCCGGCGGCTTGCGGGCGACGACGAGCTTGAAATCCGGCTCCGGTGAGCCGCCGACGATCCGATCGGTGCTCTCGACGACGAAGTGGTCCTGATCCTTGGGCGTGATGGTGACCGTCGCCGACCCGGTGGAACCGCTCGGCATGGTCGCCTCCGACTTGATGATCCAGCCCGCGCCATCCGCGGCCCACTCCCCCTCGGCGAAGCCGCCGTCGGAGTCGAACGTCCACGACCGCAGTTCACCCTCGACGGGGTCCCAGCCGATGCGCTGCGTGCTCTTGCCAGCCGACTGGCCGCCGATGGTGAGGCTGTATTCGCCGATGATGAAGTTGCCGTCTTCGCTCCAGCGGTAGGAGATCGTCGTCCGGCCCTCGTCGCTCTCGTCCACCCACTCCCCCACGAGCCACTCGACGGCCGCGAGCATCTCCTGCGGCGTCGGCAGGGGATCGTCGGCAAACTCGCGGTACGAGACGACGGGCCACCGGTCGCCCTGCTTCATCCGCACGGCGACGTACCGCATCTGGGCGGCCGCAGCGCCCGCGTCGGCCGTGATCCGCCGCACGCCCTCCTCGACCGCCAGCGCCGCGCCGATCGGCCGGGCACCACTGACTTCCATCTCCAGGACGGCCTGGGGAAACCGCGCGAAGAACTTCTCGAATAACCCGGCGATCTCGGCCCGGCCGGTGTAGACGTTGCCATCCTCGTCGACGAGCTCGCCCGCCTCGAGGAACGCGTTCGCCAGGGCCGCGGCATCGGCTGCATTGAAGGCCTTGACCGTCGCTTCCGCCTCCGCCCGCATCACGGCCTCCATCGCCGGCGGCTGTTCGGCGGCGACTCGGGATGCCGCGACGGCCGCCCCCGCCCCGACCACCACGACCGCCATCACGAGAGTCCGCCACCAGGAATCCACACCCCGCACGCCGACGATCATGATTCACTCCCGAGTTGGTTCGTCATCGCGGCCCATGCCGACATCCACTCAGCGAACCATTTTCCCCTTCGGAAAGCAAGTATCCGGCCGCGTTCTGGCCCTCCGGCCCCGCCGCCGCTTGCCCGGATCGGCGCCGGGTCGCTAGCCTCTGCGGCACGCGGCCCGGATCGCCCGGCCCGCAATTCCGCTCACCCGCCCCGGAGATCGCCCCATGGTACTGCCGACGAAGAAGGCCTTTTCGCTGTTCGAGGAGTTCAAGAACTTCGCCTTCAAGGGCAACGTCATCGACCTGGCCGTCGGCGTGATCATCGGCGGTGCCTTCGGCAAGATCGTGACCAGCCTCGTCGACAACATCATCATGCCGCTCGTGGGCGTGATCTTGCCGGGCGAAAAGGGCTACGAGAACTGGGCGGTGACGATCGGCGCGAAGACGATCCCCTACGGCAAGTTCATCGGCGACGTGGTCAGCTTCCTGATCCTGGCCGCCGCGCTGTTCTTCTTCATCGTCAAGTTTCTCGGCTGGCTGATGAAGTCGAAGGCCGCCGAAACCGCCGCCCCCCCGGGGCCGACGAAGGACCAGGAACTGCTCACCGAGATTCGCGACCTGCTCAAGCAGCAGCGTTAGAGCGCAGTCGACTTTGGTGCACCTCCGGCGCGGGGGCGGCAAAAGTCTCCTCGCTGTGGCCGCAGCGGCCACACGCTCGTCGAGCGTTCGCCGACCCCCTCGCCTGCCTCACGCAATCTGCCAACTCGTGGCTACGGCACAACGGGATGCGGTTTAGCCGACGGTCGCACGGCTGCCGAACATCGTCACCTTGGCCACGCTCCACCAGCCCGGCCGGTCGAGCTCGTGATAGGGCGAGCCGGCCGGCAGCGTGGCCACGAGGTGCTCGTGCGCCGGCTTGAGGTTGTGGTAGGGCATCGACGGAAACAGGTGATGCAGGGCGTGGTAGCGGATGGAGAACGGAAAGAAGAGCAGCGTGAGCGGGTCGTTCCGCGTGAAGTTGCAGGAATCGACGATGTGCGATTCGAGATCCACCCGGCTGCCGTCACCCTCGAAATGATGGTCGGCCAGCTGCCGGAGCTGATTGAGCACGACGGTGGCCACGGCCAAGGCATAGAGCAGCGGAATCCGTGACCAGTGGTTCAGCCCCAGGAGTACGAGCGTGGGAATCACGGCAGCCCGCAAGAAACAGGGAATTTCCACGGCCAGAATGGCCCGGCGATCGGCCGCTGTCAGCCGCCGGTCATACTGCCGATTGAAAGTCAGTGACGAGGCCTTGCGCAGCGTCCATTCCCGGAGCTGCGGATGAAGGAAGGTGAGCGGCGCCAGCAGGAACCGCAGGAACACGAGCAGCGGAAACGCCAGCACGTAGACGACGTAGCCGATCATGCTCCGCGGGTTGCCCCCCTCGAGCACGTTGGCGACGTACTCGGGATCCTCCGGCGTGCCGTAGTACCGCTGACTGTGGTGGTCGCGGTGGTGCCGGGTGAAGAACGGGCTCGGCGTCAGCAGCATCACGCCCGCCAGGGCGTTCCAGGCTGCCTTGAAGAGGGGCAACTCGTGACCGCCGAGGTGGCAGACCTCATGGATCAACGAGCCCAGCCTGTAGAGCCAGAACGCCGCGATCGGGAAGGCGACGGCCTGTCGCCACGACCAGAGCGGGGAGGTGAGGTAAACACCGGCCGCCAGATACGCCGCCGTCAGACTGACCAGGAAGTCGATCCAGTAGCGGGCCGGTGAGACGCGAAAGAAATCGCGATCGGCGTCTCGGATGACCTGCCGCGCCTGACTGATCCAGGCGGAACCCTCCGCAGCGGAGCTCCCGGAACACGGCTCCGGTGTTGCCGGACGGGGGCTCGATTTGCTCAGTGCCGGCATCGGACCCGCCTCCCGTGCGGAACGGAAAGCGAATCATTCCATCAGAGATCGCCGCCGGGGGCCACCCCCTGGCATCAAAAAGCGAGGGGGCCGGGCACCCATGGCGCCCGGCCCCCTCTGATTCACGACACGGAAGCGTCGCCTGGCTCAGCAGCCGCAGCGACGGCAGCCCTTGCGACGGCAGCCCTTGGCCTTGCCGCCACAGTCGCCAGCGGCAGCGCCGCAGGCACCGGCCGCACCGGCATCGCCGCAGGCACCGGCGTCGCCGCAGGCACCAGCCGCACCGGCGTCACCACAGCCACCAGCCGCACCGCCGCAGCCGCCTTCAACGGGCACCTCGACGGCGACCGTGACGCACTTCTGCACCGGCACCTCCTTGGTGACCGTGTGGGGGACGCGAACCGAGTAGCTCTCGGTCTTCGTCTCCGGCACGCAGTCATACACCGTCACGGTGTACGACTCTTCCTTCTGCTGGGGAACCATGACGGTGTAGGAAACTTCCTTCGTCATGGTCTCCGGCACGCACTTGGTGACCGTGTACTCCCGAGTCTTCGACTCGGTCTTGTACTTGGTCACGTTGACCGTGCGGGTCTTCTGCTCCGGCACCATCTTCGTGACGGTGTAGGTGCGGGTCCGCTCTTCCGGCACCATGGTGGTGACGGTGTAGCTGCGGGTCCGCTCCTCCGGACGATACTTGGTGACGCTGACCGAGCGGGTCTTCGTCTCCGGAACGCACTTGGTGACCGTGTAGGTCCGGGTCCGCTCCTCGGAGCGGTACTTGGTGACGTTGACCGAGCGGGTCTTCGTCTCCGGAACCATCTTGGTCACGGTGTAGTTCCGAGTCCGCTCTTCCGAGCGGTACTTGGTGACGTTCACCGAACGGGTCTTCTGCTCCGGCACCATCTTGGTGACGGTGTAGGTGCGAGTCCGCTCCTCGGGGCGGCACTTCGAGACCGTGTAGGTCCGGGTGCGCTCCTCGGTGCGGTTCTTCGTCACGTTCACCATCCGGCTCCGCTGCTCCTGACGGCACTTGGTGACCGTGTAGGAGTAGGGGACCTCCTCAGTCGTGCACTGGTAGGTCGTGACCGGGACTTCCTTCGTTTCGCACGTCGGAACCCAGACACGCTTGCAGCACGTCTTCGGGGGGCAGGGGCAGCCGCAGGCGTCGGTGCCGGCCGAGGGAACCTCGACCTGCTGCGTCGCCCAGTGGCCACCGCGGACCTGCACCGTCTTCGACGACTGAACCGGGACGCGCTTCTGCACGGTCCGGCTGCCGGTCATCTCCTCGGTGTAGGGCACGTTCACCGTGTAGGTCTGCTCGACCTGCTCGGTGTAGGGAACGTTCACCGAGTAGGTCGAAACCTTCTCCTCGGTGTAGGGGACCATCACCGTGTAGGTGGCGGTCTTCTCTTCCGAAACCGGCACCATCACCGTGTAGGCCTGCTCGACCGACTCGGTGTAGGGGACCTGGACCGTGTAGGTCGAGGTCTTCTCTTCCGAAACCGGAACGTTCACCGTGTAGGTCTGCTCGACCGACTCGGTGTACGGGACCTGGACCGAGTAGGTCGAGGTCTTCTCTTCCGGCACGCTCGTCATCACCGTGTAGGTCTGCTCGACCTGCTCGGTGTAGGGGACCTGGACCGTGTAGGTCGAGGTCTTCTCTTCCTGCTTCGGGACCATGACGGTGTAGTTCGAGGTCTTCTCCTCGCTCACCGGCACGTGCACCGTGTAGGTCTGCTCGACCGACTCGGTGTAGGGGACCTGGACGGTGTACTCGGCCGTCTTGGTCTCCGTCACGTTCTTGTTGACCGTGTAGTTCACGGTCTTGGTCCGAGTCTCGGGAACCTGCACGGTGACCGTGCGGGTCTTCGTCTCGGTCCGCGGGACGCGCTTGTTGACCGTGTAGGTCCGCTCGCGGGTCTCGGTGGTGTACTCGGTCGACGTGACCGTCTTCATCTCGGTCACGTACTGACGCTGATACACCGTCTTGGTCCCGCCGCACGCGGCGCCGGCACCCTCACAACCACCACAGGCATCACCGGCCACGACGGCACCGCCTTCGCAGCCACCCTCGCAACCGCCACCGCAGGAGCCGCAGTCCTTCGCCCACGTGCTGGTGCACAGGGCGACGACGGCGAACGCCGGCAGGAGGCAAGAAAGAACTTTGCGAATCACGCAAACCTCCGGGAAAAAGAAACAGGAAGAAACACACTCGAGCAGGTTTTTCGCACGCGCCCGAACGTCGGTCGGTCGAAGAGACCCTTCTCTTACGACGACCGATACGCCTCGGCCGCCTGGTAAGTTGGATAGATTACGTTGACTTCGCGGGCATGCAAGTACTGGGAAAGGGGATTTCACGGGATCGCCACGGTAAGCCCCCTCACCAGCCCGACCTGGGCGAAAAACCGGAAAAATCGATGTTTTCCCGTGCCGGGCCCCACATCGATGGACACCCGGTATGCCTCACGTCCCGCCGCGACCGGCAAAAAACGCCCCGGTCAGCCGGGAGAGGAGCCACAGGGTGCCCAGCGGCAGGACGATCGTGGAGATCGTGAAGTAGATGGCCAGGTTCACGATCGATTCGCCGACGGCGGCCAGGGCGTCGTAGAGCCGCTTCGCCTTGTCGCCGATCACGTCGACCGGGTTGTAGCGTTCGTACCACGGCCGCTGCTGATCGTCGGACTCCACCCGCTCGATCTTCTCCGTCGTGGCCGTGACGACCGCGGCGGCCTCCTGGTAGTTGGCCTCGAGAAACCGCGCCACCACCCACGAATCGATCCAGCCCGCCGCCGGCAGGGCCAGCCGCGCGAAGAGCGCCAGCCCGAAGAGCCGGCGGCTCCAGACGATCGCCGTCTGCCTGCCCCGACTCCCGCACACGGCCGCTACGACCAGGGCCGCCAGCGCCGGCACGAACAGCCACCAGCCAAGCGTCCGCCCGATCTGCATGCCCAGCCGCTGCACGCCAAGGGCCGTCGTGCTCGTCAGCAGCAGTGCACCGTACTGCTCGACCAGGTCGTTGACGGGATCGAGCGCCTGCCCGATCCCGAGGCTGCCGCCGGGTCCGAACGAGAAGCTCACCTCCGAGCTCTGGGCGAGCGAAATCGCACTGTCGAGGCCGCGGGTCGCCGCGAGAGCGGCGAGCGTGCGGGCGAAAGTCGCTTCCAGATACGCCTCGCCGCGCGAGTCGGCCCACGGCGCGAACACGAGCAGCGCCGCCGCCGCCAGAACCACCTGCACGAGCCCGCGGGCCGCGGGCTCCCGGAGCGCGGCGGGCAGCACGCCGAGCCATTCGCCACGCATGAGCCACGCCAGCGCTCCGTCGATGCCGCCGGACGCATCCGTTCGATCCGCCTGCTCCATGGCCATGCCGCCGCTCCTTCGTGCCTCACGATCCTCGCACGGCGGATGACCGCCGCGGGAGGCTCACTCCTTCAAGAGCCGCTCGAGCGCCGGCCGCATGAGGGCCGCCCGCCGCGAGTTGCCGATCGTGCTCGGATGCTGATGGTCGTCGAGGAAGCACTCCGCCGCCGGCCGGCCGTCGGGCCCGAGAAACGCGGCGTTGGCGTCGATGTACGCCAGGCCGGGGCCGCCGGCCTCCACCGTCGCGCGGATCGCCTCGTTGGCGGCCGTCTGCCGATCGAGCTGGTCCCAACGCCTGATGCTCGGCGCGATCGCCAGGAACGCCACCGTCGTGTCGGGCAGATCCTGCCGCAGGCTGGCCGCGAGGCGGAGAAAGTCGTCGCGAATCTGCTCAGGCGCGAGGCCCGCCGCCACGTCGTTGGTCCCGGCCGAGACGACGATCACCCGCGGCTTGGCCGCGGCCAGCAGCCGGGGTCCGAACTCGGCCAACTCGCCGAGCCGGCACCCTCCCACGCCCCGGTTGACGACATTCAGCCCGGAAAAATCATCCGCCAGGGTCGTCCACATTTGGACGTTCGACGACCCCAGCAGGCAGATCCCGCCCGCCGCCGGAGGCGACTCCTGATCGAGTTTCTCGAAGGCGGCGATCTCTTCTTCCCACCGTACCGGTGGCGGCCCCTCCGCCGGCGGCGCGACGACGGGAGCCGCCGGCGCGATTTCGCCCGGGGCGACGGGCGGGGCCGCCGCCGCGGTGGCCACCGGTGCCACGGCCAGCTGCTTGGTCAAGGGCCGGGTGAACACCGTCTTCCAGTCCGACGCCATCCGCACGACCTGCCAACCGTAGCGCTCGGCGGCGGTCAACGAGACATTGGTCGGCTCGCCGTAGGACATTTCCCTCTCGGCGTCATCGTGAAGCACAAGCAGCTGCAGATTGGGCCGATCGGCCGACTGCGACCACCGCAGCATCGCCACGTCGCCCCCCGTACCCACGTTGCCGGCCGCGAAGATCGGACGGCGGCCGATCCGCTCGCCGATGCTCACGGGCTTGCGATCCTCGTCGTTGAGCACGTCGATCTCGGGCAGGACCTCCAAGTCGAGTCGCTTGTTGGGCGACTCGCCTTCGGCCAGCGCGGTGCCCTCGATCTCCCGCATCGCCAGCTTCGGCCGTGAGGCGATCACGTTCCCCGGGCCGATCCCGTACCACTCCTCGGCCGCCGGCCGCATGAAGTGGATGCCGCTGCCGGAGCAGATCCAGATCGAAAAGCCCTTCGCCTTGAGCAGCGCCATCAGCTCCCGCATCGGCTGGTAGGTCGTCTCGGCGAGGGGCACGTCGAAGACCGGATGCTTCGTGGTGCGAACGAACTCCCGCGCCTCCGCCTCGAGCTGCTCCTCGGGCATGCCGCCGATCGCCGCGAAGGTCAGGTCGAGGAAAAACTTCTTGCCCAGCTTGCGGATGAACTCGATGTCACCGGTGAGCAGCGTGGCATACGGCTCCTCGTGCGCGAGCTCCGGCCGTCGCTCCACCAGCTCCCGTACCCGGTCCACGAGAAACAAGCCGTGGACGATCGGCTTCTCGCAGACCAGCGTGCCGTCGTGGTCGAACACGGCCACGCGCTCGGCGACGGGGACGAAGGACTTTGCACCCTCGCGGGTCACGGCCGCCACGAAGTCGAGGATCGCTTTCTTGGTCGGGCCGTCGTTCCAACTCGGCAACGGATCGGCGGCGACCGGAGCGGCTGCCGCGCCCGGCGGCGCCGCGGACTGCGGCGCCGGAGCCGTGGACGTGCCGAACCACACTGCCGCACCGAGCAGGCCGAGGGCGACGAGCGGCACCCAGACCTCGGAGGCGGAGGATCGCGGGCCTCCATTGGGAGACGGGGCGGGGGACGGGGCGTCTTGCATGGCACAACTCCTGCCGGCGGAACAACTGCCCCACACC
>JBIKND010000053.1:0-21010 GCA_044358905.1 Pirellulales bacterium | reverse complement strand
GCGCCGCGTATTCCTTGAGCCTGCGATTCGGGCTTCCCGGCAACCAGACACAGCGTTCGGAGACGGGCGTGCCAGGAGCGGTGCCGGCGGTCGGAGACCGCCGCTACAGATGGGCGATGACGTCGATCATCGCGGCCACGTCGGCCGTCGATACCGCGCTCGACCGCCGCGTGCCGGCGGCGATGCATGTGTCGCGAAGCAGGGCCGCGTCGAGAGCCGCAAGCCCCCGAAACCGACGCACGCTCGTCATGCCGCGCTCACGGGCGCGGTCGGCCAGCAGGGCGAGTTCCGGGTCGGAGAACGCCAGTGTCGGGCGGCCGTCGACCACGACTTCGCCCCATGGCGGCCGCACGACCTCGACCAGCCCCGCATCCAGCAGAGGCCGCAGCCAGCGGTGAAAGAAGAGCAGCACGAGAAACCCGCAGTGAATGCCGTCGGCGTCGGGATCGGTGAGCACGAGTACGCGCTGGTAACGCATCCGCCGCGGATCGCATGAGGCCTCGAACCCGACGTCCAGGGCGGCGACGAGCGGACCGAAAAACGGATGCGCCAGCACCTTGGCCCGTGACGCCCGCGCCGCATTGAGCGGCTTGCCCTGCATGGGGAGCACGGCCTGGGTGGCGGGATTGCGCACGCTGGCCACGGACGCGGCCGCGGAATCACCCTCGACCACGAACAGTTCCGCGCCGGAGCCGGGCCCCTGCACGACGCAGTCGGCGAGTTTCGCCAGGGCACCGTAGCGTTCGGGCAAGACCCGGGCCATCGTCATGCTCGCGATGCAGGGTCGTCAACCCACGCGGGCGATCACGCACTTCAGATACTCGCCCTCCAGACAACTGGCGCTGACCGGATGGTCGGGGGCGGCGCCGCGGCACTCGAGGATCTGCAGCGGCCGGCGGGCCCGTTGGGCGACACCGCCGAGCATCTGCAGGAAATCCTCCCGCGACACCGAGCCGGAGCAGGAGCAGGTCACGAGAACGCCGCCGGGCTCGAGCATGTCGATGGCCACGCGGTTGATGCGGTGATAGGCCCGCAGGGCGTCGTCGAGCGCGGCGCGGCTGCGGGCGAACTTCGGCGGGTCGAGGACCACCATGCCGAACCGCTCGCCGGCCGCCCGCAGGGCGTCGAGCTTCTCGAAGGCGTCGGCCGTCTCGACGGTCACATTGGCCGCGCCGTTCAGGTCGGCGTTGGCCTTCGCCAGGGCCGCGGCCTTGGCGCTCGAGTCCACCGCCAGCACGCTGCGGGCGCCGCCCGCGACCGCCGCGGCCACGGCGAAGCCCCCGGAGTAGCAGAACATGTCGAGCACGCGGCGGCCCCGGGCATAGCGAGCGGCCGCATGGCGGTTGTCGCGCTGGTCGAGGTAGTAGCCGGTCTTCTGTCCTTCCGTGAGATCGACGCCAAACTTCAGCCCGTGCTCGGCGACGAAGATCGGGCCGCTCGGTGCCGTGCCGCGGATCAACCGATCCGGCAGCTGCAGGCCTTCGAGTTTCGAGAGCCCGCGCTCGGCTCCACGGAGGAGGATGCCCCGCGGCCCGACGAGTTCCATGAGGTGGTCGGCGAGCGTCTCCAGCCGCAACGCCATCGCCAGGGCCGTCACCTGCACGGCGAGGAAGTCGCCGTAGCGATCGACGATCAGGCCCGAGAGGTCGTCGCCCTCGCTGTTCACGAGCCGGGCCGCGCCCGCGCGGTCGTCGAGCCCCAACGTCCGCCGCAAGGCGACCGCGGCCTCGAGCCGCGCCCGCCACAAGGCGTCGTCGAGTTTGACGGCCGGATCGAAGGTGTAGAGCCGCACCCGCAGACGGCTGGCCGCGTTCCACAGGCCCCGGGCCACGAACGTGCCATCGTGCGTGGCGAGGTCGACGACGTCGCCGTCGGCCGGGCTCCCCTCCACCCGTTGCACCGCCGAGTCGAGCACCCAGGGGTGCCGGCCGAAGAACGGCCGGGCACGCTTCGGCTTGAGGATCACGGTCGCCGTCGGCAGCCCGGAGGCGGACGGTGCGGGCAGGGCTTGGGGGTTCGCCATGCCTTCACTCTACCACTGGGCTGGCGGACAGGCTGCCGCACGCATGCGGCCCGTCGCGATTTCGCAGTCCGCCCTTCCCGTGACCGGCCCGCCGACCCCGCCCTGACGGCCCATCCGGTCCCGGCGTTCAGTCGCGGCGCTCGAACTGTTGCAATCGCGCCCGAAACTGCGAGTTCTCCGGCTCGAGCTCGACCGCCCGCCTTGCGAGCGCGATCGCCTGCCCGCGGTTGCCGCGTCGGAAATGGACCTCTGCCAGGGTGTCGACATAGGCCGCCTGCTCCGGATCCAACCGCACGGCCGCCTCGGCATGGCGGATCGCGTCATCGAGCCGCCGCCCGCACCGCGCCGCCAGCCACGCCAGCCCGTTGTGGTGCGCGGCAGCCCTGGGGAACTCGCGGCACACGCGGTCGTAGCGGGCAAAGCACGCGGCGAACACCTGCTCGGCCTCCGCGGCCCGACCGGCCGCGTCGAGGTGTTTCGTCACCTCCTCGACGAACTCGGCGTCGCCCGGCTGGGCGGCGCACGCCTCGGCGATGTCCCACGCCGCGGCGTCTCCCTGGCCGCCGGCCATCAGGCCCCGCGCACGGGCGCGATGAATGACGTGGACCACGTCCACGTAGTCGCTGGCATTCAGGTAGGACGAATTGGTCTTGAGCAGATACATGAGCATCCGTTGAAACAGCGCCGCGGCGTGGAGCTCGTCGGTATCCGACCGTTCGTTTCCGATCTTGCGTGCCGCCGTCTTCACGGCCCATGCGGCCCCTCCCTCCCAGCTGTCGAAGTGGCCCAGGCGCAGGATCTTTTCCCACTCCTCGTTCGCCGCATCCTCGAGGCCGACCGCTTCCAATCCCTCGGCCAGTTCCTGCCGTTTGTCGGTGCTGCCCAGCGGAAGCAACGTGGCCCGCTCCATCCGCTCCCGGCCTTGCTCCACGTCGCCGGCCTGCACGAGCGCGTATCCCCGCATGTACAGGGGATACGCCCGACGCCTGTTGACGGCCCAGGCCCGGCCATAGGCGGCGGCCGCCTGCGGCCAGCGCTGTTCCCGGGCGTGGACATCGGCGATGCACACCAGCGCCCGCTGTTGGTGATGCCCGGCGTGTTCCTCGCGTGACGCCGCGGCATCCAACTCGCAGCCGACGGCCGCTTCTTGTTCGAAGTAGGCGATGCCCAGCGGCGAGTTTCCCTTCATGACGCAGGTTTCCCCGATGGCACGAAGCCAGACGAGGCGCTTCACGGCCTCGAGGTTCAAGGACTCACGCTCCGCCCGCTCGCACAGGGAGGCCAACGACGGTTCCCCGGCCTCCGCTGGGCTGCCCGGAGCCAGAAACACCCGCATGCGGTGCAGCGTCGCGCGACGCTCCTCGCCGGGATGCCAGCGGCGAAAACACGTCCACCACATGTCCGCCACCGCCCAGTTCCCCGGAAACAACCTGTCGACCACGGCACTCTCCATCTGCCCGCGGGCCAGCAGATCGAGGGCGTGCCGGTCGGCACGTGCGTGCAGGCCGAGCGTGAGCGCCGTCTCGAACACTTCGTACAGCTGCCCTCCCTCCCCGTCCGTCGCGCTACCGGCGGCCGCCTCGAGCACCCGCTCGGCTTCGGCCTTTTCGCCGAGCCGGTACAGCGCGCGGGCCGTCGCCAGCCCGAGCGAGAAATGCCGCCGCGCGTCCGTCGTCGTCGCCTCGGCCGCCGCGGCCTGCGTGCGAAACCACTCGGCCGTCCCGTTGCAAGGATCCGCGACGCCGATGCGGGCAAATGCCTCGACGGGCTGCATGCGGGCGCACAGCAGTTCGAAGGCTCCTTGACGATCGAACGTGAAGAGGAGATCGACCGCCTCCTGCCACCGGCCCGTGATCAGCAGGGCCTCGGCGCACATCCACCTCGTATCGGGCTTCTCCCGCGCCAGGGCCACGAGCTGCGCCACGGCCGCGTCGCACTCCGCGTCGCGACCGGCGAGCCGATTGATGGCCGCCGCGAACCCGAGCCGTTCGACGCCCTCGTCGCCCGAGATGAGATCCCGTGTCGCCAGCGACCTCCAGTCCGCGCAGCGATGATAGAAGTCGGTCTTGAAGCCGTCGTCGGCGGTCGCTTCGACGATCGGCCTGGCCTCGGCGACTTTTCCGGCAACGACGAGGAGTCGGGCGAGGAGGGGCGCCGCCTCGTCACCGGGACGGGAAGCCCCCGCCGCCTTCAAGGCCTCGATCTTCGCCTCCAACCTGCCGCGACCGAGCAGCACGGCGGCGTAGTCGCGCTGCAGGGCGTGATGGGCGTCGCATCTGGCGGCGAATGCGAGCAGGCGTTCCGCCCTGTCGAGCCGGCAGTGGATGATCGCATCGACGGCCTCGCCGGAGAGGCTGCGGGGATACTCTCGCTTCAGCTCCGGCTGCGCCGCCCCGGGCTCGCCCTCGAGGAGCGCGGCTGCGGCGATCTCTTCCGGGGACCCGGGCTCTGTGGCCGGTGCGGCATGGGACGCGGACAGGAGAACCGCGACCGCGCCTGCCAACGTCCAGCGGCCCACCATCCGTCGTCCTCGCGTCTTCCCGTCACAGCCCACACGGAGTGTAGCCGTGATCCACAGCCGGGGTCCCCCATCTCCGGCGGACCGCGTGAGGCTCGACTGCGCGCGATCGCCCCGGCTGGGAAGGGCCCGCACGCGGGCTCTCCCGCGGCGCTCCGGGGCCGTCAGGCATGCACGACCTGCTTCGCCTGCCCCGGCACGACGTGGGGCGGCGGCAGGGCGTCGCTGCCGGGATCGGTCTTCACCCGCCGCTTGCCCTCGCGGTCGACCTTCTTCCGCTCGATCCGCAGCACGCTCCAGCTGAACACGGCGCCCAACGGCCCGGAGAGCAGGGCCGGCAAGAGCACGAGGTTGCCGACCAGGGCGATGGTCAGCATCGAGAGCATCATGTAGCCGAACCGCTGCGTCGGGCCGAACGGCGAGAGCGAGAACACCGACAGGCCGATGCCGATCACGCCCCAGCTCTGGTACATCGCGCGGGCGCAGCCCTTGTAGGCGAGCATCGTGGCCTGCTTGCGATCGAGCCCGTCGGCGATGCCGCGGCGGAACCAGAGCATGAAGTGCACGACGTCGTCCACCGTCACGCCCAGGGCCACGCTCGGAGCCATCACCGTGCCGATGTCGATGAGCAGGTTGCCGGCGTTCAGCGACTTGAGGATCGCGTTGCCCCAGCCCATGCCGCCGAAGACCATCAGCGCCGGGAAGGCGGCGGGGAGCAGGAGCACGAGGCCGGCCGAGGCGGCCCGGCAGAGCACGATCATCACCGCGACGATGATCGCGAAGTCCCAGATGAAGCCGATCTTGAGGCCGTCGAGCAGCGAGTGCTGGGCCTTGTAGACCAGCGGCACGAGGCCGGTGTAGTCCACGCTCACGCCCTCCACGCCGTCGGCCGCGAGCCGCTCGAGAATCGGGTTGATCTTCTTTTGCAGGTCGGCCTTGAAGAGGGCGTAGTCGACCTCCTTCACGGCGCTCACCCGCGTGCTGATCCGCCACAGTTCCTGCGTCCGCTCGCGGCCGTCCGTGACGACCTGCGCCTCGCGGAGATAGTCGCCGTCGAGGAACTCCTCGCGGTGGGCCATGAGCCGGCGGTTGAGCACGTCGCGGCGGGTGCTCTTGCCGATGCCGAAGGCCCGCACCGCGGCCCCGCCCATGCCGCTGCCGCTATCACCGGCGTCGAGGCTGCGGCCGAAGGTTACGGTGGACAGCGAGCTGCCCACCTCGTCGAGCCCGCCGATCTCCCGCTGGATCTCGCCGACGAGTTCCATCCGCTCGAGAAAGTTGAGGTCGCAGTCGCCGGCCCCCACCTCGGCCTTCTTCGTCGCCGGCACACCGTCGATCCGCACGAGGATCTCCATGGGAACAAGCGGCCCGAGGTTCTTCTCCAGCCACTTGTAGTCCTCGCGGATCCGGGCCTTCGGGGAGAAGAGCCGCATCAACTGCACGCTGCTCTCGACCTGCGTCATGCCATAGGCGACGCCGGCCATGACCAGCAGGCAGGCGGTGGCCACGAGGCCGTTGTGCCGCGTGATCCACTGGCCCACCCGCCACCACGGGCTTTCCTCGATCGGCCGCCAGTTCGGGTCGGCCTCGTCGCCGCTGGCTGCGCCGATCCGCAGCTTCGGCGGGAAGAGCTCGAGGGCGGCCGGCATGAAGGTCACGAGAATCAAAAAACTGGCCACCACGCCCGCCGCCGAAAAGATGCCGAACATGCGGATCGGCACCAGTTCGCTGACGGCCAGCGTGGCGAGTCCCACCGCCGTCGTGCCGGTGGCGAGCGACAGCGGCAACAACGCGTGGTGGACCGCGCGGCCGGCGGCCCCTTCCTGCACGCCGGTCTCGGCGAGCTGGTCGCGGTAATAGTTGGCGAGGTGGATCGCGCCCGAGGTCGTGGCCACGTAGACCAGCGACGGCATCGTCAGCAGGATCGCGTCGACGGGGTAGCCCGAGTACCAGACCACCGCCAGGCTGGCGAACATGCTGTAGACGCCGGAGGCGATCACCATCGCCACGAGCGTCTTGCTCTTCAGGCTCCACCAGCTCACGAAGAAGCCGACGACCAGCGACAGCCCGAAGAGGATCGTGACGCTCGTCTGGCCGGCCTTGTCGATGGAGACGTTGTCCACCGGCGGGCCGCCCATGTGGAACGAGGCCTCCGGAACGCCGCACTCCCGGGCCGCCACGTCCTTGATCATGTCGATCGCCCCGTGGAGGTTGGCACGGGCGGTGTCGGCGAGGGTGAGGACGAGGCAGGTCTGCCGGGCCTGGAGGTCGTCGGCGGGCGAGCCGGCATCCACTCCGGGGGGAGGAGGGCCGATCAGGGCCCCGGTGAGCCGGGAAATCGCCTCGGTCCGGTCGAGGTTCAGGGGCTCCTGGGTCATCCGCTCGACCGCTCGCGGTCCCGTCTGAGCCGCCCGGAAGTAGAGCGGCCGGTCGATCCGGGAGGCCTCCTCGGGGGGCGGGATCAGCTTCTTGGCCAGCATCTCCAGGCGGGGGTCGGCCATCGTGCAGCCGTCCCAACTGACGAGGATGAACTCCTCACCCGCAAAATTCTGCCGGAAAAACCGGTAGGTCTGGGTTTCGGGGTATTCGAGGGGCAACCAGCCCTTCACGTCGTTGCGGTTGTTCCCCTTGGCCTTGATCGCCCCCACCACCACCAGGGGCAGGAGGAAGACCAGGACGGCCATGATCCCGACGCTGTACCGCTGGTAGAAGTTGGGTCCGTGGTGCGACATCGAGGCCGTCCGAGGCGGTCCGCCGGGCTAATTTTCCCAGGTCTGGACGGTCAACCCTACAGGCGTTCCACGCCCCAGTCCATATCGTTTACCCCTTCACAGGGCCTTTTTTCACGCCCTTTCCATGCTGTAAGTGGTTTGCCGGGAGGAGTTTCCGCACGCGGAACACTTCCCGCAGGCGGTATCCGCGGCATTGCGGGCCCAGACCGTCAGCCCGGAGCCTGTTCCGCGGCCTGGAAACCGCATGTTTTGTGGGATCCGTCGCAAAACGGCCGGTTCCCGGACTGCCCACACCGGCAGAGGGCGACGGCCCGCTTGCCGGCCGGGACGGCGAACTCCCGCCCCTCGTGGTCGGTCACCCGCAACCGCAGGCCCTCGAACGCCTCGTCCGTGGGCATTTCCACGACCAGCGGCCCGTCCTCCCGGCAGCGGATGGTGACCGCGTCCGGTGGGAGCAGCCGGGCCGGCGGGCCGCCGGCATCGTCTGGCGGCCGCGCGGTCGTCATGGCCGGCCCTCTTCGGCCTCCACCGCGGCCCCGGATTCGTCCACGACCACGATGACGAGCGTGATCTCGGTCGGCGCTTCGGCCGCAGGTGGAGCGGCAGGCTTCGCAGGCAGGCCGTATTTTGCCTGGTTGGCATCGTCTCCGGCCTCCGCCTCCGTTGCCGGGGCCGCCTCCAACGCTGCCGCCAGCCTCGCCATCACGTCAGCCGGCCCGGTTAAGGCGATCCGCTCGGAGGGCGGACCGCCAGGGCCGCCTCGGCGCCGTGCAGCCTCTGGGGCTTCGAGGGCTTTGGCAACCCCGTCGGTCGCCGCCTCCCGCCGCAGGCTTTCAACGCCCTCGGACTTTTCCAGCAACTTCCGGTTCGCCCGGTCCATGGTCATACGGCCGCTCGCCGCCAGCAGGCTTTCGAGCCGCTGGCGGTCGGCGGCGGTCCGAATCCGGTAGCTCACGGTACGCACGCGCGGTTCTTTTCCACCGCCACCGCCACCGACGCCTGCGCCTTGGGCTTGAGCGGCAGCAGAAGCGGCCGGCGCCGCGGCTGCCAAGCCCGTCACCTTGTCGGCAGCGGCGTTGCGATCAGCGGCGGCGGCGTCGCCGGCCGCCGCACGTTCCGGCAGCCACGTGTCCTGGTCCGCGTCCGTGTCGCCCCGCCGTGCCTTCGTGGCGGCCAGTTTCGCTTTATCCTGTTCGCGCTGCTCCCGTGCGACGAGCGCCACTTCGCGGTCGGCCATCCCGCCCGGACGATTGATCACGACGGCCGCGAGCACGCCGGCCGCCAGCGCGCCGGCCAGGGCCAGCCACGGCCAGCGGTGCCGCATCGGCTCGTCCACCGGCTCCGCAGCATCGTCGCGGGCCTCGGCGATCTCCTCCTCGAGCCGCTCACGCTCGATCCGCCGCCACTCCCCCTCCACCTCGGCGTCGTCATCGGCCATGTCGCCGGCCGCATCGAGGGCCGCGAGCACGTCCGCCACGAACCGCGCCGGCGGCTGTGACGCCGGCAGCGCTGCCAGCGCGGCCTTCTGCCGTCGCAGGTCGGCGACCATCCGGGTGAGTTCTGGCGACGCCGCGACGAGCCGGGCGATCTCCACGGCTTCGGCCTCGGGCAACCGGTCGTCGAGCCATTCGCTGATGCGCGGGTCGTCCGCGGACAGCGGCGGATTGAAACGTAGCTCGGTCATGGGTTTCCTCGATCGGCGGGCGCGAGCAGCCGCCGCAGTTCCAGCCGGGCCCGGTGCAGCCGGCTGCGCACCGTGCCCAGCGGAAGGTCGAGCGTGGCGGCGATCTCCTCGTAACTGGCCCCCTGCATGTCGGAGAGCACGACGACCTCCCGGTAGCGGCCGTCGAGCCGCTGGAGGGCCGCCGCGACGTGCCGAGCCAGTTCCTCCCGCTCCAGCCGCGCGGAAGCGTCAGGGATGTTCGCCACCGGCACGATCGCCTGGTGCCCGACGGCCGGCGGGGCGTCGAGCGACACCACGGGCCGGCGCCGGCGACCGGCCGCGGCTGCATGGTTGCAGGCGATGCGGTGCAGCCACGTGGAAAACGCACTGCGCTGCTGGAACGTCGCGAGTTTGCGGTAGGCCGACACGAACGTCTCCTGGGCGAGGTCGCGGGCCTGCTCCCGGCAGCCCGTCAGCCGCTCGAGGAACGCCAGGATCCGCGCCTGGTGCCGCTCCACGAGGGCCGCGAACGCCTGCCGGTCGCCGGCCACCGCCGCGGCCACGAGCGCAGCGTCGGCGTCGGCCCCGGCGGGTGCCGATGACGGCTGCGGTTGGCTGGGGTGGTTACCCACGTGCGAACGCCCTGGAGGGTTGGATGCGCGGCCGGCTCAAAAGGTTCCCGCCGCGTTCTCCGGCTGCTGCCCCCAATGTCGCCGCCTGCCGGTCGGCCGTCAAAGGCCGGCCTTCCGCCACCGCGGCATCATGCGCCCGCGCTACCCCGGGCACGATCCGGGGAACCCGGGGGCTGGTGGGCGATCCACCACCACAGGACGGCGGCCAGCGTCAGGAGCACCAGCGACACCAGCTGCGAGATCGACAGCGGCGTGCCGAGCGCCGGCGGCTCGTCGATGCGGATCGCCTCGAGCAGCATGCGCGAGATCGGGTGGAGCGTGAGCACCAGCGCGAAGACCTCGCCCGTGCGGCGTGCCAGGGGCGTGAAGGCGATCGCGAGGGTCGCCAGGAGCGCCGCGTCGATCGCGGCGTAGAGCTGCGCGGGATGCACGGGCAGGCTCCACGGCGGCGGCTGGCCGGCCGCGGGAGCCGGGAGCAGGCCGCGGGCGGCCTGGTCGAGCCACGGCGGACTCTCCGGCGGAAACCGCACGGCCCAGGGGAGTTCGCACGGTCCGCCGTAGCAGCAACCGTTCAAGAAGCAGCCCACGCGGCCGATCGCCAGGCCGACGAGCAGCCCGGGCGCGATCACGTCGGCGAGTTGCAGGATGTCGAGCCCGCGGCGCCGCGCGAAGAGCCAGGCGGCGACCGCCGCGGTGGGAAGCGAACCGAAGACGACGAGGCCGCCCTGCGCGATGTTGAGCACCTGCCCCAGCGACGCCGCCACGCTGCGATCGGGCGGGAAGAACTGGTGGTGATACTCGATGACGTAAAACAGCCGCGCACCGACGAGGCCCCAGAGAAAGATCTCCATACCCAGCGCGAGGATCGTGTCTGCGTCGATGCCAACCGTGCGGCCGCGGCGGATCGAGAGCCAGGTGCCGGCCGCCGCCGCCACGAGCAGCATCACGCCGTAGCCACGGATCGGCACGCCCGCGCCGTCGTCGAGGGCCGGCAGCCCCCAGAGAATGAACGCACCGGCCACCGCGAGCGGCACGCCGAGGGCCGCCGCCGCCCGCGAGATTCCCTCGCGGGCCGACGTCCATGCCAAGGCGATGCCGCCGAGCACGGCCCACACCGCGAGCAGCAGGCCCCAGCCGAAGAGCGGCAGCGACCCGAGGTGCGACGGGATGTGGAACAGCGTCGATTGCATCAGCCGGCTCCGCTCGATCGCGGCGGCAGTTCACGGTTGTCGATCAGCCGTGTCGTGCCCAGCCGGCCGGCGACCAGCGCCACCGCCGGCCGCCCCGCGGTCGGTGGTGCGAGCGAATCCGCATCGACGACCGTCGCGTAGTCGATCGCTACGCCCGCAGCTACGAGCGGCGCCCGCATCACCGCCTCGAGCGCCGCGACATCGGCGCCGCGCTTCCAAGCCTCCTCGGCTTGAGCGAGGCTCGCGAACAGGGCCGCGGCCCGGGGCCGCTCGGCGGGCGAGAGATAGGCGTTGCGGGAACTCAAGGCGAGACCATCGGCCTCGCGGACGGTCGGGCAGACGACGATCTCGACCGGCAGGCCGAGATCGCGAACCATTCGCTTCACGACGAGCGTCTGCTGCCAGTCCTTGGCGCCGAAGTAGGCGACGTCGGCCGGCACCGCCAGCAAGAGTCGGCATACGACCGTGGCCACGCCCGTGAAGTGACCCGGGCGGATCGCCCCTTCGAACCCGAGGGCCGGCCCCTCGACGACGATCCGCGTGGCGTCGTCCGGCGGATACACGGCCGCGGCCTCGGGCGCGTAGACCCAGCGCACGCCGTGCGGCGCGAGCAGCGCCGTGTCGGCGTCGAGTGTGCGCGGATAGCGGGCGTAATCCTCACCGGGGCCGAACTGCGTCGGATTGACGAAGACCGAGACGGCGACGTCGTCGCACTCCCGCGCGGCCCGCTCCACGAGACTCACGTGGCCCGCGTGCAGCGCCCCCATGGTGGGCACGAAACCGACCCGCCGGCCGGCCGCACGGGAGGCCGACACGGCCTCCCGCATCGCCGCGGGCGCGCCGATGAGCGGGATCGCCGCGGGCATCAGACCATCGCCTCGACGGCCGCGGTCGCCTCGGCCACGGCCCGCGCCAGGTCGGACGCCTCGACCGTGACCACGGCCTTGGGCGATAGCGGACCGCGCGGGCCAGGCCCGCGCAGCCGGCGCACGAGCCGCTCCTGGAGGTCCCCGAGCGCCGCACCGGTCGACGGCGCTCCGCAGAGCGTGGCGGTGGCAGGGTGCAGGGCGGCGCCCGCATCGCCAGCGTCGACGGTGCGCCAGGAGCCCATGGCGACACGCTCCTCGAGCACGTCGGCGGATGCCACGAGGAGGATGGCCACGTGCGGCACGGGCACCAGCCGCGCCACGCGGTCGAGCGCGGAGTCGAGACGCGCGGCATCTGTCGGCGACAGCCCGACCGCCGCGGCGGCGATCGCATCGAGACAATAGTCGACGACGGTGCCGTGCGGATCATCCGGCCATGCGGCCGATGCCAATGGTTCCACCCAGGCGGCGAGCAGGTCGTGCCATGCCTGCGGGCCCGGCGCGGGCAGCGGCCACGGCCGGGGCGCGTGGATCACCCGGGCGAGCACCGCGTCGCCCACGGCGGCGGCGACCTCCGCTGCCCCGCTGCCCGGCACACCGACCACCGCGACCAGCGGATGCGGCGCCGAGATGTTGTCGAGCAGCGCGCGCAACGAGCAGGCGGCGAGCGGGTGCTCGAAATCGGCGGCGATCTCGACCGCCGGCTCGAGCACGAATCGCCGCGTCGCCATCCGCGGGTGCGGGACGGTGAGCGCCGCCTCATCGACGACGAGGTCGTCGTAGAGCAGCAGGTCGAGGTCGAGCGTCCGTTCGCCCCAGCGTTCCGTGCGCTCGCGGTGAAGGGTGTTCTCGACGGCGTTCAGCATCCCCAGCACGTCGTGCGGCCCGAGGTCGGTCTCGAGGAGGCACGCGCCGTTCAAATACGGGGACTGGCCGACCGGGCCGCCCACGGGACGGGTCTCGCGGAAACGGCTCACGGCCAGCATCCGCACCCCTGGCATGAACCGCAGCAGTTCGACGGCGCGGTCGAGCTGCTCACGCCGCCGGCCGAGATTCGACCCGCACCCGACGAGGCATCGTGCCATGATTCTTCCCGCGACCTTGAACGGAGCGGGACATTCTACCGGCGGCGGCACCGCCGCCGGCAAATCCATGCCCGGCGTGCGGTGCGGGGCCGGAAAACGGGGGGGACATCCAGGCCACGACCAAGGTCGTCGACTGTCGATCCCTCAAGTCGTCGCCCCCCTTTGATTCTTTCCGACTCCGCACCGTTCCTCGCGGCTCAACCCTTTCGGCTCGGCGTCGCGAAGCCCGACGGGCGAGTTTCGCGTGTCGTGTCGCTCGTGATGCGGATCTCGTCGTCGACCGATGGGCGTGATTCTGTGGAGCCCCGTCGGCTTGTCAAGGACGCGCCCGCATCGCCGCACCACGACGGGCTCGCCGGGCTGAAACCCACACGCAGCGGCGCCAGCATTGCCGTCGCGGCGAAAAGATGTTGTGCTTTTCCTTGGCGGAAAACAGGCCGTTCACTTCGACCAAGACCATGAGCCGTTTTTTCGACGATTCGCAGGCCGAGTCTGATCCGGCCGATCCGCCGGCAGGGATCGAGGACCCGGCGTTTTTGGCTGACGAGATCGCGTCTGCCGACGCGAGCATCACGGACGGCCTGGAGCCCGCCCCGTCGCCGGATTCCTACTGGAGCCTCTCGCGCACGCCGCTGACGAGCCTCGTGTTCGCGATGCCGCTCGTGCTGGCCTACGAGGGCGGGGTGCTGCTGCTGGGCCGCGGGTCGCCGCGAAACGGCGCCGACGTCTGGCTGCGACAACTGCTCGACGCCCTTGGTTTCGGGGCCTATTTCCTGCTCCCCACGCTCACCGTCCTCGGGCTGCTCGCCTGGCACCACATCGAGCACGACCGCTGGCGTTTCAGCCCCGCCGTACTCGCCGGAATGGCCGCCGAATGCGTGCTCTGGGCGGCGACGCTCGTGGGCCTGGCCCGCCTCCAGGACCGGCTCTGGCCCTTGGCGGCGGCCGCGGCGGGCTGGGACGGCGTTTTGGCACGCCTGATCGGGTTTTGCGGGGCCGGACTCTACGAGGAGGTGCTGTTCCGGCTGCTGCTGCTGCCCCTGCTGATCTGGCTCTGCGAGCGGCTGGGGGCGTCGACCTTCACGGCCGCGATCCTCGGCCTGGTGGCTTCCAGCCTCCTGTTCAGTGCGGCGCATTACGTCGGTCCGCTGGGCGACCATTTCGAACTCTACAGTTTCACGTTCCGGTTCCTGGCCGGCATGTTCTTCGCGATCCTGTTCGTCGTCCGCGGCTTCGGCATCGCGGCCGGCACGCACGCGGTGTACGACGTGTTCGTGGGCCTCGTCTGATCGCGTGCCGTGTCGAGAGGATGCGCCGCGATCTTGTCAAGAGTCGGTGTCCGTTTTTTCACCGCCGGGTGACGACCGGTTTTTACCGCGTGCCATCGAATTGTCGTTTCATCTTGGTGGCTTTGGAGCGACAGCCGTATAATCGCGTCTTCAGGCGGGAGGTTCTTGGAGGTCCGTGGTCGTTCCGCGGTCCGTCGCAAGTCCCGGAGTCGTTTCCATCGTGCTCTCGGTTCGTCCCAAGGTCGCGGAGCTCGTCTTTCAGCTCTACGGCCGCGTGCTCCATCCCGAACTGTTCGAGGTCTGTGCGACGCGATCGATCGACCGCGGCGGCTACTCGGCCACGGTCTCGATCACCGATGCCGGCCATCTCGTCACCTGGCGGAAGGACGGCCTGACGCTCACCGAGGTGGCCACGAGCCTGGCCCAGCCGCTTCCCCAGAAGCGGCGGCTGCTCTCGCACCGCATCGCCGGCGAGCGCAGCGACCGCATGGAATGCCGGGGCGGAGCCTCCTACCAGACCTGCTTCCAGCTCGAGACCGTGGAGCAGGAGGTGTTCTGGTCGTTCCAGCAGGAGCTCGTCGTCGAGGGGTCGAAGCGCGGGCTCCTGCACCGCTTCGAATCCGGCGGCCGCCTGGCCCTCGGCGCGCTGTCGTGGATCAATGTCGAGACCCGCCCTCGCAGCCTGCTGGTGCAGACCTACCACACGTTTCCCGACGATCTGGCGATCGTGAAGAGCCAGTCGCTCTTCGAGTGTCCCTGACGCCCCGTCCCCCGCCGTGCGGTCCGCCATGCCGAAACCCCAGGTCCAACCCACCCAGCCCAGTGCCGCCGCCCGGCGGAGCCGCGTCCTGATCGCGGATGACAACGAACCCAACCGCGAACTGCTCGAGGTCTACCTCGCCGACATCGACTGCGAGATCGCCACGGCCGTGGACGGCGCCGACACGCTCGCCAAGGTCGCCGCCTTCCATCCTGACGTCATCCTGCTCGACGTCATGATGCCCAAGCTCTCGGGCTTCGAGGTCTGCCAGCGGCTCAAGTCCGATCCGGCGACGAGCCCGATCATGATCCTGATGGTGACGGCCCTGGGAGAACTGGGCGACATCGAGCGGGCCGTGGACGCCGGCACCGACGACTTCCTCTCCAAGCCGGTGAATCGCGTCGAGCTTGTGAAGCGGGTCGAGAACATGCTCAAGCTCCGTCACGTCTCCGACGAACTGGAGCGGCTGCGGAGCTACATCCGCACCATGGACGACGACCAGCCGCCGCGGTAGGCCGCGTGGCTCATGGGCCGCGTGGCTCATGGGCAGTTCGTCCTGCGCTTGGAGCCGCAGAGTGGCACTCTGCGGAATACGCGCTGCTACGGTGTGCAGACTGCCAGTCTGCACCTACAACGGACGCATGCAGCCGAAAAAGCCCGCTGTGACCGCTTTGCGGCGCCGCCCCAGCTTCAGCGGGGCGCGAGGCCGACGTGGCCGAGCACGCGAACCGTCGCGGGCGACTTGTTGAGCACGTAGAAGTGGACGCCGGGCACGCCGGCGGCCATCAGTTCCTCCACCTGCCGGGCCGCGTAATCCACACCCGCCTCGAACTGCGCGGCCTCGTCCGCGCCGGCGGCCTCGAACGGCTGCGTGAAGGCCTCCGGAAGCCGGGCCTTGCACAGGCCGGCGATCCGCCTGATCTGCCCGTAGTTGGTGACGGGCATCACCCCGGGCACGATCGGCGCCGTGATCCCGATCGCGGCGCAGCGGTCGCGAAACCGCAGGAAGTCTTCGTTGTCGTAGAAGAGCTGCGTGATGACGACGTCGCCGCCGGCGTCGCACTTCCGCTTCAGGTTCTCGAGGTCGGCCTCCGGGCTCGGGGCCTCCTGGTGGGTCTCGGGATAGCCGGCCACGAGGATGTCGAGGCCGGGAAACTCGTCGCGGATCAGGGCCACGAGTTCGCTGGCGTAATGCAGGCCGCCGGCGACCGGCCGAAAGGATGCCTCGCCCTGGGGCGGGTCGCCCCGCAGCGCGACGATCGCCGCCACGCCCCGGTCACAGGCCTCTCGGAGGTACGCCCGGAGTTCGTCCACGGTGCTGCCGACGCAGGTCAGGTGGCTGGCCACGGCCACGTCATGACGCTGCCGCACTCGCTCGACGATGTCGAGCGTCGTGCCACGCGTCGATCCGCCGGCACCGTAGGTGCACGTGACGAGCGCCGGTCCGTAGGCCATCAGCTCCTCGACCGTCCGCCACATCGTGGCTTCCGACTCGGGAGTCTTCGGCGGAAACAGTTCGAACGACAGACCGAACCGGCCGCTCCCGTAGGCTTCCTTGATCGACACGCGTGCTCCCTTTCGACTGCGGCTCACGAACCAACGTCGCCCGGCATTGTAAACCGCTGCCCGCGTCAGGGCGCAGCCACTGGCGGGACGGGTCAGTCGCGGCCGGCCGGCGCCGCCAGCGCTTCCAGGAGTTCACGGTCCGCCGGCTGCATCTCCAGGCCACGGCGGGCCATCATCCGCTCGAGGATCGTGGCCGCCTGCTCGGCCGTGGAGCGGCTCCCGGCCGGTCCGCCCACGAGCATGTTGTGAAAGGCCGGCACCAGCTCCGGCGGGCTGCCGCCGATCGTCGCGGCCACGCCGATGCGGGCGCCGCAGGGGAGCGACGTGTTGACGGCCGACTTCACGAAGTCGCCGACGAGGGCCCCGAGGAACTGGCGGCCCGTGTGGATCGTGGCCCGACTCCCATCGGGCAGGAGGTCGTGGAGCCGCACCGGCCCGTAGGTGGCCTTGAGGTTACCGGTGATCGTGCCTGCGGCGAGGTTCGTCCAACTGCCGATGTGGCTGTGCCCGAGGTAGCCGTCGTGGGGCTTGTTGGAGAACGGCTCCAGGACGCTCGCCTCGACCTCGCCCCCCACGCGGCACGCGCGGCCGATGGCGGCGCCGGCACGCAGCCACGTGTGCGGACTGATCCGCGCCTCCGGGCCGATCCAGACCGGCCCGTCGATGCACACGAAGGGCCCGACCTCCGCCCCCCGTTCGACGACGACGGGCCCGCGCCGCACGGCAACCCATTCGGCGACGGTCGCGCCCTCCGCCACGAACAGCCCGGGGCGGATCTCAGCGTACCCGCCGCCGTCGATCCGCAGCGCGAGGGAGTCGGCGAGTGCGTTCTCGTGGGCCGAGACGACCTCGTGGGTCTGCTCCAGGAGCGTGAGCGCGGCGGCGTGCTCCGGCAGGGACAAGGCCTCGAGTTCGTCGATCGCGTCTCCACCGCGCATCGCGAGGGCATCGAGAAACGCCCGATCCGGCCCGCTGCCGTCGGCGGCGGGATGCAGGACGGCGAGCGCGACGTCACGGCCCGACCGCACCACGCAGCGCCGGCCGGACTCGACGAGAGCCCGCAGGGCCACGAGGTGGCTGCGGCTGGGCACGAGCCGGGCATTCACCAGGAGCGTCAGCGCACCGTGCCTCGATGACGGCGGTCCTGTGGCCGCATCGGCCGCGCCACCCCAGATGGCGATCCGTCCGGCGGAAAGGTCCGCGAGGTGGCGGGCCAGGTGCGGCCGGACGACGCGGCGGACGGCACCCAGGTGCCCGAGGAGTTCGACGAGCGTGTGGCTGCCGATGGTGACATCGCAGGCGGGCCGGGCGGCGACGACGACCCCGAGTTGGGCGACCGCTCGATCCTCGAAGACGACGACATTCATGGGAGGGCGGGTCCTGTCGGCTACGGACGCCCCAACTCTACCGCGTCTGGCAAACCGCTGCGCGGCGTCGTAGTCTGATGCGGTGGCGACGCCCTCACGAGCCGGAGTGGCGGAATGGCAGACGCGGCGGACTCAAAATCCGTTGCCCGCAAGGGCGTGTGGGTTCAAGTCCCTCCTCCGGCATTGCGAAAACGACGGGAAACAATGGGGTTCGCGATCGGGCGGCCCCTCGTGCTCACCCCCTGAAGGGGTCGACTGTTAGGCGCACTGTTAGGCGCAGCAGTTTTTTTTCGCCCCATCACGTGCTCGTTTTGCCGCGTTTCGACCGCGGCTTTTTCGTGTCTGGTTTTCGCCCCGGCTCCGTCGCCTTCTCGTGCTCGTGCCACAGAATGGCGGCGGTCCTCTCGGCGTTGCGTCCCACGTAATAGGAGAGAGTGGTTTCGATCGTCTCGTGCCGCATCAACTCCATCAGCTGGGCGGGCATCAACCTGGCGGCCCAACGCTCGCCGAAGGCCCGCCGCAGGTCGTGGGCCGACGCGGTCTTCTTCACGTCCACCCGCACCTTGGCCTTCTCGCCGATGCTGCTGACGATCTTCGACACCCGGTCGACTGCCGGCCTACCAGTCTTGCCGTCGGCCCGTTCGAGGTTGAACACTGGCCCAGTTCGGCAGGCTTCCGGCACACTCCCGAGCAACTCGGCGAATTCGGGCGCCATCGGCAGCAGCCGCTCCTTGTTGCCCTTCTCAAGGTCAGCGGGGATCCGCAGCATCGGAAACTTGCCCGTCAGCACGGGGTGCAGTTTGTCCTCCTGGTCCCAATAGAGTTCGAGCGATTCGGTGAGTCGCAGACCGCTCGTCCAGAGACCCCGAAGAAAGAATGCCCACCGGCCGGCGGCCGCCTGGCCGACGACATCCTCCACCTTGCCCAGCATGCGCTCGAACTCCTCCGTGGTGATCGGGCGGCCGCGCATGACCTTGGCGCCCTTCGACATCTTCGCGCGCTTGATCCGCGGGAACGCCGGTAGGTGGGCGATTAACTTTTGGGCCTTGGCCCAATTCAGCGCCGCCTTCAGATGCGCCAAATGGCCGGCGATCGTCGACTCCGCCAACTTCCCCTCGCCATCCTCCCCTTCACCCTTGCGGAGCTTCGAGACAAACGCCGACAGCCGCTTTTCGTCAACGTCCCACAGCCGGCGCGGGTTGATCTCCTTCTGGAAGCGATCGAATACCGACGCAATCTTTTCGCCGGTGCGGGTGGCGAGGCCTGGAACGACCTCGGCTTCGTATCGCGTGCGGAAATCCGGCCAGAGAAATCGAGACGGGATCACCGCCTCACCGGCGTTCAGCTTCGCCTCGAGCTCGCCCGCCATGCGCTCGGCAACCTTGCGGTCGCGGGCAAGCCCAGTCTTGCGGATGCGCGTGCTTTTGGTGCGCAGCCTGTTGGTGATCGGGTCACGCCACTGGAGCTGGTAGTGGGCACGGTCGCCGAACTCGGCTACCCACACTTTGATTGCCTCGTTCATCGTTTTGCTCTCCTTGCCGCCGGTGCTGACACGCCGTGAACCAATCGCCATCGTACGTGTAACCTCGGCCCACACTGTGGCGATTTTTGTTTCGCGCGGCGCTATCAACCACTACGCCGGCGGGACACCTGGTTCCGTGAATTTTTCGATGATCGTCACCTGCGCGCATCGGCCTCGGCCGCCGCGGTGGACCGCCACGAGCCCGGCCGCAGCCAGGGCGTGAATGCCACGGCGGGCCTGGTCATGCGACAGCCCCATCGACCGGCGGAGCGACGAATCGACCTTGATGGGGGTGGTCTTGCCCTGCTGGAGGCCGCGTTTGAACCAGAGGGCATTCCCGGTCGCCAGCGCGGCTTTGCCGGCGGCGTGCGCCCGCTCCAACCAGGCCATGGGTGGCTTGCCGCCGAGGTAGAGCTGGTAGGGGCCGCGATGTCGCGGCCGAGCTGGCGGTACCGCAGGCAGCAGCCCGCTCGCCCGGAATTTCTCAGTGTCCGTCATCGCCCACACCCGTTGGAAATAGGAGAAGCAGATTCGTGTCAGCGATCGTGTTACCCGTCGAGCGGCCCGGCCAGCCGCGTCACCGTGCCCCAGAAATCCTTGCCGGCATCATCCATATATCGGTCTGGGTATCTGACGATTTCGACGTCGGTGCCGATCTCGAACCCGCCAAGCACGATCCGCGACGCCTCAGCCATGATCTCGCGAGCCCGCTCCACCTCGGCGTCGATCGCGTCCGCGGTCGCTTCGATGAGAACGGCGTCGTGGATTGGAGCACACAGGCCCACGCCCGCCTCCACGAGCATGCAGCACGCCAAGCGGAGCATTTCGGCACCGTGGGCCTGGCACGGAAAGTTGGCCAAGCTCCGCGCGTTGGTGCCCTTCATCGGGTCGGCGGACGGGCCAATGTGAATCGGCCAGCCGAAAGTGGTCAGTAATCGCCCTAATAACATGGCCCGATCGACCGCCGCTTCGGACCACTGCCAAAAAGCTGGATAGGTTTGGTGGTGGAGCTTGAGGAGCCGCTTGGCCATGTCGAGCGGTTGACCAATACGATCTGCGAGCGATTGCGGACCCATCCCGTATTGCGTGGCAAGAATGCATTGTTTGAATTGCGCTCGCTGATCCCCATGTGTCTTCTTTGTGCCCTCCGGCGGGATGGCGCCTGCCTGTTTTCCGAATGCCAAATATGGGTCTCCGCTTCTATACGCATCGGCCATCGCATCATCGCCAGACAGCGCTGCCGCGATGCCGAACTCCTGTTGCGAATAATCGACGTAGGCGACCGCCATATCGGCGTGCGGTTTGATCAGGCCCCGCAGCCATCGCGACGGCCCGAAAATAAATTTGGAATTGCTCGGTTGATTTCGGCCGGTTCGCGCGCGGAATGGCATAATTGCGGTCCGATTGCGCCCGTCGGGTCCGATGGCGAGGTCGTCAAATAACCGCATCTTGCCGAGCGCCGATCGCAGCTCGCGCAGTTCGGCGACGATCGGATACGCCTTCGCCATAGAGCGGAACGCATCGTCATCCATTTGGAGCTGGCCGCTTTCCAGCCGCGGCCACGGGATGTCGTGGGCGATGAGCCAATCCGCGAACTTGTCCCGCTTGAATGTGGTGCCGTCAAACACGCTATATCGGGCGTCCACCTCCGCCACGAGCGCCGCCTGAATGCCCTGCCAGCGTGACCTGCCCCCCTTAAACGTCACCACTTTTAGAGAGAGAATCTCTGGTGGCGCAAACCAAGGGAGGGCAAGAGATGCCACGAGGAAAGAAGTTCACTGCGGAGCAGATCATTGG
>JBIKND010000052.1:0-21067 GCA_044358905.1 Pirellulales bacterium | reverse complement strand
GTAGTCTGCACAGGGTAGCGGCGCGTATTCCGCAGAGTGCCACTCTGCGGCTCCATGGGATCGCCAATCGTCTCCCAAACGAGCGGAGACTGCCTGCGTCGGCGGTCAGAGACCGCCGCTACAGCGCGGTCAGAGACCGCCGCTCCAGGTGGCAGCTCACGGCGGGGCGATGTCCACCGTGTAAGTGCCGATGGTGTCGGCGAGATCGCCAGGAGCCTCGTTGATCTTCAGATAGAGCGGGCCGGTCGCGGCGGCCGTGATCTCGGCGGTCGCGCCGGCGCCGAGGATCACGAAACCCGGCGGCTTCCCGTCGGCCTCGACCCACTGCGCTACGAGCAGCCGGCCGACGGGGCGGCCGCGGTACCAGCGGAGCGAGATGCCATCGGCCTCGCTCTCGATCGGCGTCACGGTCTTCGTGGCCGGATCGCGGATCTCACCGAGACGCACGCGGCCTCGGGCGCCGATCCGGCAGCGGCCGCCGGCCTCGAGCGAAAGGCCCGTGGTCTGCCAGCCGCGGGCAGCGTCGACGGTGACCTGCGTCGGCACGACGAGCGGGCGGCCCGGCGACCAGTCGACCGCCATGTGAGTGACGTCGTAGCCGTAGTCGACGTCCGCGACGAAGGCGTCGTATTCGCGGGCGGCGCGGGCCATGTCCCAGCCGGGCAGGGCGGCGAGCCGGTCGTTGAACTCGGCGTCGAGCGGCCCGCGTTCCGCGGCGGCGAACGGCCGGGCGAACGCCGGATGTCGGGAGAAGAGGACGACGGCCGCCCAGCTCGAAGCATACGCGGCGATGGCGTGGTGATTGCCGGGCGGAGCCGTGAGCACCGCGGCGAGACGAGGCGGGCGGCCCGCGGCCCGGCTCTTGCGGAGTTCCTCGATGCGGCCCAGTTGCTCGACGTCGCCGGCGCGGGCAGGGAGCGGGGCGTGGACGAAGCGATCGACGCCGGCCGCGTCGCGTTCCAGGCGGTGCGTGGCCAGGAACTCGGCGATGCCCTCGGTGTACCACTCGGGCGTGTCCAGCGAACGGATCGTCAGCGTAAAGGCGTGCGCGCCCTCGTGGAGAAGGAGATGGCGCCGGTAATCGGGGTTCGACTGGTCGGCCATCCAGAAGCGGTTGCGGTCGCAGAACCCGTTGGCGAAGTCGGGGATCGTCGCCGGCAGCAGGCCGGCCGCGCGGAACCGCTCGCGATCGACGACGAGGCAGCCGAACGCCTGCCAGTCGCGGACGGCGGCCGCGTCGATGCCGTAATGGCCGCACCAGCAAGCGAACGCCTCGTCGAAGATCCGCGGCAGGTCGTCGACGCCGTCGCCGGCCCGCACGGGCCGGTCGGTGGCGAGCACGAGGTGGTCGCTTTCCAGGATCCGCAGGCCCGCGCGGCGGGCCGTCGCCGCCAGCGGGGCGACGGCCACACTGTCGGCCGCTTCGGCCCCCGCCCAGGTGGTCAACGCCACCGTGAGGCATCCCGCCACGATCGGCATCCGGGAGGGTTGCATGTTCGTCATCCTCCCCAGTTCACCCAGGTGGCACCTTCCCGGCAAGGCATGCCGGGGCATGGCAGCCGATTCCATCGGCTGCGGCCGGGATTCCGATGGCAGGAACGGCCGGCGGGATGCTACAAGCCCGCCCGCCTGGAGGGCGAACGCCGTGCGGTATGGCGGCCGACAATTCGCGATCGTGGTGGCGGCCTGCGCGACATGCCTGCCCATGGCCAGAGGCCAGACGCCGGCCAACGCCGACGCCGCGAAGGTCAGCGCCTGGTCCACGGGCGGTGGTTCGGGCACCGCCAAGCCCACCGATCCCGATGGCAAGCCGGCGGCCGCGACCGCATCGCCCGCCGTCGCCTATTGGCAGGCCCCGCCGCTGCCGGCCGCAGTGATCCAGGGCGGCACGATTCCGCCGGGGTGGCAGCCGCAGGCGATTCCCTATCAGGGCATCGGCCCCGACGGCCGGGTGATCACGCAATACTTCGCGCCGACGTACACCTTCACCTACCAGGTCGGGCCTCCCGTGCTCGCCGTGCCGCAGCCGGCGGCGGTGAACCGGCGCCAGATGCCGGCGTATGCCAGCCCGCAGCCGTACGGAGTGGCCCCGTCGCCCTACGCGACCGGTTTGAATTATCAGGCACCGGCTGCGCCGCCGGTGACGGCACAGGCGCCGCCGACGACGGTGGCCCGTTACGCGCCGCCGCCGACGGTCCCGCAGCCTGTGGTGCAGCCGGCCGCACCGCCGGCGGGCTGGATGCCGTCGACCGCGCCTCCGCCCGCGATCGCCGCCCCGGCCCCGCCCGCAGCCGGCTGGGCCGCTGCCGCCTTGCCCGCCGCCGGTGTCGCGGCTGCCGCGACCATGCCCCCTCCCACGGCCGCGATCGCGCCGGCCGACGCCACTCCCGCCATGCAGCCCGTCGCGGCGCCGCCCCCCACGGTTGCCGTGCCACGCTCGCGGCTGTGGCGGGTCGTCGGTGTGCAGGACGGCGACACGGTGACGTGCCTCGACGATCTCAATCAGCAGCGGAAGATCGGGCTCGCCGACATCGACGCGCCCGAGATCACCCAGGACTACGGCAAGGCCTCCCGCGAGGCGCTCGCCGGGATGGTGTTCGGCCGCACGGTCGAGGCGGTCGATGGCGCTGCCGCCGCCACGGGCGGCCCGACGGCGCGGCTGTTCGTGGATGGCCTCGACGTCAGCCGGCAGATGGTCGCCACCGGCAATGCGTGGCCGGATCCGTCGTCGCAGGACCGCTCGCTCGGCACCGAACAGGCGCAGGCCAAGGCGGCGAAACTCGGCCTCTGGGCCGATCCCGCTCCGACGCCGCCATGGCAGTATCGCGGCCAGGGTGGGCAGTGAGCGGCGGGGCGGCCTGGCGCGACGGTGGTGTCGGAATTGGGAGTGAGCAAGCTGGGGAGATCGCGACTTCGCGCCATGGTCGGAGAGTGGTCATGGCAAGTGTCCTCGGGGGAAGTGATTTGTTTGCCGGCTTCACGACCTGGTTCTGGAGCGGGCAGTCGCTCCAATCCGGCGGCAAACCCACTCAAACGGTGCGTTCATGCCGCTAGAAGACCCGCCCGAGTGGTGGGATTTTGAACTGGAGTTGAGTCCCCACGTCCTGGATCGGATGATTGATCGAGACTTTTCGGAGGCCGAACTCCGGATGATGATAGAAGTCGCTGACGACCTCCGCCCCGGCAGTTCGGTCGGAAGGTGGCTCGTCGAGACGACCCACCACGGCAACGCGTGGGAAGTGGTGGTCGAACCGGATGAACTCGATCAAGTGATCGTCGTGATCACCGCATACAAGGTGACGGCATGGTGAAGCGGATCTCGCTGAAGGTGACGTATCGCCGGGGCCGGCCGATCGCGGCCTACGTCCACCTGCCGCGGCAGGTGGGCGATCGTGTGGCTACGACGGAGCGACTCGACGCGGCTGTCTTGGTGGATCGCGCCGCCGATGGCCGCGCGATCGGCGTCGAGATCGTCGATCCATCGCAGTGCGGTCCGGATCGCCTGATGGGCATTCTGCGATCTCTCGGGCAAGCCGAGGTTGATCGCGACGAGTTCCGACCGCTGGCCGCTGCCTGATTCACATCTGAATCAGGACTCGAAAGCCCCCGTCATAGCCAACTGCGAACCACGGGGGGCGACGAGAAAAGCGGGCGAAGGGACTCGAACCCTCGACATCCAGCTTGGGAAGCTAGCGCTCTACCAACTGAGCTACGCCCGCGAGAAGACGGCAGTCTACCACATCGGCCTGCCCTTCAAGCGGCGAGCCCGGCCGCGTCCGCGTAGAATCTGATGGTCCGGCGGCGCGGGTTACGACCGTATCCCCTCGGCCGTCTGGGTGGTGATTTTTTCGAGGATGTTCGCGGAGCGATGGCACCTATGGCACAGCCCCAGTCCCCGGCGGCGCCCCGGCCGCGCGGGTTTCTTTCCTCGCAGGTCCGCATGCTGCTGGCCACGGTCGCCATCGCGGCCGTGCTGGGCACGGCCGCCCTGCCCTGGCTGCTCTCCAGCCCGGACCGAATCTCGCGTCTGATCGCGGGCGCGGTGCCCGAGCTCCAGGGCGACGTGCGAATCGGCACGGTCCGCCTCGGCTGGACGGGGCCGCTCGTGCTCGAAAACATCGCGGTCGTGCCGCGGGTGGGCGGTGAGGCTCCGATCCGGATTCGCAGGATCGAGGCGAGCCACGGCCTGGCGCAGCTCCTGCTCTCGGCGGGCGACGTGGGACGGCTGCGGATCGAGGGGCTGGAGGCGGACGTCGTCTACGATGCGAATCGAAAGTCGAACTTCGAGGGCTTGTTCGTGCCGGCGCCGGCCGCGGCCCCCGGTTCGGCGGCGCCCCGGGCGCGTCGCAGCCCGGTGCGGCTGCGGCTCGAAGTGGCCGACGCGATCGTCCGCATCGACGGCCCCTGGACGCAGGAGCCATGGGTCAGCGAACCGATCAACGTGCAGGCCGCGCTCGTGCCATCCGCCGACGGTGCGTGGAGCGAGTGGGTGATCGAGCCGGTGCAACTGCTCGCCGACGCGCGCATGGAACCGGGTGTGGCCCAGGGGGTGCTGGCCTACATCGCCCCCGTGCTCGCCGACGCCACGCGGACGAGCGGCCGCTTCTCGCTGCGGCTTGATGGCGCCCGCCTGCCCGTCGGTCAGCCCGCCGGAGGCACCGTCGCCGGCGTGCTGGCGATGCACGAGGTGGTGCTCGGCCCGGGGCCGCTCGTGACGCGGCTCATCGAATCGCTTCCCATTCAGTTGCCTGCGCCCCCGGCGATTCGCATCGCCGACGAGTCGCACGTGGCCTTCCGCCTCGCGGACGGGCGCGTGTGGCACGAAGGGCTGGAGTTCGGCGTGCCGCTCGCGAAGCCCGGCCAGCGGCTCGACGTCCATTCCAGCGGCTCGGTGGGCATCGAAGACAAGTCGCTCGACGTGCAGCTTGCCCTGCCGATTCCGGCTGATCTGCCCCAGGACCGACCGCTGCTCGCGGCCCTTGCCGGCAAGAGCGTGTCGGTGGGCATCGGCGGTTTTCTCGGCCAGCCGAAGGTGAACTTTGACGGCTCGATCAAGGCCACGGCCGGCGACGTGGTCGCGGATCTGCTGGGCCGGATTCGCAACGGGTCTCCGCCGGTGCCGGCCCCGGCTCCGGTGCCGCCCGCGCCCGCGAACGGCACTTCGCCGCCCGCGCCGGGGTGGAAGCCCGGCGAGCCAACGCCGGCGGCGCAGGCCTCTGGCACCGCCGCCACCGCCGGGGATCCGACGGCCGAAGCGATCGTCGATCTCGTCGGCGGGGTGCTCGACGAGGTCGCGAAGCGTCGGGCCGAACGCCGGGCAGCGGAGGCCGCCAATCCGGATCAGGTGCCGCCGCGCCGCGGCCGCCTGCTCCGTCGCCTCGTGCCACCGCCCGAAGCGACGCCCGCACCGCCACTGCCTTCCCCCGGGCCATGAAAAAAGCCGGGCCTTCCCGAAGGAAGGCCCGGCCGTATCGTTCAGACGATCACCCGTCCCACCGGCACCGGAGCGCCGCTGAAGACGAGGAAGGATCCGAAATCAGGTCTTGGCCGGAGCAGCCGGGGCAACCGGAGCGGCCTCGGTCGGCACGCCCTCGGAGATCACGCCCTCACCACCGCAGGCACCGCCCACGCAGCCACCCTCGACGGCAGCGCCTTCGCCGCAGCCCGAGCAACCACCCTCGACGGCAGCGGCTTCGCCGCAGCTCGAGCAGCCGCCTTCGACGGCCGCAGCCTCACCGCACGAACCGCAGTCAGCCGCGGCCTCACCGCACGAGCCGCACTCTTCGACAGCCGCAGCTTCGGCGCCGTGGCACTTCCGAGCCTTGTGGCGGGCCAGCAGGCCGCCGTGGCACTTCTTGGCGTGGTGCTTGGCGAGCAGGCCACCGTGGCACCGACGGCCGCCGTGGCAGCCGTGACCGGCCACCGCGCCCGAGTCACCGCCGACGAGGGCGATGGCGACGAGCGCGAAGAACATCGCAACTGCAAAACCGAGGAACCGCTTCATCACAGACCTCCACTTGGGGAAACTGAACGCGTCGTGCGTCCTTCGAAGCCGTCACGAATACAAACCCGATCCGGGACGGCCACCGGACCGCAGCAAGCCTTTTTGTTCGGATCTACCGGGATTGCCCCAGGCATCCGTTCGACCAAGGCTTCGCCCGCATCTCGCATGGAAGATGCAGAAAATGCCTAGGTTTTTCCGCCTAGGGAATCTAGGCGGCTAGGCTAGCAGTCACCCCAAGAGTGTCAAGAAGATGGGGTATTTGGGCTAATAATGGCGATTCTAGGGCCTGTAGCGGCCAGTTTACTGGACCTTGGCGGCTGGTGTGCCACCGCGGGCTGTGCGCGCGGCCGCGTCTTTTTCGGCCTGTTGGGACCGCTTTTGGATTTCCTGGGCCACCATCTCCTGCTTCGACAGCATGTCTTCCGGGTCTTCGAAGTTCAGCAGCAACGGGGCCATGTCCTCGAAGACTCGCATCGCCATGCCGACGACCCGCCAGCCCTCGGGGTCGAGTCGGACCACCCAGACGACGTTTTCCGTGGTCTTGAAGCCGTCGCCATCGACGTCGGTCCAGGTCGTACCGACGTGCACGAGGTCGTCGGATTCGCCGACGACTTCGGCTTCGCGGACCGAGTAGGTGGCCGTGTCCGCCACCGGCGGTGCCACCGAAATCCCGAGTTCCTCGGTCTTGAGGCGGGCGACCTTGGTGAGCAAGCCGCGGGCGGCGCCGTCGTCGCCACGCTTGATTGCCTCCAGGAAGGCGACGACCGTGGCCTTGGCCGGCTCGGACTTGGCCGTCGATCCGCCAGCGCCCGAGCAGCCGGGCTGGAGCACGAGGGCCGTCACGCCCAGCCCCGCCAGGAGGCTCGCGGCCCACAGGGACGACGTGGCAACCGAGGGAAACCGGGGAGGGCGAGTGTGCGCGGCCATGCGAGGGAACTCCTGAACGGGGGCGCGGACGAGCGCGGGTTCGGCTCGACCGGGGCGGGAAGGTGACGGTCGTCGATCCGCCGGTCAAGAGGAGTCTGGAGGCTGATTTCGGGTACGATGCCCGCATGCACCCCGCAAGACTTTCCTCCCGGTCAGTCCCCCGCCTCGCGTGTGGCGTGGCGGTCGCGATCCTGGCCCTCACGGCCGCGTCCGCAGTCGGCCAGCCGGCGCGGCCGAAGCCCGTGCGTCGCGCGGCGCCCCCGCCGGCCTGGGATGCGGCATCGGTCTCCGGCACGTTTCTCGAAGATGCCTTCACGGGACTCCAGGGCCAACGGCCCGACTTCGCGACCGGCCCGCGGCCTGCCGCGGGGACGCCGACCGGTTCCGGGGCGGGGGGGGCCGCGCCGACCGCGGGTGGGGCCGCGGGCTTCAAGTGGTCGACGCTGGTGTCGGAAGAGACGCTCACCGACGAGATCAAGGACATGAAGGCCGTGGTCGCAGCGGCCGCGGTCCGGCCCACGGACTTCAAAGGGGGCGGCTACGACAAGGCCCGCGAGGCTTTCAGTGCCGTGGCGCTGGCGTTCGGGGTGATCGCCGCCTACGACCAGGACGTCCGCTGGAAGAAGGATGCCGCCACGGCCCGCGACCTCTTCGCCCGGGCGGGATTCAACTGCAAGGTGGGCACCGACCAGTCGTTCGCCGAGTCGAAGGCCCGTCTGGCCGATCTCGAGACGATGCTCGACGGCGGATCCCCGGAAGGCAAACCCGACCGCGACGAAGACTTCCAGTGGAGCCAGGTGGCGGCCCGTCCGGCCCTGATGTCGCGGCTGGAGTCGGCCGACGAAAAGCTGGCCGCGGCGGTGGCCGGCAAGGGCGACTTCGACAAGCAGCTCGAACGCGTCGTCCACGAGGCGGAGATGGTGGCCGCGATCGGCGAGGCGATCCAGCAGAAGGATTTCGAGTTTCACGACGACGACACGTACCGGGGCTACGCGGCCGCGATGCGCGACGCCGGCGTCGCCGCCCGCGACGCGGCCCGGAAGAAGGATTACGACGCCGCCCGCACCGCCGTGGGCGCGCTGAAGAAGTCGTGCGACGCCTGCCACGGCGAGTATCGCGGGTAGATTGCGGCCCCAAAAACGCCACCTGGACCGGCGGTCTCAAAAATGGACCCGCGGTCTGTGACCGCACTGTAGCGGCGGTCTCTGACGCCACTGTAGCGGCGGTCTCTGACCGCCGAGTGTGTGGGCGTCCCCGAGTCACGGCGGTCAGAGACCGCCGCTACAGGGGCACGAGGCCCCGAAGCGGCTGGAGTGTGTGGGCGTCCCCGAGTCACGGCGGTCAGAGACCGCCGCTACAGGGGCACGAGGCCCCGAAGCGGCTGGAGTGTGTGGGCGTCCCCGAGTCACGGCGGTCAGAGACCGCCGCTACAGGGGCGCGAGGCCCCGAAGCGGCTGGAGCGCGATCATTTCAGCGAGTCCCGCTTCCGCCATCTCCTTGCCGGTCACGTAGCGGTGCGTCGCGATCCACCGCTCGATGAGCTCGGCCGAGCGGCCAAAGAGCTGCGTGAGCAGCACGTCCATGTCGCGTTCGAGGTCCGCGAAGTGCCGCGACCACTCGGCCGCTTCCTTGATGCCAATGTGCTCCTCGCTCTGCCACTTCATCGGATGGAAGAGGAACACGCTGTAGGGCGTGACCAGGCGCCGCTGGCATGCCGCGAACGGCCACAGGGCGGCCGAGGAGCACTCTCCGGTCACGATGGCCGTCGCCCGGACGTCGCGGATCCGCAGCAGCGACACCAGCGACATCGCGCAGTACGGGCTGCCGCCGGGCGAGTCGAAGTAGATCGTGCACTCGCCGCCGGGGGCGACACCGAGCAGCCGGTCGGTGAGGTCGCTCTCGCTCTCGGTGAGGTCACCCACCAGGGCGATTTCCAGCGGCCCGCGGTCCTCTTCCGGGGCTTCCTGCTCCGCATCCGGGCGGTCGTCGCGTCGCGCCATGGCCTCTATGCTCTCCGAGGTTCGTCGCGGGCGGGACGTTTCCCGCTCGACGGTTATCGAGATTACGGGCCCATGCCCGGGTCCACAAGGTTCAGCCCGCCACTTGCGGAGTGGCGGCGATCGCCGGGATGATGAGCGATCGAAGCCCGGTCAGCCGCCGGCCGGGAACGTGCCGCCTCGAGGGATAAAACCATGGGCATCGTCTCGTTTTGTCCCCAAGGCCACCGCGTCAAGGTGAAGGATCACTTGGCGGGCAAGAAAGGGGTGTGCCCCACGTGCGGTGCCCGGTTTCGCATCCCGCTGGCCTCCGTCGCGACGCCGACACCCGCTGCCGCTGCGACGGCGCTGCCGGAGGCGACGATCGTGTCGCTCGACGCCACGATCGCCGCCCGGCTGCCGCGGGTTCTGCTCCTGAACAGGCCGACGGAGCCGGTGCACCACGAGTCAGCCGCGCGGGTTCACCACGCGCTGGTCGAACCTGTCGAAGAAGAAGTCGACCTCGTCGTCGAGGAGGCACGCCGTCATCCGACGATCGCCGAACGGCCCGACTTGGCGTGGTGCATCGCGGTCCCCGGCGGCACGGCGTCGGAGCCGATGCAGGCCGATGCCTTGCAGGCCTGGCTCGATTCCGGGCTGCCGACCGGCGACGAGTTGGTCTGGCGGGCTGACTGGGCCGAATGGCGGACCATCTCCGGCGTGTTTCCGGAGTCGCTCCGGTCGCCGCGGGGCTGATTTCCCGGCCCGGCCCATTCGGGCCGGCCCCTGTGTTACAGTCTGGGTCGTTTCGTCGGCCGTCATGCCTCGGGAGTTCGCGTCATGATCCTGCATCGTCCGCATCTGCTGGTCGCCCTCTCGCTGTCGTGTGCTTTTGCTTTGGTGACGACACCAAGCAACGCGACCGCCCAGGCTCCCGCCACCGAGGCCGGGCCCGAGAGCCGCGTGTTCGCGATCGCCGATGGCGGCTTCTCCCTGCAGGCGCCCGCCGGGTGGCAACGCGTGCAGCCGAAGTCCGGGATCGTGGAGACCGAGTTCGCGATCCCGTCGGAGGGCGCCGCGGCCGATGGCACCCCCGCCCAGCCGGGCCGGATGACCGTGATGGGGGCCGGCGGCACCGTGCAGGCCAACATCGACCGTTGGTACGGCCAGTTCGCGCAGCCCGACGGCAGCGAGACGAAGACCAAGGCCACGACCAAGAAGCTGGAACTCGCCGGCTGCAAGGTGACGCTCGTGGACATCCCTGGCACCTACAAGGACTCGCCGGGTGGCCCCTTCGCGGGCGGTCGCGCCATCGAGCGGCCCGACTATCGGATGCTGGCGGCCATCGTGGAGACGCCCGACCGCGGCAACTACTTCCTCAAGTTCTACGGTCCCACGAAGACGGTCACTGCCCACGCCGACGGCTTCCGCACGATGGTGGAGGGTATGGTGGCCGCGGGAAAGTGAGCCGCTCCCGGGGGCAACGCACGCGATGAAAGTCCACGAGTTCCTCGAGCACCACGGCATCGCGGGCAATCCGTTCGCCGAGGAAGACGCCCAGAACGACACCGTCTTCAAGCGGACCTGCCTGGAGACGACCTTCCATCCCGCGTGGGACAAGATCTACGGCGATCCGGCCGACCCGAGCACGGCGATCGTGTTCGGCGAGAAGGGCTCCGGCAAGACGGCCCTCAAGCTGCAGATGGTTCGGCAGTTCGAACGGCATGCCGCCGCGCATCCGGAGGCGCGCACGTTCGTCGTGCTGTACGACGACTTCAATCCGTTCCTCGACCGGTTCGTGAGCCGCGTGGGGCCGAACCGCCCGGTGGAGAAGGTGCTCTCCCAGTGGAAGCTCTGGGATCACATGGACGCGATCCTCACGCTGGCCGTCACGCAGTTGGTGACGACGCTCGTCGAGCCGGGCGCGCGGCCGGCGAAACTCTCGGCGCCGCAGGCCCGCGATCTCGCGCTCCTCGCGGCCTGCTACGACCAGTCGCTGGCCGAGACCTTCCCGGCCCGCTGGCGGCGGCTGCGGGGCCGCATCGGCTATCGGGCCTGGCGCGGGCTGTGGCCCCGGGCGCTGGCGAGCCTGGCGACGGCCGCCGTCGCCGCCGCCCTGGGCTTCTCCATCTTCAAGGGCACCCTCGACTGGACGCGGCAGTGGTGGCCATGGGCGGCCCTGGCCGCCGCCTGGCTGCCGCTCGTCTGGCGACAGGCCCGCGGGGGCTGGAAGGCCTGGCGGATCGTCCATTCGATGCGGACCGGCAACCGCACCATCGGCCAACTCGCCCGGGCGCTGGCCCGCATGCCCGAGGTGGATCTCGCCGGCCAGCCGCTGCCCGCCCATGCCCGCAGCGACGACCGCTACGAACTGTTCGGCAAGTTCCAGGGGGTGCTCAAGGCGCTCGGCTACACCGGCATGGTCGTGATCGTCGACCGGCTCGACGAGCCGCACCTCATCAACGGCTCGGCCGAGCGGATGCGGCAGGTGATCTGGCCGCTGTTCGACAACAAGTTTCTCAAGTCGCCCGGGCTCGGTTTCAAGCTCCTCCTCCCCGGTGAGCTCTACCGGTTCATCGAGCGCGAGACGGAGGAGTTCAACCAGCGGGCCCGGCTCGACAAGCAGAACCTCGTGCCCTCGCTCGAGTGGTCGGGGGAGACGCTCTACGACATCGCCTCGGCCCGCGTGAAGGCGGCGAGCGTGGGGACGCCGCCGGCGACGCTCGCGCAACTGTTCGAGCCCGCGGTGGACCAGCGGCGGCTGATCGACGGCCTGCGCAGCCTGCGGGTGCCGCGGCAGCTGTTCAAGTTTCTCTATCGGATGCTCGTGGCCCACTGCCATTCGCACACCGACGAGCGGCCCGTCTACACGATCTCGCTCCCGGAGTTCGAGCGGGAGCTCGCCGTCTTCAGTCGCGATCAGGATGCCTTCGATCGGGGGCTGGCGCCACGCTGATGCGACTCCGGCCAGCCGGCCTCTGACCCTGTAGCGGCGGTCTCTGACCGCCGGATCTTCTTCCATCTGGAGCGCCGGTTTCTCGCCGCCGAATCTTCTTGCTGTAGCGGCGGTCTCTGACCGCCGACATCGCCGCTCGAAAGCAATCGACGGTCGGAGACCGCCGCTACAAGGGACAGGCACGACGGTCGGAGACCGCCGCTACAAGGGACAGGCACGACGGTCGGAGACCGCCGCTACAAGGGACAGGCACGACGGTCGGAGACCGCCGCTACAGGCTACGATGCGTTCAATGGCCAGTGAAACCGACATCCACACGATCGTGGTCAGCCGGGAGGCGATGGCCTGCCGGTTCGAGATCGTGTTCAACGCCGGCGAGGTGGCCGACGCCACGGCGCTGGCGTGCGCGGCCCTCGATGTCGTCGATGAGATCGAGAACGCGTTCAGCGTCTACCGCGACACCAGCGACCTGGCGATCCTCAACGCCACGGCTGCGTCGGGCTGGCAGCCGGTCTCGCACGAGGTGTTCGCACTGCTCGCGCGGGCTCGCGAACTCCATGACCGCACAGGCGGCGGGTTCGACGTCGCCGCGGGCGCGCTCGTGCGGGCCTGGGGATTCCTTCAGCGGCAGGGGCGGACCCCGCCCGACGACGTGCTCGCCGCGGCCTTGTCGGCCTCCGGCATGCGCCACGTCGAACTCGATCCCGAGACCCGACGGGTGCGGTTCACGCGGCCCGGCGTGGAGATCAACCCCGGGGCGATCGGCAAAGGCTGGGCGGTCGACCGGGCCGTGGAGCTGCTCGCCGATCGCGGTGTGGGCAGTGTCTTGGTGCACGGCGGCTCGAGCAGCGTGCGGGCCCGCGGCGCGCGGGGGGACGCCCTGCCGGGGCGCCGCGGCTGGCCCGTGGGCTTGCGGCACCCGCTGCGGCCGGGAGTGCGGATGGCGACGATCGCACTGGCGGACCGGGCCCTGGGCACCAGCGGGTCGGGCACCCAGTTCTTCGTGGACCGGGGTCGGAAGCTCGGCCACATTCTCGATCCGCGGACGGGGCGGCCCGCCGAGGGCGTGCTTTCCGCGACGGTGCTCGCCCCGGATGCCGCCACGGCCGACGCCCTGGCGACGGCGCTCTACGTGCTCGGCCCCGCCGGCCTCGACGTGGTCGCGCCCGCCGCCGGCGACGTCGCGGCGATCCTCGTGCTGCCGTCCATGGCGGCGGGATGCGTGGCCGTCGCGACCGCGAATCTCGCCGCCACGGACGTGGCGTGGGAGCCCGCGGTCGCCGTGGAAATGCTGGAGCGTGGCTGAACGGCGGGCGCCGTGTAGACTTTGTTGCGTTTCCGCCACACCCCGACGCCCGTCATCCCCATGCTGGACTGGATCGAGCAGACCTCCTACCTGGGGATCGTCCTCTTTCTCGCGCTCACGGGAATCGGCCTGCCGGTGCCCGAAGAGGTGCCGATCGTGGCTGCCGGCGTGGCCAGCAAGGCCGGCGCCCTGAAGTGGTATTACGCCTTGCCGGCCTGCATGGTGGGAGCGCTGCTCGGCGACAGCCTGATGTATGCCATCGGCCGGTTTTTCGGGGCGCGGATCCTCAAGGAGCATCCGTGGTGGTCCGGCTTCCTCACGGCCGAGCGTGAGAAGACGATCGAGGACCTCCTCAAGAAGCACGGCATCAAGGCCTTCTTCGTGGCCCGGTTCCTCGTCGGCCTCCGCAGCCCCTTCTATCTCACGGCCGGCATCCTCCGGGTGAAGTATCGCTGGTTCCTGCTCGCCGACTTCATCTGCGCGACCGTCGTGATCGGCGGGTTTTTCGGCCTCGCCTACCTGTTCGGCGACCGGATCACCGGGCTGATCCAGTCGGCCGAGAAGGGTTTGACCGTCGTCGTGATTCTCGCGGCCCTCGCCGCCCTGGCCGTGGTCGCGTTCTTCTCGTTCCGCAAGCGGCGGATCCGGATGCTCGACCAGGACCCCGAGGCGCTGTTCGAGAACCGGGAGATTTTGCTCGGTCCGGCGGCCGACCGGATCGCCGACGCCGTCCATCTGGGCGACGTCAACCACGACGACGAGGGCCGGCCGCAGCCCCGGCCGTGACGGCGGCGCCGGTCGTGCGGGTCGTGCCGCCGCGAGGCTGACGTTTTCGTCGACTTGTCGCCCTGGGGCGACTTTGCCGTCGCCGTTTCGCGACCTAAAGAATCGTGGAGGCGGTGCCCGCGCCTCCGTCGCGGAGCCCCTCATGACCGACAGCCAGTCCCTCGCTTCGACCCCCTGCCGCCTGCTCGTCGTCGACGACGACCGGCGGAAGGCGTCGCACCTCGCCCAGTGGCTCTGCGGCCTCGGCCATCACGCCTCGGCCGCCGGCACGGCCGTGGAGGCGGTGCAGTCCCTGGCTCGCGCCGCCTGTGACGTGGTGGTGATCGACGGAGCGCTGGCCGACGCCCCGCGAGTGGCGGCGGCGGCAGGGGCCGGTGCCGGCATCGTCGTGCTCCTGCCCGAGTCCGCAGGCACCGCCCTGGCCGGCGACGCCGCCGTGGCCGCCCCCGTGCGGGATGCCGACGTGCTCGCCGCGATCGATCGGGCCCGTTCCGCAGCGGCCGGTCGCGCCGCGGCCGCTGCCGTCGCCCCGGCTGTTCTCGGATCCCATCCCGCGCTCCGCCGCGTGCTCGACATCGCGGGGCGGATCGCCGCCACGCCCGCCACGGTGCTCGTCACCGGCGAGAGCGGCACGGGGAAGTCGCTCCTCGCCCGCGAGATCCACCGGGCCAGCGGCCGCACCGGCCGGTTCGTCGAGGTGGCCTGCGGCGCCTTGAGCGAGACGCTGCTCGAGAGCGAGCTCTTCGGCCACGTCGCCGGCGCGTTCACGGGCGCCACCGCCGATCGGGAAGGGCGGTTCCTCCAGGCCGACGGCGGCACGATCTTCCTCGACGAGATCGCCACCGCCACGCCTGCCATGCAGGTGAAGCTCCTCCGCGTGCTCCAGGACATGGAGTTCGAGCCGGTGGGCGGAGCCCGCACGCATGCGGTCGATGCCCGCGTGATCCTCGCCACGCACGAAAGCCTCGAGCGACTGGTGGCCGACGGCCGCTTCCGCGCCGACCTCTACTGGCGGATCAACGTCGTGACCGTGGAGATGCCCGCCCTGCGGAGCCGGGCGAGCGACGTGCCGCTGCTGGCGACGCACTTCCTGCGGGCCGCCGCCGCGAAGGCCGGTCGCGTAGTCGAGGGCTTCACGCCCGCGGCCCTCGACGCCCTCGTGAGCCACGACTGGCCGGGCAACGTTCGCGAACTGGAGCACGCCGTGGAGCGGGCCGCGTTCCTCGGGCGGGGGGCGCTCGTGGACGCGATGGACCTGCCGCCCACGGTGCTCGGTCGCGGGCCGCGGATCGGCGACGCCGCGGCGGGGCGCGAGGCGCCGCCGCTCAAGGCGGCGATGGCGGTTCCGGAGCGGCAGATGATCCTCGAGGCGCTCGAGCGGTCGGGCTGGCGGCGGGACGCCGCCGCCCGGGCCCTCGGCATCAACCGCACGACGCTCTACAAGAAGGCCAAGCGGCTGGGCATGAACCTCGCCGACCTGGCACCGGGGCGTTAGCAGACCGCGGAACAAGTCTGCCCGCGCAGGATGCGGAGGCCATCGACCCAGGAAGACCTCGGCGTTTCCTGCGGTCGATCGCGCGGGCAATGGCCATGGCGGGCGCGGCTCAAGGACAGCCAGCCGCGCGGCCGGCTTCAGCCGTCCGGGTCGTCGAGCAGCTGGCGGAGGCGGACGGCGTGTTCGGGCACGCACCGTGACAGCCACGAGTCATCGACGAGGCCGAGGGAGATCATGTCCCGAAGGTGGGTCCGGTCCTTGTCGCGGAACGAGTTGAGCTTCATCCGCACGAGGGCTTCGAGCGCCACCACGTGGTAGTCGTCGGCCCGCTCCCGTTCGGTGACGTCGGCGGTGGGCAGCGGATAGGACTCGCGGACCTTCTCTCCGGCGAACAGCAGGTGGATGGCGTCTCGCGGGCTGCCCTGCGGGCCGTCGATGAAGCAGGCCACGTCCATCACGGTCGCGTGGACGAACCCGACCGCTTCGAGGGCCACCTTGACGGCCGCGAAGTCGGCGCGGCGGACGAGGATGTCGACGTCCTGCGTGTTCCGCACCGCGGCCCGGTCGACCCGCGCCACCCAGGCCGCCACTGCGTTGTCTCCGGCCACGGCATACGGAATGCCCGCCCGCTCCAGGGCCGCGGTCGCGCGCAGGGCACGCTCTCGGACGGCTTGCACGGCCTCGATCATTCTCTGCCAGGAGAACTCACGGAGTTCGACCGCCACGCTGCACCTCGACGACGGGAGCCCTGCTGCGTGGCATCATACCCTGCCGCTCGTCCATCGGGTGCCTCCTGCAGACGGCATCGAGGGCGGCGCGTCGCCCCCGGAACCGCAGGCTATCGGTCGGACGGGGCCGCCAGGTGCAGGCCGACGTCGTCGTTGTCCTGCGGCCGCTCGGCCCCGCGCGGCGGCGGGCCGCCGTCATCCTCGCCGTCGGGGCCGACGGAGTAAACTGTGAGCCCTCCGTCGTCCGTCCGCTTCACGCGGAGCGGGGTGTGTGCCGTGAACGGGTCGAGCGGCACGGCGGTGATGTGGTCGGGCACGAGTGCGGCGGCCGACTCGGGGAGCGCGCCGGTGGCGACGCGAAACCTCGTGGCCGCCACGAGCACGGCGGCGCAGCGGTGCAGGGCCTGGCTCTTGCACTGACTCTTGAATGTCCCGCCGAGCGCGGGCGCGAACATTGGGCCGACGAAGCCTTCCCGATTGCCCTTGATCTCGTCCTCGACGCGCCGCAGCTGTTTGGCGATCTCCGAAAAGGGAAGGGATCCGCTTCCAGAACCGACCAGGTCGCCGGCGAGCCGGTGATAGGGCCGCATGCAGCGGCGCAAGCCGGCCACGTCTGCGGGCCAGAGAAAGCAGCGGTACATGACCGCCAGCGGTGCGACGAGGGGTGCGGATTTTCCTGGATCGCTGCTCAACTCGTCCACAACGCAGCGCCCCTGCTGCTGCAGGTAGGCCAAAGACCCCAGGGCCCATGCCTCCTCCCCTAGAAAATACCGCTGGAACGACACCGCCGAGTCCAGGAAGTCCCTGAAGGCGGGGTCGGCCAACTGCGGCAACTCCTGCCGGCCCACCGAGGGCAGGACGGAAGCCATCGTCTCAATCGCCATGCTATCGATCGCCTGACCCACGAGGCCGCTGACGGCGATCGGTTCGGCCGCCGTGTGCACGCCGAGCCGGTGAATCCGCACGACATCGCGGAGGGCCGCGGCCGCATCGCCGCCGGCGGCCTCCTGCCGGGCGGCGACCGCCAAGAGCCGGGCCGCCTGCCGCATGTTGCCGATTTCGGGCAGCAGCATGTCGATCATCGGCCGCGACCAGTCGCGGACGAACCGGCAGCCGGGCTTGTCGGCGGCCCGCCGCAACGTGTCGAGCGTGGTCGCGTGGCGAGTGAGAAACGCGGTTACGTCCGCCGCGGTGACATCCGCCGTGAGCGGATCGTCGACCACCGACTTCCCGGGGGGCATCGCCTTGTCCGCCTCAATCGCTGCAAAGACCCTCTGCAGAAGCGGGGCGGCATCGTCGTCGTGTGCCGGTGCCGGCGGCATGCTGGCGGCCATGAGGGCCGCGGCCTCCGCCCGCAGGGCCCGGCCCTGGGCGGCGACGTCGTGGTCGATCGAGACGAGCGTGCCCCAGGTCACGGCCTCCGCGGCGAGGTACAGCGCCGCCAGCCCGAAGGCGGGCCATGCCGCCGCCACGCAGCCTGCGCCGGAGGCGGCCCGCGACATGCCCGCGCGATAGATCCACCAGCCGCCGATCGCCGCCGACAGGAGCGCCGTGAGCGTCGGCGCAAACCAGTTCGTCCGCGTTTTCACCACGAAGGCCAGCCATCCCGTGAGGCCGACCCACGGCAGGAGCAGGATCAGCGGCAGGAGCACGCCCGCGGCCACGAGCAGTCGCCGCAGCCAGATCCGTTCGGTGCGGGCCGCCACTGCGACGCACGCGGCCGTCCAGAACAGGCAGGTCGCGATCGCGGCCGCGAAGAACAGCACGTAGGCCATCAGAGCGTCTCCTCGAGCAGGCGTCGGATTTCAAGGGCACGGGACAGGGGGCGGGGCGGCGCGACCGGCGCCGCGGGCCGTTCGCGGTCGGCCGCGACGACTGGGCGGGGCGGAGCGGCGAGCGCGGCCACGAGCGGTTCGTCGGTCACGCCGGCAGCCCGCAACCGGTCGGCGATCATGCGTGGGGCGGAGGGGCGCAGGGCCTCCATGCCGGCCACGACCGGCACCGTGAGCACGACGCCCAGCACCGCCGCGGCGGCCCACGCCCAGCCGGGAATCCGCACGTCTTCGTCGCGGTCGAGCGGCCGCGGCGCGGCGAGCGCATCGTCCACCGCCATCAAGACGCGATGCCGCAGGGCGGGCGGGGCGACCACGGGGTCGCGCCGCTCCAGCCGCCGCTCGATGGCGGCGAGGCCCGGGTCGGGCCACAGCGGGTCGGGATGCGGGGGCCGGTCGGTCATCGTCGGGCCTCCCGGCCGGCGAGAAGAGTGCGGAGTTTTTCCAGGGCGTAGCGGTAGCGGCTGGCCGCGGTGTTCGGGCTCGTGCCCGTCACGGCCGCGATCTCCGCGAACGTCAGGCCGCCGTCGATCTTGAGCGCGATCACCTCGCGCTGTTCACCCGGCAGGGACGCCACAGCCGCCGCGAGATCGTCGTCGCTCCCGGGGTCGGGGGGCACGAAGTCGCGGCCCGCTGCGTGACGCTCCGTCGCGATCCGGTCCACGGCCCGGCGGTCGGTCGCGGACCGCCGCCGCCGCTTGCCGACCGCGTGCCTGAGCATCGTGAACACGTAGGCATCGAGGTCGGCGACCGTCGCCAGCCGGCCGCGGCCGCGGGCCAGCTCGACGAACAGGTCGTGGACGACATCCTCGGCGTCGGCGATCGATCCGGTCATGGTGCGGGCCGTGTTCACGAGGCGGGGGGCGAGACGGTCGTAGAGCGCCGCGAACGCCTCTGGATCGCCCGCTGCCAGCGATTGTGCGAGCGACGTGGCCACGTGGTTCTCCGCCGTCTGTCCGCAGCAAGGGGCCACTGGGTGGCAGGCTTTGTCTACAGGCCCGCCGGGAGGCGGATTTCGGCCTCCACGGGAAAATGGTCGGAGCCCACGTCGGGGCCGACGGCGCGGTGGAGGATCTCTGTGCGCGGCGGGGCGAGGATGTGGTCGATCGGAATCCGCGGGGTCCAGACGCGGGCGTTCCACGTCGCCTGCACGCCGCGGCCGAGGGCCGTGTCGCGGAGACCGCTCGTGGCGACGAGGTCGCGGAAGGCTGCCGACCACGGTGTGGCGTTGAGGTCGCCGGCCACGATGCAGGGCAGCGGCGACTCGGCCACGAACTGCCCGATCTCGCGGAGCTGGGCATCGCGGTCGCGGGCGTAGGCGGAGCCCTTCGGCGGCACCGGATGCGTGGCGATGAGCGTGAACTCGCCCGCGGCGCCCGCGAACGTGGCCACGATCGAGGGCACGCCCGCCTCGCCGAACTCGCGCACGCGGTGCTCGCGCGGCGGCTGCTTGGTCAGCAGGGCGATGCCGAAGTTGTCGTCACGCGGCTGTGTGATCGCGTGCGGCCAGCGATCGGACAGGTCGCCGAGGGCCGCGGCCCAGGCCGCGTCGACTTCGAGGGCGACGATGATGTCGGGGTCGCGGGAGCGGAGATAGGCGAGCACGGCGGGCTTGTCGGCATTGCTCGTGAGCACGTTGACCGACACGAGCGAGATGGGCTCTGGCCGGCTGGCGGCCGGCGGCCCGGCGATCGCGGTGCCGCCCGAGGCCGGCAGCCAGTAGGGGAGCAGTGCCCAGAGGTTGCCGAGCAGCGCGATCGCCAGGCAGCCACGCGACAGCCAGCCGGCCCGCCGCCCCGAGACGGCGAGCGAGACGACCGCCAGCACGAGCCAGTACCAGCGGAAGTGGTTGGCAAGGTCGAGCAGCCAATGCCAGGCGCCGCACCAGCCGGCGACCGTCGCCGCCGCGAGGGCGAAGGGCAGGCAATCGATCAGGCTGCGCCTGGCTGTTGCGGGCGAAGAGCGGGGTGCGTCGTGCATGCGGCCATGCTACTCGATCGCGCCGGGGGCGGCCGGCTCAGACGGCGCCGGTGAGGCGGTCTCTGACCGCGCTCGTTCCACGGTCTCTGACCGCTCTGTAGCGGCGGTCTCTGACCGCTCTGTAGCGGCGGTCTCTGACCGCTCTGTAGCGGCGGTCTCTGACCGCTCTGTAGCGGCGGTCTCTGACCGCCGAACGGGGCCGCAGATCGAGGCACGACGGTCAGAGACCGCCGCTACAAAGCAGGCACGACGGTCAGAGACCGCCGCTACAGGAAGAGCTCGCCCACGGCTGCGCCGCCGTCCACGAGCTTGATCGGCCGGCCCGCGGGGGCCATGTTCTCGACGGCGGGATGGAAGCTCCATACCCGTGTCAACGGCGGTCAGGACCGGAAGTTTCGCGTCAGCCGGCGGCGGCCGGGACGAGGCCGGAGGCCAGCGACCAGGCCAGCAGGCCGGCCAGCGCGAGGCGATAGGCGATGAAAGGCCAGAGGGTGTGGCTCGTGAGCATCCGCAGGAGCCAGCGGATCGCGGCATAGCCCACGATCGCCGCCGTGAGCGTGCCCCAGACGGCCGCCTCCACGGCCTCGCGGGATCCAAGCAGGGCATGCCGTTCCTCGACGAGTTCCAAGAGGGCGGCGGCAGCGATCGCCGGCAGCGAGAGCAGGAACGAGAACCGGGCCGCCGTGCGCCGGTCGAGGCCGCCGAGCATTCCGGCCGCGATCGTGATCCCGCTGCGCGACGTGCCGGGAAAGAGCGCGAGCGCCTGGGCGCAGCCCATGCCGAGACAGTCGGCCCAGCCCACGGCCTCGAGGCCGTCGCGGCCCACGTCGCCCTGCCGGCCACGCCGCCGCACGAGCCATTCCGCCGCCATCATCGCCACCGTGGCCGCCAGGAGTGCCGTGGTGACGGCCTCCAGCGACCGCAGCGGCCCCTTGATGAAATCCTTGAACACCAGGCCCGCGACCACGATCGGCACGGTGCCCACGACGATGAACAGGCCCGCCCGCGAGGCGGGCGTCGCGGGCAGACGCCCGGCGCGGAGGCTGGCGAGGGATTCGACCAGGATCGCGGCGATGT
>JBIKND010000207.1:0-6125 GCA_044358905.1 Pirellulales bacterium | reverse complement strand
CGTGCTCATCTTCGGGACCGGGTTCAAGGCCTTCGACGCCTCGGCCGGCCTGCGGGTCGCGGGCCGCGGCGGGCGGTCGCTGGCCGACGAGTGGCGCGACGGCCCGGAGGCGTTCCGCGGCGTCGCGGTACACGGCTACCCGAACCACTTCCTGCTCGTCGGCCCCAACAGCGGCCTGGGGCACAACTCGATCGTGTTCATGATCGAGGCGCAGGTGCGATACGTGCTGCAGTGCCTGCGGTGGCTCGACGAGCGGCGGCTGGAGGTCGTCGAGGTGCGGTCCGACGTGCAGCGGGCCTACAACGAGGCGCTCCAAAAACGGTTCGAACGCACGGTGTGGCGGAGCACGCCGGGCAGCGCCTGGCAGCTGCCGTGCTCGAGCTGGTACGCGGCCGGCGACGGCAAGAACACGGCCCTCTGGCCGGGGCTCTCCGCCGGCTACTGGCTGGCGATGCGCCGCGCGGAGATCGCGCACTACACGCCCGATACCGCCGGCGCGGGGTCGCGATCCACGGGCGCCGCTTCAAGGGCCGAGCGGGCGGCTTGAGGCGGCGGATCGCGGCGTTCGAAGAGGCGGAAGCAGAGTCCCAGGAGCGCCGGCACGAGCACGAGCGTGACGAGCGTGGAAAGCAGGAGGCCACCGAGGAGCACGGCACCCAGGCCGCGATACAGCTCGCTGCCCGCGCCCGGGAAGAGCACCAGAGGCAGCAGCCCGAGCACGGTAGTGAGCGTGGTCATGAAAATCGGACGCACGCGGCTGCGGACCGCCTCGAGGATCGCCTCCGTCGGCTCCGTGTCGTGCTCGCGAACGAGTTGCAGCGCCCGTTCGACGATCAGGATCGGGTTGTTGACGACGGTGCCGATCAGGATCACGAAGCCGAGCATGGTGAGCACGTCGAGCGGCTGGTAGATGCCGAAGCGGGCGCCCAGCGTGTTGAGCAGCCAGAGACCGGCCAGGCCGCCGACGCTGCCCAGCGGCACGGAGGCGATCACGACCGCCGGGTAGAGCCAGGATTCGAACAGCGCCGCCATCAGCAGGTAGGTGATGAGTCCGGCGATCACGAGGTTGAACCACAGCGACTGCCAGGTGGCGACGAGCTTGTCGGTGGTGCCGCCGAGCGTGATCCGATAGCCGCCTTCGAGGGCGCCCGATGCCTCCAGGGGGCGGACGATCAGCCGCTCGATCCGCTCTTGGGCCTCCTCCAGCGGCATCTTCGCCGGCGGTGACACCTGCACGGTGATCGCCCGTTCCCGCTCCCGGTGCAGGATCTGCTCGGGGCCGCTGGAGAACTCGCGCACCTCCGCCACGCTCTCCAGCGGCACGAGCTGGCCGCCGGGGGTCACGACCGGCAGCGCCCGAATGTCCTGGGTCCGCTGCACGAACCGATCATCGCCCTTGATCACGAGATCGATCCGGTCGTTGTCGAGGAAGTAGTCGGTGGCATAGCCGCCGTCGACCAGGCAGTCGACGATGTACCCGAGCTGGCGGGCGTCGAGTCGCATGTCGGCGGCCTGCTCGAGCCGGGGCACGAGCTGCACCTCCGGGCTCGAGAGGTCGAGCGAGGGCTTGGGCAGATTTTGGCTCCCGGGCGTCGCTTCGGGGAGTTTTCCCATCACCTGCACGCCGAGCTGGACGAGCCTGGCGAGTTCGGGCCCGGTGATCTCGATGTCGACGGTTCGCCCCGCTCCGAGGCCGCTTTCGAACAGGCTCGACTGCTTGGCGACGGCGAACGTGCCCGGCAGGTCGGCCGTGATCCGGCGCACGAGCGGCACGAGTTTTCCCGCCTCCAGCGGGTCGAGCGACCGCAGCCCGATGAACACGCTCCGGCCCCGGGCCACGAAAAAGCAGTCGGCCAGGATCGGGGCGTCGAGAGCCTGGGCCTCGGGTGTGCCCGGATCGACGTCCCAGTAGGGAATCAACTGCTGTTCCACGAGGTCGCCCATCCGCAGCAGCTCGTCGATGTTGTAGCCCGGTGGCGGCAGGAGGATGCCGTACACCAGGTTGCGGTTGCCATCGGGCAGGTATTCGACCTTCGGCATCAGCGCCCACGTGGCCAGCGCTGCGGCGCCGACGACCGCCGCGGAGAGGGTCGCCTCCCGCCAGCCGCTGGCGAGCAGGAAGCGGTTGATGCTCGTGACGACGCCCATGAACGCCGTCCCGAATCGGGTGAACACGTCGCCGCGTGCCACGCCGGCTGCAAGGGTGTCGCCCGTCCCCGTCACGACCGTGGCGGCGGCCTGGGCGTGGCGGCTCTGCAACAGCACGGCCGCCGCCGCGGGCACGACCAGCCCCGACACCGCGATCGACAGTCCCACGGCCGCAGCGATCGCCAGGGCGATGTCGCCGAAGAGTTGCCCCACCTCGCCCGGCACGAAGAGCACCGGCAGGAACACGGCCACGTTGGTGAGCGTGCTCGCCAGGATCGCGCCCCAGACCTCCTGCGTGCCCTTGACGGCGGCGGTCTTCGGCTCCTCGCCCGCACTCCAGTGAACGAAGATGTTTTCGAGCACCACGACCGAGTTGTCGATCAGCATGCCGACGGCGAAGGCGATGCCGGCCAGGCTGATGACGTTGAGGGTGCGGTCGAAGGCCGCGAGTGCGAGGAAGGTGCCCATCACGCTGACCGGGATCGACATCGCCACGATCGCGGTGGAGCGGATGTTCCGCAAAAAAATCATCAGCGTGGCGAGCGTGAGAAGGCCGCCGACGAGGATGTTGTCGTTGACCAGGCCGATCGCGGAATCGATGTAGGTGGTCTCGTCGTAGATCAGGCTGAGTGACAGCCCTTTGGGCCGCAGCGGCTCGTCGATCCGGGCCGCGACCTCGCGCAGCCGGCGCATCACGTCGAGGACATTGGCCCCCGCCTCCCGGGTGACGCGGATGGCGATGTTCCGCGCTCCGAACCGGCGGACGATGCCCTCGGGCTTCTTGCTGCCCAGCCGCACCTTCGCCACGTCCCGTACGTAGACCGCCTTGCCATCGCGCCGCGTGATGATCACGCCCTCCACCTGTTCCAAGGAGTGGAACTGCCCGAGAGTCCGCACGACGTAGCGCCGTTTTCCTTCCCACAGGTCGCCGCCGGAGGTGTCCTGATTCTGGTTGGCGAGCGCGAGCCGCAGATCCTCGATCGTGAGGTTGCGGGCCGCGAGCGACTGCGGGTCCACGATCACCTGCAACTCGTCCGCGCGGCCGCCGACCAGGTCGGCGCTCGCCACGCCCTTGACCCGCTCGAGGCGGCTCTCGATGTCGTCTTCGGCCATCCGTCGAACCGCTTCGACATCGATATCCGGGGGCACGAGATCGGCGAGCTCCGGGTGGGCTGCCGCGAGCTTTCGCAGCCGGAAGAGGGCCAGGTCGGGCGTGCGGGCCGTGAGGACGCGGTCGAGGTCGGCGGCGAAGGTCGGGTGGTCCGCTTTCGCTTGCTCAACCACTGCGGGGGCGGGCGCGGCCTGACCGAGGATCAGCCAGGCGACAGGCCGGTCGTTGGCGCTCGACGTCCTGATGACGGGTCGATCGGCATCGATCGGCCAGTCACGGACCTGTTGCACCCGTGTGTTCACCTTCACGAGCGCCTGGGCCATGTCCGTGCCCACGGCGAACTCGAGTTCCACCGTGCCGGTCGAGCTGCTCGAGTCGCTGGACAGCTTGACGAGCCCTTCGACGCTTCGCAGTTGCTCCTCGAGCGGCTGGACCAGTTCCTGCTCGATTTCCTGCGGGCTCGCTCCCCGCCAGCGCGCCTCGACCGTGATCGTCGGGATCTGCACCTCCGGCGTGAGCTGCACCGGCATCGAGAGGATCGCGAGGATGCCGAACAGCGTGACCAGGATCACGCCCACGGCGACCTTCACGGGGCTGGCCACGCAGGCCGCGATCAGGTTCATGACGGTTCCTGCCGGGCCGGGGCGTCAGTTGCGCGGCTGCTCGAACGCCACGGCCATGCCGGGCCGCAGGCGTTCGTTGCCGCGGACCACCACGAGTCGGCCGGGCTCGATGTCGCTGCGCACCTCGACATTGCCGCCGACGGCGGCGCCGAGTTCGACCGGCACCGCCCGCACCGTGCCTGCCACCGGCGGGGTGGCGGCATTCGTGCCGTCGACCACGAAGATGACCGGCGTGGGGCCGCCGAGCACCAGAGCGTCTTTCGGCACGACCTTCACGCTCGCCGCCCGCCCCACGGGCAGCCAGGCGCGGGCGAGCATGCCGCCGCGAAGCACCGGCGCTCCGTCGACGACGGTGTTTTCGAGCGCGATTTGCACGGGAAAACTGCGGCTCAGCACGTCGGCCTGCGGCACGATCCGCACGACGCGGCCGATCCACGTGTGATGGGGCGCGGCGTCGAACTCGAGACGAACGTCCACGCCGGCCTCCAGGCCGCCCACCGAGATCTCCGGCACGCGCACCTCGACTTCCACGTCGTCGAGTTCGGCAATCCGCGCCACCAGGCCGCCGCGGGCGATCCATTGCCCCTTCTCGGTGAACCGCTCGATGACCCAGCCGTCGAACGGGGCGCGGATCGTGTGCTTGGCCAATTGGTCGTCGATCCGCTCGACGGCCGCTTCTTGGACGGCCACGGCGGCAGCCGCCTGGGCGACCTGCTCGGCCCGCGGGCCGGCTTCGACGAGGGCCAAGGCGGCGCGACTCCCGCGGAGTTGCGCCTCGATCTGCTGGAGTTCCGTTTGGGCGTCCTGGAGTTCATCAACGGTGCTCGTGCCGCGTTCGGCGAGCCGGTTCAGTCTGGTCAGCCGGCTGCGGGCGTAGGCGACCCGGGCCTCGAAACCCGCCACCATCGCCCGCGACTGCTCGATCTCCTCGGGCCGTGAGCCAGCCCTCAGTTCCGCCAGCACCTGCCGCAGCCGCTGCAATTCCGCTACGGCTCCCTCTCGCTCGATCTGCAGCAGGCCGCGGAGAAGTTCGGCGAGCGGCTGTCCCTCCGTGACTCGTTGCCCGTCGACAATGGGGAAATCGACGATTCGCCCGTCCACGGCACTGCCCACGTCGCTCGTGCGAGCGGGCATCACCGTCCCGACGAACGACTGGCCGGCGGCCTGCTCGGCCATCGAGACGCGGGCCACGACCACCGGGACGGCGGCCTGCTCGGCAGCGGCCCGCAGCGACACCATTCCCGCAGTGGCCACAGCGATCCCGCATGCCAGCATCCTGGCCGGAAACATACGGAGCCGCGGTTGCGATCGGTCGACAGGGGCCGGCATGGCGGATGGCGGGCGGGGGAGATGGGCGGGGCCAAAATCTTTATACCCTCGTTTTTCGCCCGAAAGAGCCGTTTTTTGCGCCTCTTTTTTCGGCCGCTTGACGGTGCCGAACCCTTCCGTTAATTTTCCGTACAGATGCGGCCGATCCCAGTGATTCGGAGATCGGTTCCCGCTTCGCCGCTCGTGACTCCTTCGAGCCGGCTGGTACCGACCACGAAGGTGGTGGTGTCGGTTGGTGCGGTGGATGTCGTGGGTCGAGGCCCGGTCCGGATGGCCGAAAGTGTGGCCGCCGGGGCGAACCTCTGTCCATGACAGTCACGAGCCGTCGATGTGCCGTGCACGGATGTGCGCGTCGCTTCGTCGGCTCGTTTTGTTCTTTGACAATTTGGTCGTGGTAATTGGCATCTTGAAAGAATGCCGAAGGGGAGCCGTCTCAAGCGGCTCTCTGGAAGCGTTCTCCCAAGGCTCAAGAGTCTTGTCATGCGGGCAATCCGCAGGGCAGGGCTCCTGAAAAGAGCGAGAATCGTTAATGCTGGACTGAGCTTTCCGCATCCGTGGAAGGCAATTCGATGGTCCGGCAGGAGAACATTCGGATCCAGGCTCGTTCGCGAGCACTCGATTCGGGTGGTCAAGCTCCAAAGGGCGCATGGGGGATGACTAGGCATCAGGAGGCTTTGAAGGGCGCGGAAGACTGCGATAAGCCCGGGGTAACCGTCAAACAGGTGATGATCCCGGGATTCCCGAACTGACTGCATCTGAATCCATAGGCTGCAGTAGCCAACGCGGAGAACTGAAACATCTCAGTACCCGCAGGAAAAGAAAGAAAAATCGATTTCCTCAGTAGCGGCGAGCGAAAGGGAAACAGCCCAAACCGAGGTGGTTTCCACCTCGGGGTTGTAGGGCCCTCCACCGGA
>JBIKND010000206.1:0-6133 GCA_044358905.1 Pirellulales bacterium | reverse complement strand
GCAGCAGGACGTCGTCCTGGATGAAGAGGTACGCCTTCGGCCCATCCGGCGCCGCCCGCCGGCGATCGCTCAGGTAGCCATGCACGAGCCCATGAAACTGATACGAACCGAACGGGTAGGCGTGATACTGCGGATGCCGCGGCGCGACGCAGGGCATCACGAAGTCGATGTTCGGAAACCGTCGCCGATAGAGGTCGTGGATCGGCCGGCAGTTGCGGGCGTAGTGGTGATTGAAGAGCACCACGAGACGGCAGCCAGCGGGCACGACGGGGCCGTGCTCGGCCGCGCAGCCGTCGAGATAGGCCGCGGCCGCAGCGGCGCCGGCCGTCAGCCGGAGGAGGGAGTAAATCTGAAAATCGTTGAGCCGCGGCCGGGCCGCGGCGAAGAGATGGGGATTGAGCAGGTAGCCGGGCACCGCAGGCAGGCTCGCGACGTCGACGTCTTGGGGTTCGCGGCAGACGCCGTCGGCACCGACCGTCCAACGCTCGAGCGTCGCCGGATCGCCGAAGTCCACGAGGTCGATGCGAGGCTCCCCTGAGGAGTCGCTGCAGCCGCCCACGAGCCACCGTGTGCCGTCCACGGCCGCATCGGCACGGACAGGCCCCGTCGGATGCATCACGGCGACGGTCGAGCCGTCCGTGAGCTCGAGCACGAGCCTACCGTCCGCGTCGAAGGCCAGTCGCTGTGGTGTCGGGCTCATGCCGTCGGGGCGGCCAGGGCGGCTGCGCAGTCCTGCAGCCAGGCTTCGAGCAACGGCAGTTCCTGGGCCGGCACGATCCCGGCCCGCTCGAGGGCGGCATAGACGGCGCGGAGATTGTCGGCGACCGAGCGCGACGCGGTCGCGGTCGCCGCGGCGATCTCCAGCGCCCGCCGGGCCGTGAGGTACATCGGCACCTCCGCCTCGAAGTCCTTGAGGTAGTCGTGGACGTTGCGGTCTTGGAAGACGGTGGCCGCGGTGAAGCACAGCCGCAGGCCGGCCGCCCAGAGGATCGGCTGGGCCACCAGGCCGCGGAGGATGTCGGTGTAGCGGAACGACACGAACGCCGGCAGGTACATCAGCGGCAGGAGATCGCGGCGGAAGGCGGTGTTCTGGCTGTTGAAGGGGCAGACGACGCCGGGGGCCAGCGCCACGGCGGGCGCGTCGTCGAACGTGCAGGCGTGGTTACAGGTCAGGCGATAGACGGCGTCGACGTCCGGATCCCCGTCGGCCAGGCCCTGCCAGATGCCGACGTCCGGCGCGGTCGCTGCCGGCGCCGCCTCCGGCGGCCTGGAGGTGGACTCCACGACGCAGTCGAGGGGCAGGCCCCGCGGCCAGATGACCTGCGCGGTGAAGTGGCGATAGACGTTGACGAAGCGGGGCGGGGTGGCGGCAGGGCCGATCTCCAGGCGGCATGCCGCCCGCCAGATGTCGCCCCGGCGGCCGGCGATGAGGCGGTTGTCGTCGTCGGTGTCGAAGAGGATGTCGGCCCCTGCCGCCGCCGCCTCCAGATAGCCGACCATCTTGCGGGCGTAATGGTCGCGGGGCAGGCAGGCGATGATCCGCCAGGCAAGCCGCTCCTGCTCGGCCAGAGGGAGAAACCGCACGCCGTCGAGTTCGTAGGTCGGCGGCGACTTCCGGTCGCCGACGACCAGGACCGAGTCGAAGGCCGCCGCCGCCGCGAACGAGGCCACCGCGGGGGTGGGCGGAAAGATCGAGGTGATGACGCAGGCGGTTTTCAAGAAGGCGCTCGCCGAACGGTCGCGTGTCGTGACCGCTCCGCATCCTAATTCAGGCCCCTCGACCAGGCAACGCGGCCGGATGCGGGCAAGTACACTCTCGGCATGGACGCAAAGGCGGCGGCGATCATCGAGACGATCCACATCCTGCGGCCCAAGCCGTCACCCGTGCCGCTGGTGCGGATCGGCGGCGACGGGGACGGCGCCTACCTCGTGCCGGACGACCTGGAGGGGGTCGTCGCCTGCTTTTCACCGGGCGTCAACAACTGGAAGACGTTCGAGGACGAACTGGTGAACGTCCACGGCATGACCTGCCACATGTGCGATCGGTCGAGCGACGTCGAGGCCTTCGCCACGCCGCTCGTCGCGGGGCGGCAGACGTTCCTCAAGAAGTGGCTCGACGTGGACGGCGCAGCCGACAGCATCGCACTGGCGGACTGGGTGGAAATGCAGGCCCCGCGCACCGGGGACCTCCTGCTGCAGATGGACATCGAGGGGGCGGAATACCGCAACGTGCTCGGCACGCCCGACGACGTCCTCCGGCGGTTCCGCATCATCGTGCTCGAACTGCACGGGCTCGAGGTCGCCCTCGACGATGCCCGTTTCGAGGAACAGCTCGGACCGCTGCTGCGGACGCTCGACCGGCACTTCATCTGCGTGCATGCCCATGCGAACAACTGCTGCGGGGAGGTGCCTCTGCCCGGCACGGCGCTGAACCTGCCGCGGGTCATCGAACTCAGCTTCCTGCGGCGGGATCGGTTTCCGCTGCCGGCCGACCCGTCCTGGCCCGCGCCGGTCCTGCCGCACCCGCTCGACATCCGCCGCAACACCGATGCCCAGCCGCCGCTGTTTCTCAATGCCGCCTGGAGCGACGCTCCCGCGGAGGCGACGCGGGTCAAGCGGCTGGAGGACGAGTTGGATTACTACCGCAGCGGCTTCCAGCGGCTGCAGGCGGACGCGCAGACCCTGGAGCGGATCTATGCGATCGGCCAGGGTTTCGCCCGGGCCATGGCGGCGGTCGCCGGCCGGCCCCTCGGCGAGCCGCTGGAGGTGGCCCAGGGCAAGACGTATCGCTTGAGCAGTGGCTACGGCGGCTATCCGGTGGAAGGCGTCGTCGCGGACGGCAGGCCGTTCTTCTTCCACACCGGTTTCGGGGTCGGCGAGGGCATCACGGTCGATCTCGCCGCGGAACACGAGGTGACCGGAATCGTGGTCGAGAACAGGACCGACATCTGCAGGGATCGCGGCCGGTATCTGTTCTATGCCGTCCATGCCGCGCCCGACGCCGCTCGCACCGCCGGCCTGCCGCTGGCCATCGACGGCAGTTTTTGGGACGGCAGCGGCGGCCGCAGCGACACTATCGTGCCCCGGCTGCGTGGTCGGTACGTCACGATCTTCTCGCCGGAGCACACGGCCGTGCATCTGTCGGCCTTGCGAATCTACGGCGTTCCTACCCGCTGACCGTCGGGCCGCGGCCGGCGTCGAGCAGTTTCGCCAGCAGGGGCCGGGCGAAGGTTTCGTAGTAGTGGCGCTGAAACCCGGTGAGCGTCCAGCGGATGTTGCGCAGGCCGGAGACCCGCACCTGCGTGCGGACGGCCGGATCGCGGTCGTAGGCGGCCAGGAAGCCGCGGACGCTGGCGACGGCCCCCTCCATCAGCGCCCCGGGATGCTCGCTTTGGTCGTAGCGGTTGTCGAGGCAGTCGTCGAACGTGTCGAAGCCGAGGCCTCTCGCGATGGCCAGCGAGTGCGGATGCCCGATCGTGACGCAGGGCTGGCCGAGCGCGAGGGGCTTGAATGTTTTTTCCGTGATCCGCTGGACCTCGGAACCGTATGCCGTCTCCGTCACGACCGAGAGCTTCGAGTCGCGGTAGAGCCGCAGGTCGATGGCGAAGGCCAGCGCGTTGCCCGTCGCGGCGAGGGCGTCGACCCGCAGCGGCGTCCGGGCGAGGAGCCTGGGCAGATGGACGAGGAGTTTTTGGTGTCCTTCGTCGGTCAGCCGTCGTTCGACGTCTTCGCGGAGCACCGGGTCACGCCCATCGGCCTTTTCGTAGGTCAGGCCTGGGTAGCTGACGTAGGGGATCTGGCAGTCCGGGGCATGATCGGGCGCGTCGAGATCGATGATCCCGGCCTCGGCGAGCATGAGCAGCACCACGAGCCGATGGAACCGTGGCGTGGCGTTGAGACAGAGGATGTCGTGCCGGGGCTCGGGGAGCGGGAGCGACGTGGGATCTGCATGGATGTCGAGACCCTCGGCGAGCAGGAGATCGCGACAGACCCGCCACCCCACGACGAGGAAGGCGTCGAAGCAGGCGTGCGGGATGGGCGTCTCTGCCCCATCGAGCAAGCGGTTCTGGCAGATGAGCGTGAGATTGCCCAGTTGCGCGATGCCGGCCTCGGTCGCCAGGGCGGCGATCTGCCCGACCAGATACGGGTGCCCGGCCTCGTTGGAAAAGTCGAAGAACACGCGACAGCGGTCGCGATCGACGTCCGAGGCCACCGCGGCCAGCGCCTTGAGCAGTTCGGCCCGCCGCTGTGGATCGTCGAGGCCACTCAACAGCGGCAGCAGGAGGCTGAAGGGGCGGCCCGACGCTTGGACGCCGGCGAGCGCTTCATGGCAGGACAGGCAGGCAGGCAGCGGCCACGCGTCGTCCAAGCCGGCTGAGAGCATGCCGAGCGTGTGGATGCAGAAGCCCGGGTCGGTGTGGCCGGCGAACAGAACGGGTAGCGCCGTCGGGGCGATGGGCGCGATGCAGGCCGCCGCTGGTGCGATCGAACCTGGATCGGCATCCGCCAGCCCGGCCAACGACCGCAGCGACCGGTAGACCTCCGTGGCCTCGGCTTCGAACGCCGACCGTGGGTGGGCCGGGGGCGGCATCGAGGAGAGGAGGCCCGGCTCGAAGAGATCGGGCGGGTCGCCGAGGGGAATGCCGAGCCGCTCGCGGACGGCGGCGCAGACCTCACCGGGATCGGTGGCGACCTGGCCCACCTCGCGGACGAGGCAGGCTTCCGGATGATGGCGCACGAACTCCAGGACCCGGCGGTTGCCATGCAGCCAGCTGCGGATGGCAAGCGACGGATCCTCCTGCACCGGCCGGTCGCCGCGGCGGGCGAGTGAGGCGGCGACGGCCCATGGGCTGCGGAACACGAACAGGAATCGGGCGTCGGGAATGAGTTCCCGCCAGAAGTCAAGAAATTGAGTCGTCCGCGGATCCTTCCAGCCCCAGGGGACGCCCCGCGACCGCCGCTCGGCGACGAGGGCCTCGGCCTCGGGCACGAGTTCGGCCGCAACCTGCGGCCGGCCCACGGCGACGAAGCCGTCTTCGTGGAAGCCGCTTGAGGTCAGGGCCCGCTTGTGGAACTCGTAGAAGTCGAGATCCTCGAAGTGTCCGCGCTCGTTGCCCCGGTAAGGCCCCATCAACCGCGGGCCGATGAACAGGCCGGCACCCTGCAGGAGGGATGCCGTCAGCGACGTGCCCGAACGGTGCATGCCGCCGATCACGAGCACGGGGGCGTGGGGGGCGCGAGGCACGGTCACGAACGCACGCTCTCCGCCAGCGTCATGCCCTGGGCGTCCTTCGGCGAAATCACCGGCGGCTCCGTGAGCGGCCATTCGATGGCGAGCGTCGGGTCGTTCCAGAGGATGCACCGTTCGCAGGACGGCGCGTAATAGTCGGTGGTCTTGTAGAGAAACTCGGCCGTGTCCGAGAGGACGAGGAACCCGTGGGCGAGGCCCGGCGGCACCCAGAGCTGCCGGCGGTTCTCGGCCGAGAGCTCGACGCCGACCCAACGTCCGAAGGTCGCCGACTCGGTGCGGATGTCCACGGCGACGTCGAACACCGCGCCCTGGACCACCCGCACGAGTTTTCCCTGGGGATGTTCGACCTGGTAGTGGAGGCCGCGGAGCACGTTTTTCCGGCTGAAGCTGTGGTTGTCCTGCACGAACGTCACCGGGCCGCCGACGGCCGCCTCGAACGCCCGCTGGTTGAAGCTCTCGAAGAAGTGGCCGCGGGCGTCCTCGTAGACCCGCGGGGCCATGATCAGCACGCCGTCGATGGCGGTGGGTGTCGCGTTCATCCGTCGCGGCCCTCGTGGACGAGGCGGAGGAGATATTCGCCGTAGCCGCTCTTGGCAAGCGGGGCCGCGAGCCGCTCGAGCTGCGCGGAGTCGATCCAGCCGCTCCGCCAGGCGATCTCCTCGGGACAGCAGATCCGCAGCCCCTGCCGCTTCTCCAGCGTCTGGATGAACTGCGATGCCTCCAGGAGGCTGTCGTGGGTGCCGGTGTCGAGCCAGGCGTCGCCCCGGCCCATCGTGTGGACGGTGAGCTGGCCGCGTTCGAGATACACGCGATTGACGTCGGTGATTTCGAGTTCGCCGCGGGCCGAAGGCTTCATCGTGGCGGCGATGTCCACCACCTGCT
>JBIKND010000051.1:0-21311 GCA_044358905.1 Pirellulales bacterium | reverse complement strand
GCCACTGGAGGGCGTGGTCGATGATGGCGGGGATCTCGTCGTCGTTGACCCCCTGCTTCACCACCACGACCAGCGTGGTGGAGATCCCGGCCCGCTCCAGGTTCTCCAGGGCCTGGCGGCGGATCCGCGTCAGGTCCGCCCCGCGGAGGTTCTGGTGGGCCTCGGGGCGGAGCGAGTCGAACTGCAGGTAGACCTCGAACCCGGGCCGCAGCTCGGCCAGCCGGCGGACGAACTCGGGATCCTCGGCGATGCGGATGCCGTTGGTGTTGAGCATCACGTGGCGGATCGGCCGTCGCTTGGCCGCGGCCAGGATTTCCATGATCTGCGGGTGGATCGTCGGCTCGCCCCCGGAGAGCTGCAGCAGATCGGGTTCCCCCTCGCTGCGTACGAGCGCATCCATCATCCGCTCGATCTCGGCCAGCGGCCGGTGGAGCGACCGCTGCGGCGACGAGTCGGAGAAGCAGACGGGGCAGGTGAGGTTGCAGGCCTCGTTGACGTCGATGAGCGCCAGGCACGAGTGCTGCTCGTGGTCGGGGCAGAGACCGCAATCGTAGGGGCACCCCCGCTCGGTGTGCGTCTGGAGCACGAGCGGCCGGTCGCCGGGCTTGAGGTAGTCGTGGCACAGCCGCCAGTAGGCAGCGTCGGTGGAGACGAGCACCTTCTGGGGGCCGTGGGTGCGGCAGCGTTTGTGATAGAAGACCTTGCCGTCCTGAACGACGATCTTCGCCGGCACCAATGCCAGGCACTCGCCGCACAGCGACGTGGTCTGGCCGGCGAAAACGTACGGCGCCTGACGGCGAATGTCGGTGGTCATCGGCTCTCCATGCACACGCCCGAGATGATGGCTGCCGCGGTGCTTCCCTATCGCGTAGGAGTCTACCCACCCGCCCGCAGGCCTGCGGGCACGAGGATGCGTTCCGCGGCGTCGCAGCCCGCCTGGATCAGCAGCGCGAGCACTGCGGCGGGCACCGCGCCCTGCATGAGCAGCCCCGCGTCGGCGCGGCGAATCCCCGCCAGGATCGCCTCGCCGTAGCCACCGGCGCCGATGAGCCCGCCGATCGTGGCCGTGCCCACCGCGATCACCGCCGCCGTCTTGATGCCCGCGAGGATCGACCGCGAGGCCAGCGGCAATTCCACGAGCCACAGCCGTGCCCGCCCGTCGAGGCCGAGCACCTCGGCCGACTCGCGGAGGTGCGCCGGGATCCCGGCCAGCCCGTTGAAGGTGCCGCGAACGATCGGCAGCAAGCCGTAGAGAAACAGCGCCACGACGGCCGGCTTCCAGCCCAGGCCCACGAGCGGCACGAGGAACACGAGCACGGCCATCGACGGAATCGTCTGCAGGATGCCGACCACGCCGAGGATCCCAGCGGCCAGCCGCGGCCGGCGATGGGCGTAGATTCCCAGCGGCACGGCGACGGCCACGGCCGCGACGAGCGACGCGGCGACGAGCGCCAGGTGCTGGAGCGTGGCCCGCCCCACATCGCGGGCCACGGTCAGCCAGGCGGGCGTCGTGTCGACGGCCACTTCCCAGCCGAACCGCTCCCGCAGGAACGTCGCCGCCGTGGCCCGCTCCGATTCGCCGTCGAGCCGCACGCGGGCGTTCATCTCGCGCATCGCGTCCGGACCGATCGCCCCCTCGAGCTGCCCGAGCGCCGCCAGGAACGCCGGCGCCCGCTCGGCGAGGTCAACGCGATACAGCACGAACGCCTTGTATTCGCGGAACACGCCCCGGTCGTCCCGCAGGATCCGCAGCTCGTGGGCCCGCACCTCGGGGTCGGTGGCGTAGAGGTCGGTGACGGCGACGTGGCCGCTTTCCAGGCCGCGATAGGCCAGCGCGTGGTCGAGCACCCGCGGGGACTGCCGCAGTTCGTAGGCATCGCGAACCGCCGGCCAGCCGTCGGCCCGCCGCACGAACTCGTCGCTGAGCGCGATGGCGAGGTCGCGGCCCGCGAGGTCGGAGATCGTCTCGATGCCCGCCGCGGCGGCCGCCGCCTCCTTCATGCCTAGGGCGTAGGTGTTGTCGAAGCCCAGCGGGGCGGTGCGGGCGAGGCCCCGGCGGGCAAGCGCGGCCGCCTCGTCCGCGGGGCTACGGACGCTCTCGGCGCGGAGGATCTCCCGCTCCAAGGTGCCGCTGTACTCGACGTAGCAGTCGATCTCTCCGCGCTCGAGGGCCGCGAACACGATCTGCGTGCCGCCGAGCGCCGCCCGATGCTCGGCCGCCACGCCCGCCTGCCGCGCGACGCCCGCGAGCACCTCTCCGAGCACGATGCCTTCCGTGAAGGGCTTGGAGCCGATCCGCACGACAGGGCCCGCTTCCGCGGCGGCAGCCGCGATCGGCGCGACCAGCAGAGCCGCGGCCAGGAGTCGGCTCGGCAACGGGGGAATCTTCATCCAACGTATCCATATGCATCGGGCAAAGGTTTTCCAAATGAACGAGGTCACGGGAGGGGTTGCCCACGCCCCAAGAGCCGGCGTGGCTGACCAGCGGAGGCATGGATGCCGAAGCGCAGGCAGCCTCGAGAGAGCGGAGGCCGGGGAGGCCGAAGCGAACGTCCGGTGATGGGGCGTGGGCAGCCCCGACCTACGAACGGTACACGAATCAACGACTGTCCTTCTCACGCCCGCGGTCACGATGCGTTCCTCCCTTCACTGCCAGACAGGCCCGGGAACCGCTGGGCCGACACGAACCGGCGCACGAAGTCGTCGGCCGGAGCATGGATCAGGTCGTCGAGCGTGCCGCGTTGCACGATGCGGCCGTCGCCCAGCAGCAGCACCTCGTCACCGAAGAAGCCCGCCTCGCCCATGTCGTGGGTCACCATGACGACCGTCTTGCCCGTGTCGCGGAAAATCCGCCGCAGGTCTTCCTGGAGGTCGTATCGCACGAGCGGGTCGAGCGCCCCCATCGGCTCGTCGAGGAGGATCGCCGCCGGATCGAGCATCAGCGCCCGCATGATGCCCAGCCGCTGCCGCTGGCCGCCCGAGACCTGGGCCGGAAAGCGATCGAGCGCGGCCTCGGGCAGCCGCGTGAGGGCGGCCAGGTCCGCGATCCGGGCGGCGATCCGCGACGGCTCCCAGCCCAAGTGCCGCGCGAGGAGGCCGACGTTGTCGCGGCCGGTGAGGTGCGGAAACAGCCCGCCATCCTGGATCACGTAGCCGATCCGCTGTCGCAGGTCGGCCATCGAGGCGGCGTCGAGCCGCCGGCCGTCGATCGTCACCGCGCCCTGGTCGGGCGTGACCAGGCCGACGATCATCCGCAGCAGCGTGCTCTTGCCGCAGCCGCTGGGGCCGATGAGCACCGTCGTGCGGCCGCGGGGAACGGCGAGTGTGGTGGGCTCGAGCACCGTCCGGCCGCCGTACGCCTTGGCCACGTGTGCCAGGCTGATCATCGCCCCGTCCGCGGGCGACGCGGCGGCCGCCCCGGGGGATCCGGGGCGGGTCGTTCGTGGCTGGGTCGTCATCGCGGTCACGGTGTATCCTGCCGGGGTCTCGGCCCGCGTCGGGCGGGCCGCTCCCGGGATCAGGCGACCGCCCGATCCGGATGTCACGCGGCTTTTTTCGGACCCCCGACCGCCGCCGCAGGCGGCCCCCGGGGAACCCCCACCCTCGCGAGGACACCATCCATGGCGGAACTCACCCGCCGCCTCGACCGGTTTCACTTTCCCGGGATGTGCGTCAACTGCCGCGCGCCGACCGATTTCGCCTGTCCGATCATCGCCTGGAACGGCTTCGACATCCTGCTCGCGCGGTCGATGGTCTGGGCGGAGGTGCCTGTTCCGGTCTGCGATGCGTGCCGGAGCCGCCGGGTGTGGGCCGGCAGGATCGCCGGGGCGGCGATCGCGGCCTGGAGCGGACTGTTGATCGCGACGGTGGCCATGCTCTGGAGACCTGCTCGCGGCAGCCTGAATGAGGTGATCACGCTGGCCGCAACGGCCGGCCTGGTGGGCTCACTGTGGTACGCCCGCAATCGGATGCGTCGCGACCTCGACGGATTCATGCTCGGCGTGTGCGGCAGGGGGGTCAAACCGGCGACGAACGAGGCGACGCTCTGGTTCCGTGATCCCCCGCCCCTACAGGACGACTTCGGGCCCGGACTCGGTGGTCGCTCGACCTCGCATCCGGCCGCTGCGGCGGGATACGCGGAACTGACTCGGCTGGAGGAGCAAGCCACCGAGACGCTGTTCGCGGGCCACCGCGTTCCGGCGTTGGCCAGACTGGAGGCCGAGGACTTTCGGCTCCAGGCCAGGTTGCGCTGGATCGTCCTCGCCGTGGGCCTGTTCACGCTCGTGGGGACGTGGTACTCGTTCCGCAGCCGCAACGCCATGGGCGTCGAGGAACGGGGAATGCGGTCCGACATCATTATGGCCGGGGCGGGACTGCTGCTGGTGGGGCTCGGAGGCTACACCATCGATCTGGCGGGAGACCGGATCGTCCGTTCACTCTGGGGGCTGCGCAAGCCACTCGATCGGACGACGACCACGATCCGAAAACACGACCCGAACGGCCTGCACCTCGTCGATGGCCACGGCGTCCGCTTGTGGGTCACCAAGCACATCATGAATTACGACCGCCTTCTGGCCGAGTGCCAGTTGCGCACGGACGTGCTCTCTGCCGGTGAACGTCACGGTCCTTGAGGTCTCACGGCCCGCTCGGTGCCCTGGCATGTCGAACACTCAACCTTTTTCGTCGGCCTCCCAGCCCGCCGCTCCCGCGGGCGACGCCGCGCGAATCGCGGGCTGGCTGGCCGCGGCCCGGGCCGGCGACGCGGCGGCCCGCGACCGGCTGTTCGGAGCCTGCCGGAGCTTCGTCGCCACCGCCGCCCGGTTTCATCTCCAGCGCCGGCTGCAGGCCAAGGTCGATGCCTCGGACGTCGTGCAGCAATCGCTCCTCGAGGCGCATCGCGGGTTCGACGGCTTCGCGGGAGAGACGCCGCAGGAGTGGCTCGCCTGGCTGAAGCGGATCGTGGCCCACAATGCGTTCGACGTCGCCAAGCGGTACCGCGGCACCGCGAAACGTGACGCCGGCCGCGAGGTGCCGCTGGCCGCGCACGACGATGCCTCGCACGGCTGGCACGAGCCGCCGATCGACCCCGCCTCGTCGCCGAGCGGGCGGGTGATCCGATGGGAGCAGGAACTGCTGCTCGCCGCGGCGATGGAGGCGCTGGCCGACGACCACCGCGAGGTGCTCTTCCTGCGGAACATCGAACGGCTGCCCTTCGAGGAGGTGGCCCGGCGGATGGGCCGCTCGAGCGGAGCCTGCCGGATGCTGTGGATGCGGGCCATCGCCGCCCTCAAGGAGCGGCTGCCCGCGGACTTTTCCGGCGCCGAGGCGACGCCATGACCGACCCCGACCAGCGGACCGCCGACGCGACGGACCTCGATCCCGACCTCCTCGATCGCTACCTGGCGGCGATCCAGGGGGGCGACGCGGCCGCAGAGCGTCGTCTGCTCGCCGCCTGCCCCGACCTCGCCGCGTGGACGGCCTGCCTTCGCGGACTCGACGACCTCGCATCGACCGTCGCTCCCGAAGCGGCGTCAGCGCTGGCCACGGACTCACTCGCGGGCCGGCGGTTCGGGCCGTTCGTCGTCGGCGACGAGCTCGGCCGCGGCGGAATGGGCGTCGTCTACCGGGCCCGGCACGCAGGACTCGGCCGCGACGTGGCCCTCAAACTGCTCGCCGCCGGGGCCTACGCCACGGCCGAGCAGCGGCGGCGATTCGTGTCCGAGGCCCGGCTCGCGGCCCGCGTCCGCCATCCCGGCGTCGTGGCGATTCACGACGCCGGAGAACTCGACGGCCAGCTCTACTTCGCGATGGACCTCGTCGCCGGCGACGACCTCGCGGCCCGCCTCCGGGCCGGGCCGCTGCCACCGCGCGACGCGGCCTCCACGATCACGACGGTGGCGCGGGCCGTGCAACACCTCCACGACGCGGGCATCCTCCACCGCGACCTCAAGCCTTCGAACGTGCTCCTGGACGCCGCGGGCGCGCCGCACCTGGCCGACTTCGGACTCGCCCGCGACGCGACCACGGACGACGGCGTGACCGCCACCGGCACGCTGCTCGGCACGCCGGAGTACATGGCGCCCGAACAGGCCGCGGGCCGCGTCCGCGGCATCGACGCCCGCACCGACGTCTACGGACTGGGCGCGATCCTCTATGCACTCCTCACCGGCCGGCCGCCGTTCGGCGGCGACACCCACATGCTCGTGGTGATGAACGTCTTGGAGCGGGAGCCGGTGCCGCCGCGCCGGCTGAACCCGCGGGTGCCCGCGCCGCTGCAGCGAATCTGCCTGCGGTGCCTGGAGAAGGATCCCGGGCGCCGGTATCAGACGGTCGCTGCCGTGGGTGACGACCTTGACGCCTGGCTGCGCGGCGACCGCATCGCCCCGCCTGGCGGCGGCCCGCTCCACCGCCTAGGCCGCGTGCTGCGGCGCTACCCCGCCGCCGGCTTCCGCCTGGCCGGCATCCTCGGCACGCTCGCCGTGGTCGCCACCCGGATGCTCGTCGATCCGACGACCGTCGCCTTCTATCGCCCCGTGGCCTTCGGCCTCGCGTCGTGGGCCGGCTGTGCCGCCGTCTGCGAGTGGCTCGGGATCCGCCGGCTTTCCCTGCGCCAAACGGGCATCGCGTTCGTGGTCACCGACGCGGCTTTCGTAACCGCGCTGCTGGCCCTCGTCGGCGGCGCGGAAAGCCCGCTGGTCGCCGCGCATCCGGTGCTCGTCTCCGCCGCCGGCCTGTGGCTCGATCGCCGTCTCGTGCGGATCGCGGCGGCGGCGGCGCTCACCGGCTACGCGGTGCTGCTGGCGACGAGCCCGGCCGGCTTCCGCTGGAACGTGGCCGCGATCGTGGCGCTGCTGGTCGTCTGCGCGGCGGCGATCGCCGACTTCCAGGTCGGCCGCCTCCGCCGCGGCTGACTCCCCTCAACAGGTCAGCAACCGAACACACGGCGGGCGTTGGCGGTGGTGGCGGCCGCGAACACATCGAACGGCTCGCCCCGGGCGAGCGCCAGGCAGCGGGCCGTATGCACCACGTTGGCCGGCTCGTTCCGCTTCCCGCGGAGTGGCTCCGGCGAAAGGAACGGGCTGTCGGTCTCGACGAGCAGCCGCTCGAGCGGCACCGTCTTCGCCACCTCGCGAAGCGCCGCCGAGGAGCGGAACGTCACCATCCCCGCGAAGCCGAGGTGGCAGCCCAACTCAACGGCCTCGGCCGCCTCGGCCGCCGTGCCGGTGAAGGCGTGGAGCACGGGCCGCAGCGGGCCGCGGGCGACGGCCTCGCGGAGCATGTCGATCACGTCGCGGATGCTCTCCCGCGTGTGGATCACGACCGGCAGCGAGAGCCGCTGGGCCAGCCGGAGGTGGCGATCGAACGAGTCGCGCTGCATCTCCGGCGGGGCCGTCGTGCGATACCAGTCGAGCCCGGTCTCGCCGATCGCGGCCACGCGGCCCCCCTCGGCGAGCCGCACGATCCGGTCCCACTCGCCCGGCTCGGCCTCGGCCACGTCGTTGGGATGGATGCCCGCCGCCGCCACGATGCCCGGCTCACGGGCGGCCAGATCCGCGGCAGCCTCGCTGTCGGCGGCCCGCGTGCCGATCACCGTCATCCGCGTCACGCCCGCGGCCCGCGCGCGGGCCAGCACGTCGGGGAGTTCGGCCCCGAACCGCATCGGGTCGAGGTGGCAGTGACTGTCGAAGAGGGCGGGCAAGTGCATCACCCGCGAGTTATACCCTGCGGCTCTGTAGCGGCGGTCTCCGACCGCCGAGCGCGGAGCAACCGGCACGACGGCCGGAGAGCAGCGCTCTAGCGGGCACGGCGGTCGGAGACCGCCGCTACAGGAGGCACGGCGGGCCGATTCGGCGTCCCTCCTGGTTGGTCCACCCCGTTGCCCTTGAAGCCCGAGGCGTGAGCCGAGGGTATGCGGATGGCGTCGTGTGAAGCGACACGTATTCCGCTCAGCTCGCGCTTCGGGCTTCACAGCAACCGGGCACGACGGTCGGAGACCGCCGCTACAGGGGTTTCGCGTCCACGAGGCCGGCGCGGCTCTTGGCGAGCAGCTGGCGGAGCTGTTCGCCGTGACGCCGGTTGGTCTGCACGGCCTCGCGGGCGAGTTCGACGGCGGTCGTGTCGTCGCCGGCGACGGCCGCGACGGACTCGCAGGCGGCGGCCTGGGCGTCGAGCGCATGGATCAGCCGGGGCAGCAGGCTCTTCAGATCGAGGTCGTGCAGCGCCGTGAAGGAGAGCGGGTAGGCCGTCCGCGGCGCCGCCACCTCACGCTCGGCGAGCACCGTGCCGGCCCGGTCGAGCAGGCTCTTGTGGTCGCCCACCAGATCGGCCAGGGCGAGCTTGATCTCCTCCGGGCCGGGGTAGGACCAGATGCCGGAATCGGAGACGTACATCGCCAGCGACGATTCGAGGGCGGCGACGAGGCGGCGGAGCGGATCGGCGGCGGGCATGGTCGGGTTTCCCTAGCTGGCGAACGTGCCGGCGAGCTGCGCCGCCGCGTATAGCCCGGACCAGAACAGTCCCAGGATCACGACCGGCACCGCGAACGCCGTGACCACCGCGCCCGGCAGGGAGACGAGCGGGATGGCCTCGCCGGCGCGGTCGGACGGCGGCGGATCGAACGTCATCACCTTGAGCACGCGCAGGTAGTAGAACAGGCTGATCACGGTGTTCACGCCGCCCACCACGAGGAGCACGAGCATCAGGGGCTTCTCGGCCCCCGCCTTGATCGCCTCGGCCAGCGACGAAAAAACGAGGAACTTGGAGACGAATCCCGCCAGCGGCGGCAGACCGATGAGGCTCACGAGCACGACCGTCGTGGCGACCACGATGCCCGGGCTCGTGCGGACGAGGCCCGCGTAAGAGGCGATCTCCTCGCTCCGCAGCCGGTTCCGCAGCAGGGCCACGATCGCGAACGCCGCCAGGTTCATGAACAGGTAGGTGGCGAGGTAAAAGACGAGCGCCGCCACCGCGCGGCTGGCGCCCGCCGAGCTCACGCCCATCAGCGCCACCGCGGCAGCCGCGCCCATCATCAGGTAGCCGGCGTGGGCGATCGTCGAGTAGGCGAGCAGCCGCTTCATGTTCGTCTGGCCGTAGGCCGCGAGATTGCCGAGCGTGCAGGTGACCGCCGCCATCAGGCCGATGACGTAGACCATGAAGTGCCGCACCTCGCCGGCGCCCGCGACCGCAGCGGCTCCCGCGGCGTCGGTCGCCCCCAGCCCGAAGGCGATTCGCAGCAGCAGGGCCACGGCCGCCGCCTTGCTGGCCACCGAAAGGAACGCCCCCACCTCGGCCGCCGCCCCCTCGAAGACGTCGGGGCACCAGAAATGAAACGGCACGGCCGAGAGCTTGAAGGCCAGGCCCACGGCCAGCATCAGGCCGCCGAGCGCGAGCACGAGCACCTCGCCGCCGGCCCCGCCCTCACCGACGATCCGGGCGAGCTCACCCGCCATGCTCGGCAGGTGGCACGTGCCCGTCACGCCGGCCAAGAGGCTGATGCCGTAGAGCATGATGCCCGCCGCGCCGGCGCCGTACACGGCGTACTTCAGCCCCGCCTCCGAGGCCGCCTTGCGTCCCTTGAGGATCGCGGCCAGGGCGTAGGAGGGAACGCTCGCCATCTCCACGGCCATGAACACCATCAGCAGGTGGTTCGCCGACGCCATCAGGCACATCCCGAGGGCGCCGCCGAACACCAGCGTGTAGAAGTCGGCGCCGTCCTCACGATCCGGAATGCCGGACACCTTCGTGAACAGGACATAGAGCACGAGAAACCCGGCCAGCAGCAGGCGAATCGCCGCCGTCAACGAGTCGAACACGAGCAGGCCGCCGAACAGCTCCTGTCGAACCGGCGCGGCCGTCACATCGACGAGATTCCAGGGCGATCCGGGCAGGCCCCGCAGGTCGCTCCAGGCGTACCAGAGCGCGAACCCCGCGCCGCCGAGGGCGATCAGGGCCGAGTCGGCGTTCCGGAGCACCGGCAGCATCCGGCAGAGGAGGAGGAGCACGATCGTCGCCGCGATGGCGAGCTCGACGCGAAACAGCGGCAGCGACACGGCGAGCGTGTCGGTGATCGCGCCGGTGATGAGGGATCCGATTTCCACGGTGCAGCGATTGGGGTTCGAGGGTCAGCGGCCCGCGGGGGCGGCCGGGGTGGAGGCGAGGGCGGGCTGGGCGGCCGGGGCGTCGGGCCGCACCCGCCGCGTCCAGTCGGCGAGCGTCTCCACCTGCCGGTTCACCGACGGGGTGACGTAGTTGAAGATCAGCTGCGGCGCCACGCCGAAGAGGATCGCGAAGAACACGAGCGGCACCGCGATCGAGAGTTCCCGGCCGGTGATCGGGGTCAGGTGGTCGCCGTGCGGCCCCTTGTACTCCGCACCGAGATACACCCGCTGGATCGCCCACAGGATGTAGCCGGCGGTGAGGATCACCGTGAAGGCCGAGATCACGGCCAGCACGCGGCTGTAGTTCCAGCTGGAGAGCGTGACGAGCACCTCGCCGATGAAGCCGCACAGCCCCGGCAGGCCGAGGCCGGCGAAGAACACCGCCACGGCGAGGCCGGAGTAGACGGGCATGCGGTTGAAGATCCCGCCGAACTCCTCGAGGTTGCGATGGTGCACGCGGTCGTAGAGCACGCCGACCATGAAGAACATGCCGGCCGACGAGATGCCGTGGGCCAGCATCTGGAACATCGCCCCGTTCACCCCCTGGGCCCAGGCGTCCCAGCGGAACTCGTTGCCCGCCACCGCACTCCACACGCCGAGGCCGAGCATCACGTAGCCCATGTGGCTCACGGAGCTGTAGGCCACCATCCGCTTGAAGTCCTTCTGGGCCAGCGCCGCGAAGGCGCCGTAGACCATCGAGACGACCCCTAGCCCGCACACGAGCCACGCCAGCGTCAGGCCGGCCCCGGGGCAGATCGGATAGCAGATCCGGAGGATGCCGTAGCCGCCGAGTTTGAGGAGCACGCCGGCGAGGATCATCGAGATCGGCGTCGGGGCCTCGACGTGGGCGTCGGGCAGCCAGGTGTGCACCGGCACCACGGGCACCTTGATCACGAAGCCGATGAGCAGCAGGAGGAAGGCCCACGTCTCCAGCGACATGCCCCACAGGTTCACCGCCGCGAACGGCGACTGCGGCAGCTGGCCGAGCTGCGCCAGGGCGAGGAGGTTGAAGGTATGCACCGGATCCTTGGCCGTCTTGATGACGTTGACGGCGTCGGCCGCCGCCGCGGCGTCGAGGCCGGGGGCGATCACGTGGGCGGCCTGGAGCTGCTCGGGCGAAAGCTGGCGCAGGTCGCTCGTGAAATAGAGCATCAGGATCGCCAGCAGCATGAGCACGCTGCCGAGCAGCGTGTAGAGGAAGAACTTGATCGCCGCATACTCACGGCGCGGTCCGCCCCAGATGCCGATCAGAAAGTACATCGGCAGGAGCATCACTTCCCAGAACACGTAGAACAGGAAGAAGTCGAGCGACACGAACACGCCCAGCATGCCCGTCTCGAGGAGCAGGAAGAGCACGTGGTAGGCCTTGACGTGCTTCGTGATCGGCCAACTGGCGGCCGCGGCGAGCATCGAGAGGAAGGTCGTGAGCACGACCAGCGGCATGCTGATGCCGTCCACGCCGAGCATGTATTCGATGTTGAAGGCCGGGATCCAGGGCTGCTTCACGACGCCCTGCATGCCCGCCTCGCCGACGGTGAACTGCCCCGGCCCCACGGCCCCGAACAGCGTCGGCCAGGCCATCCACAGGGAGAGCACGAAGACCACGGCCGTGGTCGCCAGCGTGATCCAGCGGACCGCCTCCTCGCGGGCCTTGGGGATGATCGGCAGCGAGAGCACGGCCGCCATCAGGGCCGGCAGGAAGACGATCGCCGTGAGGGGCCAAAGGGCGGGCTGGGCGAGGGTGTCGACGGGAGGCATGTCGGGGTCCGTTCGTGATCCGGGTTCGAGGGGTTGGGTCGGGGGGCCGCCGGCGTCAGCCGGCCAGCGACGACTTGAACAGCATGCTGGCGAGGACGAAGAGGGCCACGGTGCCGGCGACGATGAACATCACGTACTGCCGCAGTCGGCCGGTCTGCAGCTTCTTGAGCTCGAGCCCCGCGCTCCAGGTGGCGTTCGCGGTGGTGTTGACGAGCCCATCGACGATGGTGCGGTCGATCCAGGCGTCGAAGCCGGCCAGTTGCCGGGCACCCCAGGCGAGGCCATTGATCAGGCCGTCGATCAGGCCGGTATCGATCGAACTGGCCAGCCGGGCGATGCCGTGGGCCGGCAGCACGAACAGGGCGTTGTAGATCTCGTCGAAGTACCAACGGCCGGCGAGGAACGTGTAGATCGGGCGGAAGATCGTCGCCACGACAGCGGGCGAGACGATCCGCCACAGATACATCGCCGCCGCGAGGAGCACACCCGCCAGGGCCGTCGCGAAGGCGGTGAGCGTGGCGGTGACGTGGATCGCCCCCTCGTGGCTCTTGTATTCGGCCGGGATGGTGACGCTCCCCAGCGCGAAGCCCTCGGCCGTGCCGGCGGGCCGGGCCTGCTCGAGCAGGTTCGCGATCCCGAAGCCGCCGGGCAGCGTCCAGCCAGCCACGACGGCGAGCACCGCGAGCACGATCAGCGGCGTGACCATCACCGAGGGCGACTCGTGGGCGTGCTCGGCGACGTGGTGGTCGCGGGGCTTCCCGGCGAACGTCATGAACCAGAGGCGGAACATGTAGAACGCGGTCAGGAAGGCGCCCCCCGCCACGGCGATAAACAGGATCGAGTGCTTGGGGTTGGCCTGCGAGAAGGAGAGCGCCTGGGCGAGGATCGCGTCCTTCGAGTAGTAGCCGGAGAGGCCGATCACGAACGGGACACCCGCGCCGATGATCGCCAGGCAGCCGATCAACATCGTCATGGCCGTGTGCGGCATGACCTTCGCGAGCCCGCCCATCTTCCGCATGTCGTTGGTGTGGCAGGCGTGGATCACAGAGCCCGAGCAGAGGAAGAGGAGGCTCTTGAAGAAGGCGTGAGTCACGAGGTGGAACAGGCCGGCCACCCAGCCGCCCACGCCCAGCGCGAGCATCATGTAGCCGAGCTGGCTGACGGTGGAGTAGGCGAGCACCCGCTTGATGTCGTTGGCCACCAGGGCGATCGTGGCCGCGATGAACAGCGTGATCGCGCCGCAGTAGGCGATCACGAGCAGCACGTCGGGCGTGAGCACCGGAAAGAAACGGCCCACGAGGTAGACGCCGGCGGCCACCATCGTCGCCGAGTGCACGAGCGCCGACACGGGCGTGGGGCCCTCCATGGCGTCGGGAAGCCAGACGAAGAGCGGGAACTGCGCACTCTTGCCCACGCAGCCGCAGAAGATGCCGAGGCCGGCGATGAACAACAGCCAGTTGCCCAGCCCCATGGACCGCCAGTCGCCGACGCGGGCCGAGATCTCGCTGGCCGCGTCGCCCGGATTGGCGGCGTGGTCGGCGGCGATCTTCGCCACCTCGCCGGCGGCGGCGAACTTCACCATGCCGTCGGGCACCTGCAGGGCGTGCCCCGTCGCGGCGGGGCGGACGAGGCTGAACAAGCCCGGCTTCACGACCTCGGCACCATCCGGCCCGGTCGACCGCGCGTCGGCGAAGTGCAGCGTGCCCAACGCCCCCCACAGGGCCATCAGGCCGATGAGCATCCCGAAGTCGCCCACGCGATTGACGATGAACGCCTTGTTGGCGGCGTTCGATGCGCTCTTCCGCTCGTAATAGAAGCCGATCAGGAACCAGGAGCAGATGCCCACCAGCTCCCAGAAGATGAACACCATCGCCAGGTTGCCGGCGATCACGATGCCGAGCATCGAGAAGCAGAACAGCGACAGGGCCTGGAAGAACCGCGGGAACCGGCCGGGGCGGTGGAGGTGGTGGCCGTCGGCGAGCGTCACCTCGTGGTCGGTGACGTCGTGCAGCTCGTCGTGCATGTAGCCCGAGGCGTAGACGTGGATGCAGGTGGCGATGAAAGTCACCACCACGAACATCAGCACCGTCAGGGCGTCGATGTACCAGCCGATCGAGAGCTTGAGGTTCCCGCCCTGGTAGAGCGTGTACCAGTCGCCGGAATAGGCGACCGGGCCGGCGGCGGCGTGGCCGTCACCGGGGGCGTGGGCATCGTGCCCGTCCGCCGCATGGGCGTCGGCGGGGCCGTGGGCCTCGCCGTGATCGGCCGCGTGCGCCGCCCCGTGGTCGCCGCCGTGGTGCGCGGCCGTGACCGGATGGGCGCCCAGCCAGGCGACGAAGGCGGCCAGCGAGAGCACCAGCGACGTGACGATGGCGGCGGTCGCCACCCAGGCGGCGTTGCGGCCATGCTTGCCCATCCGCGGCCCGAAGAACAGGATCGCCACGAACGACGCCAGGGGCGCGAGCCACGCGAGGCCGAGCAGCATCGGGAGTTGGGCGGCGAGATCCATGAGTGGAGGCGTCCGATCAGCCCTTGAGGTCGTCCGCCCGGTCGATGTCGACGGTGGCGTGGTTGTTGTAGAAGTTGAGCGTGATGGCGAGGGCCACGGCGGCTTCGGCGGCGGCCAGCAGGATCACGAACAGGGCGATCACTTGGCCGTCGATGCCCAGACCGCGGGCCCCGTCGCCCTGGAGGTAGGGGGAGGCGAAGGCGACGAAGTTGACGTTCGCGCCGTTGAGCACCAGCTCGATGCCCATCAGCACGCCGAGCGCGTTCCGCTTCACCGCCATGCAGACGACGCCGGCCGTAAACAGGATGGCCCCGACGACGAGATAGTGGGCCACGCTCACCGGCTCGGAGAGCAGGCTGGCGAACAGCGGGACCGCTGCGACCTGGCCGAGGATTCCGCCGCTCATGACCGGCCTCCCGAGAGCACCGAGGTCGCCCGCCCCGCACCGCGGCCGACGGCCGCATGCTCCGCCACGGCGACGGGCGGCTCGGCCGACGCCGCCACCTCGATCGCCCGGGGCGTCTTCCGCTTCTTGGCTCGGGCGAGGTAGGCCGCACCGACGAGCACGACGAGCAGGTGCACCGACACGATCTCGAACGGGAGCAGGTAGCCGCTGCGAACCGCACCCGCGGGCGCACCGGCGGCCGGCTCGTCTACCCGCACACCGAGCAGCGCCATGCCGATCGGCGTGGCGGCCGGCGCCGCGACAGCCCCCGCGGCCGGCTGCCGCCAGGCGGGCACGGAGAACGCCGACTGCAGCAGCACCGCCAACAGCGCGGCACCCACCACGCCGGCCAGCACCCGGTCGCTCGTCGTCGTCTTGATGGCGACGAACGGCGCCTGGGCGGTGAGCATCACGCCGAAGACGAGGAGCACGAGCGTGCCGCCGACGTAGATCATGAGCTGCATCGCGCCCACGAACTCGGCGCCGGCCAGGAAGAACAAGCCCGCCGTCGCTCCCAGCGAGAGCACCAGATAGAGCGCCATCCGCACGACGTTGTCGGCGAGCACGACCGCGATCGCGCAGGCACACGCCACCGCCGCGAACAGCAGGAAGAAGAAGGAGTGCCAGTTGAGCGCCGCCAGCGGCAGCATCACCGGCCCGAGGTCCGCGAACGTGCCGATCATCGCTTCACCCCCGCCACGCCGGCCGGCACGTCGGCCCGGGAGGGCGCGGCAGCCTTGCCACCAGGGCCTTCCAACCATCCCTCGCGGATCTCGCCAGCCGGCCGCGACAGACCACGAACGATGCCTCCCGGCAGGGCGAGCTGCCAGAGCATCACACCGGCGAACATCGCCGCCGCCAGCGGCGTGCAGTACTTCAGGCAGGTGGTCATCACCTGGTCGATCCGCAGCCGCGGCAGCGTCCACCGCACCCACATCATCACCAGCACGCCGAGCGTGGCCTTGCCGAGCAGGTTCGCCATGCCCAACAGCCGCACGAAATAGCCCGCGGTGTCGCCGCTACCGGCCGAGAGACCGAGCAGTTTCGCCACGGGAATCGGGCCGTTCCAGCCGCCCATGAAGAGCACGGCCGCCAGGGCGCTGACGAGGAACATCGAGCCATATTCAGCCATGAAGAAGTAGCTCCACCGCAGGCCGGAATACTCCGTGTGGAAGCCGGCCACGAGTTCGCTCTCGGCCTCGGCCAGGTCGAACGGCGCCCGGTTCACGCTCGCCACGGCGCAGGTGACGTAGACCCAGAAGATCACGAACGTGAACGGGTCGTGGAACAGGTACCAGTTCGTGAACCAGCCCCCCTGCTTTTCCGCGATCGTCACGAGGTCCATGCTGCCGGCCAGCATCACCGGAACGACCACGCACATGCCCAGCGGCACCTCGTAGCTCACCACCTGGGCCGCCTCGCGCATCGCCCCGAACAGCGACCACTTCGAGGCGGAGGCGTAGCCGGCGAGGATCACCCCGAAGACCTCGAGGCCGAGCACGGCGACCACGAAGAACACGCCCACGTTGAGCCGCTGGCCCACGAAGTCGAAGGCGAAGGGCAGGGCGATGAAGGCACAGAACGAGGCACAGAAACTGACGTACGGTGCGAGCCGGAAGAGCATGCCGTCGGCTCCCTCCGGCATGAGGTCTTCCTTGGCGAGGAGTTTGATGCCGTCGGCGAGGGACTGCAGCCAGCCGAACCGGCCGCCCGTCCGCGTGGGGCCGAGGCGGTCTTGAATCCGGGCCGCGATCTTCCGTTCGGCCCAGATGAAGACCAACGCCCCGCCGGCGATGACGTTGAGAATCAGCACCGCCGCGACCGCGGCCGTGATCGTCCAGGCCAGCCACTCGGCGAGCCCCAGCGAATTGACGAGAAAATCGGCCATCGGACAGCGTCGCGAGGGACCTGGAAGGACGGGCGGAACTCGGGTTTCCCCGGGCGGAAACCGACTTCGTGAAAAATCGCACGAAGTTTGCCCGATCGACCGGCAATCCACAAGTGGCACGGCCCCACAGGCCGGGAAAAACCGGGACGTCGGCTACCGTGCATCTCGTTTTTCCTGAGCGACGAGTTGGCCTTTTGCGGGAGGTAGGCGAGGGGGTCGGCGAACGCTCGAGGAGCGTGGGGCGTATCCTCGCCCCAGCGACAAGACTTTTGCCGCCCCCGAGCCGGTGCTACGCCACAGTCGAATGCATCAGCGTGCTCCGCCCGGCCGGAGGTGTCGGTCAAACCACTCGAACGCCTCCCCTTGCATGGCCCGGTCGAACTTGTGGCCGCCGGGGTGGAAGCTGCAGCGGTAACGGTCGGCGCCCCCGGCCTTCTCGAACGTCTCGCGGAGGATACGGTCCGCCCGCTGCATCTCGGGGAGCGTGAACAGCCGATCTTCAGTGCAGTTGAGCACGAGCGTCGCGGCCGGCGCCCGCAGGGCGAGAATCTCCGGAAAATCGAGGTCGCGGGGCAGCCGGGGCACGTAGGTCATCCACGTGTGGGTGAACGTGCGATTGACGGCGAAGTCGCGCCAGGTGCTCATGAATCCCACCGGCACGGCACAGCGGATCCGGTCGTCGAGACCGCCGAGGAACACGGTCCGCAGACCGCCCCCCGAGAGCCCGCACGCCCCGACCCGCTCGGGATCGACGTCCGCCCGGGCGCAGAGCACGTCCAGCGCCCGCTGGTCCTCCGTCACGTACACGCCGGGCAAGGTGGTGCCGGCGCAGAACAGGCTCTTGGCGACGACGTGCTCGTGCTGTCCCGCGAAGGTGTTGTAACGCTTCACTCCCTCCTGGTCGTCGATCTCAGGGTCGGTCGCGTCCGCGCGCATCCGCGCGGGCACGTCGGCCACCCGCACGCGGCGGCTCCCGAAGAGGAACGTGTCGGGCACGAGCACCGCGAAGCCCCGCTTCGCGAGTTCGTTGGCCCAGGCCGCCCCCTCGTAGTAGTTCTCGTGGTGGGCCGCGACGACTGCCGGCTGCTCGGCCTCGACGCGGGCGATCTTCCGCCAGCCGAGGAACTTGTTGCCGCCGTGATCGTGGAGCGCGAGCACCGCCGGAAGCCTGCCCTGGGCGCCGGCCGGCTTGAGAAACACGGCCTCCGTTCGCGGCCCGGTCGGCAGCTGCCACGACAGTCGCTCGAAGTGCACGCCGTCGAACTCGCCGGTGGCGTCCACTCGCACCTCCGGCAGCCCGCCAAGATCGACGGTCGCCATCAGTTCGCGCACCCGCTCCCGGCCCGCCTTCCGCCAGGCATCCGTCGACGCCCACGTGCCCGACCGCAGCGACATCCGCGCCGGCCCGTCACCGAGCACCTCGGCGGCGAACCAGGGTCCATACGCCCCGAGCATCGTTTCCGGATGGTCCGCCACCGGCTCCTCCGCCACGCTCACGGCCGCAATCGCGCACGCCACCAGCAGCACAGCCAGCATCATCACCACCCCGCTCCTTCCTTTTCCGATCGCCGGGCCGTGGCAGAGGTCGGCCAAAAACCTCCGTCACTGTCTTCCGAACGGGAAGGCGCGGGGGTCGGCGTGAGGATGAGGAGCGTGGCGGTCCTCCGCCAGCGACGCAACTCATGCCGCCCCCAAGCCGTGTTGGGCGTGTCGACCCACCTCGATCAACAGCTCGCGAAGGCCATGGATGGCTTCGCGAGCGTAAAGTCAGCGGTCGATCTCACCCATCACGATGTCGAGGCTCCCCACGATCGCCGGCACGTCCGCGATCAGGCAGCCGCGGCACAGTTCCGGCGCCACCGCCAGGTTCGAGAACGAGCTCGACCGGGCCCGCACCCGCCACGGGATCGCCGTCCCGTCGCTGACGAGGTAGAAGCCCATCTGTCCCTTGGGCGCCTCGGTCTCCAGGTAGGCGTCGCCGGCGGGAATCTTCTCCGTGAGCTTGAGCGGTTCGCCGATCGTGCCTTTGCAGGCCGAGTAGCGGTCGATCGACTGCCGCACGAGATCCATCGACTGCACCACCTCAAGCATCCGCACGAAGAACCGGTGCCAGCAGTCGCCGAGCACCGCGTCGGCGGGCACCGGCGGATACTCGTGGTCCCGGGGGTAGTGGCCGTCCTTCATCACGGCCACCTCGAAGGCGTAGCCGTCGTACATGCTGGTGTAGATCGCCTCGCCGTCGCGCCGCATGTCCTGGTCGACGCCGCTGCCGCGCAGCACGGGCCCCGAGCAGCCGTACTCGATCGCCAGGTCGCGCGACAGCACGCCGATGTTGGCAGTCCGCTTCACGAAGATGGCGTTGGTCGTGAGCAGGGCGTGGTATTCCTTGATGATCGGCTCGAACTGGTCGAGGAAGGCCTCGCACCGGCCAAGCCAGCCCGGCGGCAGGTCGGCCGTCAGACCGCCGACGGTGATGTAGCTGTAGGTGAGCCGCGCGCCGCAGGCCTCCTCGAAGAGGTCGAGGATCTTCTCCCGCTCGCGAAAGGCGTAGAGGAAGGGGCTGAACGTGCCGAGGTCGAGGCCGTAGGCCCCCATGCCCACGAGGTGGCTGGCGATCCGGCACAGTTCCGAGATCAGCACCCGCAGGTGGCGGGCCTTCTCGCTGACCTCGTACTTCATCAGTTTCTCGACCGTCAGGGCCCAGCCGAGATTCATGTTCATCGCGGCCAGGTAGTCCATCCGGTCGGTGTACGGGATCCACTGCCGGGCCGTGACGTTCTCGCCGATCTTCTCGGCGCAGCGATGGAGGTAGCCGATGTGCGGCTCGATCTCCGACACCACCTCGCCGTCGGTGCGGAGGACGAGCCGGAGCACGCCGTGGGTGCTCGGGTGCTGCGGCCCCATGTTAACGAGCATCTCGTCGGTGCGGACGTCGAACTCGATGATCCGGGGATCGTCGTCGATCGTGCTGGCCATGCTCACCTGCCTCTGATGCCGTGGTAATCGAGCGGCTGCTCGTAGTCTTTGCGGAGCGGGTGACCTTCCCAATCCTCGGGGCAGAGGATGCGGCGCAGGTCGGGATGGCCCGTGAACCACACGCCCGACAGATCATAGACCTCACGCTCGTGCCAGTTGGCCCCGCGCCACACACCGCACACGCTGGGAATCTCCGGCAGTTGGCCCGGCACGTCGCCCTGCCACCGCGGCAGCTTGCACTTGAGCACGAGGCTCACCCGCGCGGCGGTGCTCCACAGGTGGTAGACGAGTTCCGTGTGCGGCTGCCAAGCCACCTTGGCGGCCTTTTTGGCGTCGGGCTCGAACCAGTCGATCGCCGTGATGCACTCCAGCGAATCGAACCGCACCGGGCTCTTCGAGTTGAGCCACTGGCAGGCGTCGGCGATCCGCTCCGGGGCGACGTCGATCCAGGGATCGATCGCCTCGAGATTGCGGCCCACGATCGCGCCCGGCAGGGCGGCATCGAGCTGGCTGAGAAAGTCGGATCCACGCATGGCGGCAACGTTTGGCAGGAGGAAGGGATCGACCGCCGGTCAGGCGGCGGCGCGTTCCGTCGACACGGCCCGCACCCAGTCGAGGTCTCCGCGGTACCACACGTAGGCGAAACCGACGAGGAGGATCGCGAAGAACGCGGCCATATCGACGGCGGCCGTGCGGGCGAGAAGCGAACCCGCCCGGGCCACCGACCACTCGCCGCGAGCCTGGGCCGGCGTCTTCGCGCCGCGGGCGGCTTCGATCACGTTGGCCTCGGAGAGCGTCGGCTGGAAGAGCGGTCCGCCCTCCACGGGCACGGCCGGCTTCTCGACGCCGAGTTCCCGAAACAGCCCCGCGGCCGCGGGCGTGAGATTGCCGTCGGCCTGGACGGTGACGAGGGCGGGATCGGTGAGCTGCGTGGCCTTGCCGAACACCGTGGCCCAGGGGAAGAACAGCGCCACCTCGACGTCGAAGATGATGAACAGCAGCGCCACCACGTAGAACCGCAGGTCGAACTGCACGAAGCTCGAGCCGATCGTCGGCTCGCCGCACTCGTAGACCTCGAGTTTCTCGGTGTTGGGCGCCCGCGGGCGGACGAGCCAGCCCACGATCAGATTCACGGCCAGGAAAGCCGCGCCGACCGCGACGAACAAGGCCACGTAGCCGGCGATGAGAACGGGGTGCATGCGGAATGACTCGCGGGGCTACGGGCTGCTACTGGTTCGGGCCGCCGTGGACCGGATCGACGATCACCTTCGCGGCGGCGACGGCGGTGGGGTTGAGCGTGGACCGGCCCCAGGCCACCTCGACCGGCAATCGGGCGAAGTCCACGATCGTGCCGTCGCGGCTGTAGCAGGAGAGGTCGAGCGTCGAGCCCATGAAGATGCAGTCCACGGGGCACGGCTCCACGCACAGGGCGCAGAACATGCACTTCGAGTAGTCGATGGCGAAGCCGCTGACGCGGAAGCCCTTGCCCCCCTCGACCCGCTCCTTGCCGATGTAGATGCAGTCCACGGGGCAGGCCTTCGCGCACTGATCGCAGGCGATGCAGGTCGTGAGGTCGTA
>JBIKND010000050.1:0-21410 GCA_044358905.1 Pirellulales bacterium | reverse complement strand
CTCCGAGCGGCCGCGAGGGCTCGACCGATTCGCGGATCGAGATCGTGTGTCCCTTCCGCGGCTGGTCCACCACCCGCTCGCCGTCGAGGAAGCACTCGATCCGCTCCTTCGTGACACGCACCTTCACCGCGTACCACTTCCCCGTCTTGAAGGCCCGCACGAGCGTCGTTTCGTTGTTGGCGGCGTCCTCACCGTCGATGCTCGAGAGCCCCACGATCGCGCCACCCCAGCCGCCGACGATGAAGCTGCACGGATCGTCGCCCACGGGAAACGTGAGCCCGCAGAAGAAGTCGTTGCCCTCGACGCGGCGGGCCTCCAGTTCGATCTCGTAGCCCTCCGTGGGGAACTCGCCGCCCCAGGTGATGCCGCTCAAGTCCACGCCCATCGGAATCCGGATCGCGCCGTCGACGACCTCCGTGTCGCCGGCGCCGCCGTAGCCCGACTGCTTCCAATCGCCAAGCGCCTTGCCGTCGAACATCGGCCGCCAGTCGGCGGCCTTGGGCTCCGTGGCGGGCGTCGCCGGCGCGACTCCCTGCGGCTCGGCGCCGCACCATGCGGGCACCGCCAACACCAGGCCCGCGAGCAGCGCGACGGCGATCGAATGGCGAATGGTCGGGATCATGGGAAGCCTCCTGTCGATCACGGCGTCGCGGCCACGTCGAGTCCGAACTCCGCGGCCAACTTCGTCGCGGTGGCCGCCGTCTCCGATCCCGGATCGGTCTTCTGGATGCCGCGGAGAACGTCGGCCATCTGCCGCTTCATCGCTACGGGCACGGCCTTGACCATCTCCGGGGTGATCGTGCCGTCGGGCTCGTCGCCGAACGCCTTGAGAACGTTGGCCCGCAGGACCTGCAGCTTCGCCAGCTGCTGCGCCGCCTTGACCGCCTTCTGGAAGGCCGGATCCTTCCGCCACTCGCGGAGCGTGTCGGCCGCCTCGGTGCCGATGGCGTTCCCCTTGAAGGACACCGCGCAGCGTTGCACGAGGTCGGCCGCCCCGAGCGGATTGCCGGCCTTCATCGCCACGCCGTTCTCCAGCATGCGCTTGCCGTGGACTTCGAGCTTTTCGACGACGAACTTCGCCTCCTCGGCGGTGGCGGCGTCCTTCGACGAGAGCAGCGACGCCGCCTTGCGCAGCGCCGGCCCGAACGCGGCCTCGTTGCGCAACGCCTCGTTGAAGGCCGCGAGCTTCTCGAGCGTCCGCCCCTCGAGAATCGAGGAGGGGGCCGCCTTGACGGCGGCGAGAATCGCGTCGTGGGCCTGGAACGGAGAACCGCGATAGACGCACTTGCCCGTGTGGTCGAAGAGCATGCAGTGGGGGATGCCGTTGAAGTCCTGGCCTCCCTCCACGGACGCGCTCTCGATGATCGTGAACGTCACCCCCAGATCGGCCGCTGTCTTGCGGACACCGTCGGCCGGACCGCCCTGGGCGTGGGCCCCGATCACCACGAGCCCCTGGGGCGCCAGTTCCTTGTGGGCTTCCTCGAGCTTCGGCATGCTCGCGAGGCAGGGCGGGCAGTTCACACCCCAGAACTCGAGCAGCACGACGCGGTGCGCCAGCGACTCAGCCGACACCTGCGGCCCGGACAAGTGCGCCCCCAGGCGGATGCCGCCGGTGGTCACGCCCATGTTGAAGTCGGCTGCCTCCACCGCCGCCACGCCGACCATCAGCAGCCACGCCAGCAAGCCCCCGGCCATGCCAGCACGGATTCGTCCGCCGCTCCCCATCGCGTGCACCCTCCTCGAGGAAATCCGCCCGACACCAGCACGAGTCTAGCAGACGGTGCAACACGTCTGCAGCCGCAGGATGCCGCGACCATCGACCCACGGGCAGGCAGCGGCCACCGCCCTGGTAGCCGCAGAGTGGCACTCTGCGAAATGCGGGACGATTCACCGGCGGCAGTGTGCAGACTACCAGTCTGCACCTCCACGGGCAGGTCGCACATGCTTGCAAACGAACATCCATTTCAGGACAGCTACCGGCCGGCTTCGATCTCGGCCACGAGCGAGTCGGCGGCGTAGACCCGCCGCAGCGCGGTGAGAATCCCGGCCGCATCGACCGACACCGCCCGGGCCAGCCGGTCGTCGTACACGACATCGAGCCGCAGCGAGTGGATGTTGCCGTCGAAGATCAGGCCCACGAGTTCGCCGGCCCGGTTCACCACCGGGCTGCCCGAGTTGCCGCCGATGATGTCGGCCGTGGAGGCGAAGTTGAACGGCGTCCGCATGAAGGCCGCGTCGGCCTCCAGCTCGTTCCGCAGCGCCTGCCAGCGCGGCGGCAGCACGAACGGGGGCGTTTCTCGCTTGAGCCGGGCCCGCGCGAAGAGCCCGGCGTAGGTCGTGATCGCCTCGCAATCGTCCGGACCGGCGCCTTCGATCCCCTTCACGACCCCATACGCCAGCCGCAGCGTGAACGTGGCGTCGGGGTACAACGCGTTCCCTTCGCGGGCGAACCGGGCCCGCATGATCTCGGCATGGGCCTGCTGCTTCACCTCCTGCGCCGCCTCGACCACCTTCCGCAGGGCCCGCGACTCCTCGTCCACGAGCCGCGCCAGCGCGAGCATCGCGTCCGACGACGCCGCCAGCGCCGCAGCGCCGCCGTCATAGAGGTCGCGCCGGCGGTCGGGCTGCGCCTCCTCCGGCTCATGCCGCCTGCCGAGCGCCGTGCCGCCGACGAGCGCGGCCGCCCGCTCCCGCGGCGGCTGGCCGGCGAGCACGGCCTGGACGAGCGGGTCGTCGGCGCCGAGCGTCGTCGCCAGGGCGGTGAGCGAATCGGCGAGCTTCGCGTTCTCGAAGCCGTCGTACAGCGGCTCGCCCGAAAAGAGCTGGAGCTCCAGCGGCCCGCGGTTGGAGTCGCGGTATTCGCGAAGCCGGTCACCGTCGGGCTTGGCCCGCTCCGTGACGGCCCGGAGGATGGTCCGCGCGTTCGTGAAGAACTTGCTGTTGAAGCCGGCCGCCCCTTCGAGCATCCGGTAGCGCAGGCCGACCCGGTCGAGGTCGGCCTGGGCCTGCTCGACCCGCGCATACGGCGACTCCCGGCCCGCGAGATCCGCTTCGATCGCGGCTCGGGCCGCCGCCTCGGCGGCCCGCTTCTGCGCGACGAGCCGGGGATCGAGCAGGGCGGCGAGGATTCCCGACCGGGCCTTGCGTCCGTTCTGCGCGCCGTACAAGGAGCCCGACGCCTGGCGGCGCTCCTCCGGCCCCTCGTCGCAGAACGCGCCATACACGGCCTCGAGCCGATTGAGACCCTGCAGATCGACCGGCAACTGCCGATCCCGCATGGCGAGCAGTTCCGCCAGCGTCCGGGCGCGGTCGGTGTGGCCGGGATGCCCGGAGACGAACACGAGGTCACCCGGCGCCACGGCCGTGCGGCCCCACGCGAGATGGTGCTCGACCCGCGCCGGCCTGCCATCTTCGTAGGCCCGGAAGAAGCAGACGTCGAGGTTGTAGCGCGGGAACTCGAAGTTGTCGGCGTCGCCGCCGAAGAAGGCGATGGCGTGCTCGGGGGCGAAGACGAGCCGCACGTCGGTGTACCGCTTCGCGCGGTAGAGATGGTAGGCGCCGCCCTGATAGAGCGTGATCACGTCGCTCCGCAGCCCGGTGGCGGCGAGCGACTCCTTCTCGATCGCCGCCGTCACGGCGCGGCGGGCCGCGACGGCCTCGGCGGCCGACATCCCGGGCCGCACGGCCGCCGCCACCCGCGCGGTCACGTCCTCGATGGAGACGAGGACGTTGAGTTCGAGGTCGTGGCAACGCAGCTCATCCGCGCGGGTCGCCGCGGCGAAGCCGTCGCGGAAGTAGTCGTGCGATTCGTCCCCGAGCTTCTGGATCGCGCCGGCGCCGACGTGGTGGTTCGTGAGCACGAGGCCGTCGGCCGAGACGAACGAGCCCGAGCCCCCGGAACTGAACCGTACGCTCGCCCGCTGCAGGTGGAGCAGCCACTCGGGCGTGGCCGTGAAGCCGTGGTCCTTCGCGAGCCGCTCCAGCGGCGGCTGGTTGAAGAGCCACATCCCCTCGTCGGCCCGCAGGCTAGTGGCCATCAGCAGCGCGGCGACCCCCACGTGCCACACGCTCGAACATGTCATGCGAATCATGCGAAAGCTCCTCATAGCCGGGTATGGTAGCCGATCGCCATGGCGCGTCCTCCGCCGTGCTACACTCCGCGGCGAGGCACGGAGTGGAGCCTGGCGGTCCAGGCTGGTTCCCATGCAACCCTTCGAACCGGATGCCGCGGAGCCGCCGAGCGAGTTCGGCGCCGATTCCCTGTCGCTGACCAGCGGCCTCACCGACTTTCTGGCCCGCCCCGTTGCCGCTGCCGGCCCCGACCTCGGGCCCGGAGCGCGGCTCGGCGACGTGACGATCGTCCGCTTCATCGCCGAGGGAGGGATGGGGCGGGTCTACGAAGGCCTGCAGGGAGTGCCCTGCCGGACCGTCGCCGTGAAGGTCATCCGCCCCGGCGTGCTCTCCAAGGCGGCGCTGAAGCGGTTCGAGTACGAGGCGCACGTTCTCGGCCGGCTCACCCACCCGGGCATCGCCCGCATCTATTCGGTGGGCACGCAGCAGGTGGCCGGCGGCGCCGTGCCGTACTTCGTCATGGAATACATCGAAGAGGCGCGGCCGATCACCGCCTACGCGGCCGACCACGACCTCTCCACCACCGATCGGCTGCGACTCTTTCGTGACGTCTGCCGCGCCGTCGCCCACGGCCACCAGCGGGGCGTGATCCATCGCGACCTGAAGCCGGGCAACATGCTCGTCGATGCGGCCGGACAAGCGAAGATCATCGACTTCGGCATCGCGCGGACCACCGACGGCGACGTGGCGCTGACCACCATGCTCACTGACGTCGGGCAGCTCGTCGGCACCGTGCAATACATGTGCCCCGAGCAGTTCGACGCCAATCCAGAAGACCTCGACGTGCGGGCCGATGTCTATGCGCTGGGCGTGGTGCTCTACGAGCTCCTGGTCGGCCGGCTGCCCTACGACGTCGCCAAGCGGCCGGTGTTCGCCGTGGCCCGCACGGTGAAGGAAGCCGAACCGACGCCGCTCGCCAGGGTGAACCGGAAACTTCGCGGGGATCTCGACACGATCGTCATGAAGTGCCTGGAGAAAGATCGAGCCCGTCGCTATTCGAGCGCCGCCGAGCTCGAGGCCGACCTGGGCCGCTATCTGAATGGCGAGCCGATCGCCGCCAGCCCGCCGCGGCTCCTCGCATCCCTCGTCAGGCTGTCGCGGCGGCACAAGCTCGCCACGCTGGCGGCGGCCGGCATCCTCACGGCGATCGTCGCGGGCGGGGTGGGCGCGTCGATCTTCGCCGTGCAGGCAGCGCGGGAGCGGACGACGGCCCTGCGCGAGCAGGCGCGGGCCGACGCGGAAGCCCGGGTCTCGCGGCAGCGGCTCGCCGTCGCCAATCTCCGGTCGCTGCAGGCGGCCATCGGAGCCAGGAATCTGCGGCTCGGCCGGCAGCTGCACGCGGAAAATCTCGCGCTCGCCGGCGGCGATCCACCGCTCGAACTCCGCGTCTTCGGCGCCGACCTCGACGACGCCCTCGTCGTGCGTGATTGGAAGCGCGGGGCGGTGCAAGACGTCACCTACAGCCCCGATGGCCACGTCCTCGCCGCCACATGCGTGGACGAAGTCAAGACACGGACTGTAGACGATATCGCGACGACGCTCCACACGATCACCCAGAAGATGGTCCGCGGTGGAGCGCTCCGGTTCTTCGGCGTCGGCAGCCATCACGACTACGAGTTGCTCGAGTCGGCCGCTGGCGGCTGGGTGGAGGCCTGGCGTACCCACCGGGCGGCGATCGACGGGCTGCGCCCCGGCGACGACTCCGCGCCCTTGCCGCTGGCCGCATGTCCGGCGACGCGCCGCGTCGCGTTTCAGGGCGCGGAGGGCCAGGTCCGCATCGTGAACGCGCTGACCGGGGAGGAAGACGCGACCCTCGAACGGCACCGTGGCCGGCTTCACAAGGCGACGTTCAGCCCGGACGGCCGCCGCCTGGCCATCCAGGGGGCGACGGGCACGCTCCGGCTGTGGGATGCCACCGATGGCCGGCTGATAGCCATGCTGGGCGACCAGGACTCGCGGTTCGAGGCCTGTCTGTTCAGTCCCGACGGCGCCCGGCTGGCCGCCGTCCGCAGCCTGGGCACACGCCGGCAGGAGGTCTGCCTCCACGACGCCGGCGACGGCCGGCTCCTGTCCACCGTCACGGTGCAGCGGAGGCAAGGCCTGACCGACTCCCTGTTCGCATTCAGCCCACGCGGCGACCGCCTCGTGACCAACGGGCGCGACCACGAACTCCAGGTCTGGGATGTCGCCCAGGGCGTGCAGTTCCGCAGTCTTCAGGGCGATGCGGGAATCGCGACGGCCCTGGCCTTCAGCCCCGACGACCGGCAGATCGCCGCCGGATTCACCGACGGCAACATCCAACTCTGGAGCGCCGACACGTCGGCGACCGAGCGGAAGTTGATGGGTCACGATGGCGCCATCACGAGCCTGGCGTTTCACCCCGACGGACAGACGCTGGCCTCCGGGGCGCAGGACGGCACCGTACGGATCTGGTCCCGCACGGCCGCGGAGCCACTGTCCACGTTGCCCGATCACCCGGGCATGACGGCCGCCGCGTTCAGGCCGGACGGGCGACAATTGGCGGTAGCGCCGCGGGACGGCGGCGGGATCGAACTATGGGACCCGCACGCGGTCGAGCGGCGGCACAGGCTCGCGGGCAACGCGGGCCTCGTCACCGAGATCGCCTACAGCCCGGACGGCACGCTCGTGGCCGCCGCGTTGAAATCCAAGGATCGACCGGGAGAAGTTCGGGTCTGGACGACCGACGCCGGCGACCTGCTGGCCACCCTCGGCGACATCGGCCGGGGTGCGGAGCGTGTCGTCTTCGCCCCCGACGGATCGCGACTGCTGACGACGTCGGGCGATGCCACCGTGGCGGTGTGGAATCCGCGCACCGGCGAGAGGCTTGTGACGACCGCCTCCAGGTACGAGGGCGCCTTCATCGACGCCGCCGCCGTGTTCGGCCTCGGCGGGCGCCGCGTGGCCTACCGGATGGCGGCCCTGCTGGACGCCGACACTGGCGCCGTCGCCGCGAGCCTGCGTCCGCAGGGCCACGTGACCTGCCTCGCGGCGAGCCCGGACGGCCTGACGCTGGCGACCGGGCTCGCCATCGGCGCGGTCAATCTCGCCGACTTTGCCACCGGCAAGCCGCGCACGCGGTTGCTCGGCCACACGCGACCCGTGCGGGCCATCGCCTTCAGCCGCGACGGCACGCGGATCGCGACCGGTGCGGAGGATGGGTCGGCCCGCCTCTGGGATGCCGGCAGCGGCCCGAGCACCCGCGCCGCCGTCCGCGTGTGCAACGGCCACGAAGGCGCGGTCGAAACGGTCCTCTTCAGCTCCGACGGCCGCCGGGTCGTGACGGCCTCGCGGGACGAAACGGTCCGCATCTGGGACGTCGAAACGGGGCAAGACCTGTGCACGCTGCCGGCTCCCCGGGATTTTCCGCGGGCGGTCGCTCTCAGCCCCGACGGCACGCTGCTCGTGACCGCCGCCACGCCCGCGGGGGGCACGCGGATCTGGGGGCTTTCAAACGCCGCCGTCGTCAGCGCCCGACGGGCTACCGCGGCTCACCGCTGACGGGCTCGGCGTCGATCTCCGGCAGTTCCGGGGGCAGCACCCGTTGCCGCGGCTCCGCCAGCGCGCCCAAGAAGGCCTCGAGGTCGGCGATGTCCTGGCGATTCAGCCCCAGCGGCTGCAGGTGGGGCGACTTCACCGGAACCAGCGGATCGTCGTGCTGGTAGGGCTGGCGTTTGAGCGTCACCATGCCCGCGTTGTACATGTTGAGCACGCCGCGGAGTTCGAACATCCCGGTGTGCATGAGCGGCGCGGTGTTCGTCACGTCGCGGAGCGTCGGCGTGCGGAAACGTCCCCTGTCGCCCACGGCGCCGGTCACGGCGTGCCGACCGAGGTCCTCGTTGCTCCGCCCGTAGAAGCTCAGGCCCAGGTCGTGAAACCGGCCGTCGCTGAACGCAGGCCCGTGGTGGCAATTCATGCATCGCGCGTCGCGTCGAAACAGGTCGAGTCCGAGAAGCTCTTCGTCCGAGAGCGCCCCGTCGTCACCGCGCATGAAGCGGTCGAACCGCGACCGCCCCGACACGATCGTCCGTTCGAAACAGGCCACTGCCTCGACCACCGACGCGAACTCGAGCGGCCGCTCCGCGAACGCCTCCGCGAACCGCCTCCGATATCCCGGACTCCGCGTTAGCAGCCGGACGACCGCGTCGCGGTCGGCGGCCATCTCTGCCGGATTGGTGAGCCCGTCCTCCACCTGCCGTTCCAGGCTGTCGGCTCGTCCATCCCAGAACAGATGCGTCTGAAACGCCACGTTGCGGATCGTCGGCGTGTTGCGATCGGGTGCGCGGCCGTGCGGCTGGCTGACGGCCCGTCCGTCGGCCCAGCCGAGGTTCGGCTCGTGGCAGGAGACGCAGGCCATCTTCCCGTCGGCCGAGAGGCGGGCGTCGAAAAACAGCAACCGCCCAAGCTCCGCCTTGGCGGCGTTGAAGGGGTTGCCCTCCGGGTGCACGACCTGTGGCAGGAGGCCGATCTCCCGCCACTCCACCCCCGGATCGACGTGGGGCGCCGGCCAGGACGCGGGATCGCGGCGGTAGACGTCGCGGAGTTGCCGCGCCGCCTCGGTCCGCGCGGCGGCAGACCGTTCCGGCCGCGGAGGTTTCTTGGCCGGCGCGACCGGTTCGGCCGCGGGGCTCACGTGGATCACCAGGGACGTCGCCAGCACCACGATGCCCGCGGCGGTCCGCCGCATGCCGCTCCGTGGCCGACAGGACGAAACACGAAGGTGTGGCATGACGGACGACGCTCCACGCGGTCAGCGATCGACGACCTGATCGGCGGCCTGGATCGTGAGCTGGGCGGCCACGACGTCGGCGGAGACGCCCGCGTCGAGGAAACGAACCGAGCCATCGACGAACAGCGCCGCGGCACCGTCGGGATGAAAGGCGTAGATGCCCAGATTGTTGCTGCCGTTGACCATCGTCGGCCCGGGCGATTTGTATTGATTGGCCGGATCCGCCGCGGCAAGATCCCGCCGGAATCCCCGGACCGCGAACTGGTTGGTGTCGGCCCAGCCGCAGAGCGACGCGTATCGGGTGCTGACGGGGCTCGATCCGAAGAGCCCGGAATCGGGCACCATCCCGCCGAACGCCCACACCTGCGGCCGGCCCGCCGACTCGACGACGGCGATGCTCTTGGACGTGCCGTCGGTGATGTCGCGGATCCGGCGGCCCTTCGCGCCAGGCACGGTCGCCCCCTTGAGGAAGCCCTCCCAGTTGTCGGGCTTGGGCAAAGAGACGACGGGCGGGGCGTTCCAGAGCGTGGCACTCGGGCCGTCGGAAGCCGCGTAATCCGCGGCCGAGGCGCTCCAGGTCGGACTCGCGGTCCGGAACCGCGGATGCTGCCGCGGCCCGCCGGGCGTCGACGGGCAGTTCATGAAGCCGAGCGGCGTCTGCACGGCCCGCCGATTGAGCGCGTCGTCGAATCGCACCGTGTAGTCGTACTCGCGGGCCAGCGGACTCTCGTCGAGAAAAGGCAGGATCTGGGCGCACCAGTGATGGCGAATTGTTCCCACCGAGGTGTTGTTCGGGAAGCAGTCGCGGGCCGCGTGATGATTGTGGAACCCGATGCCGATCTGCCGGAGTTGGTTCGCGCACTGCGTGCGGCGGGCCGCTTCGCGGACCGCCTGCACGCTGGGGAGGAGCAACACCACCAGCCCGGCGATGATCGCGACGACGACGAGAATCTCGACCAGCGAAAATCCCGTGGCCGTCCCGCGGCGGCCGCCCCCGGCAAGCCCGCGGGCGACAGCCGCGCCATCTTGAAACCGGCCCGGCATCTTCGCGGCTCCCCCGACGATCACTGCGGCCGATCGCCATCCAAGGCGGCCTTCACCGCCTCTCGCGCCTGGCGCCAATAGTTCTTCACGCTCCGCTCCGAACAGCCCATGATGGCGGCAATCGTCTTTTGATCGGCACCCAGATACCACACGAGCCGAAAGACCTCCTTCTGCTCGGGCGTCAGCCGCTCGACGGTCTCATGAAACCGTTCCCAGCGGTCGAGCGGTTCCTCGGTCACCGCCGCCTCGTCGACGAAATGCTGGACGCCGCCGTCGTGGGAAAACACGTTCGTGCCGTGATTCGCCTGATACGACGCCGCGGCGGCGTAACGCCGCGTCAGGTCGACGAGTTCGCGATGAATCTGCACGGCGCCCAGGGCCATCATGGACCGCGGCGATTCGCCGGCCTCCGCCATCTGGCCGAGGGCGCGGTGCAGCCGCATGATCGCACCCTGAAACACGTCGTCGGTGTCGTCGTAGCGACGCACGCCGGGATAGTGGCGGAGAATCTTGTGGGTCAGGAGCCGCAGCCGCGCACTCCACGCCTCGACGAGCCGATCCAGGCCCGACGGATCACCGCCCGTCAGCGATTCGAGCCCTTGCGTTACCGGAGCAGTGTCGTCCACGACGGCCGTCTCCACAGGTGCCCGGCACCTCAGCGACCGGTGTTATAGACCTTTTCCCGGACGCGGAAAGCCCGCCGGGCGGCCTCCGGGCGGGGCCGGGCCACCCCGATGTGCCTGCCGATCCACTTTATTGACTACTTGTTGAGCAGGGTGTAACCTCCCCGCCCGATCGCGCTCGTTCCCGCAACCCGGAACCGCTCCTGCACGCACCCGTCATCGCTGTCGTCCCGACACGCTGACCTTCTCACGCGGCAGGTTTTTCTTCGCGGCCATCGTCGGCTGCGTTTGTCCCCACCGGTCTCCCGCCGCGTTCGAGGCCCGCCCGTTCGGCCGTCCGCGTTGCCCCGTGCGGCACTCGGCCCAGGAACTCGCATTCCCATGAAACGGCCCATCATGCTTCATGCGATCGACCGCCTCGCCGCCGGCCTGCTGCTCGCGGGTCTGTGCTCGCTCGCTCCGGCATCCGCAGCGACGACGACCTACACCGGCGCCTGGGCCGGCGGCACGATCGCCCCCGGCGACAGCGTGATCCTCGCCAACGGCGCGAGCCTGACCGGCAATGTCGTAGCCAACGGTCTGCTGGAGTTCGCCCAGACGACGTCGTTGACGACGAGTGCCACGATCTCCGGAACCGGTGGGCTGGGGCTTACCAACACCGGCACATTCGTGCTCACGGGTCTGACTTCCGGCATCGCTCGCTTCGACCTGGCGATCAGCGCGTCGCGCGGCGAACTGCTCATCGGCGCGACCGGCACCAATCCCTTGGTGGTGGGCAATACGGGCTTCGGCTCGCTGTCGGTGACGGGCGGCGTCGTGAAGAGCGGCACCGGCTTCCTGGGCTTCGCGGCCGGGAGCCTCGGCACGGCGACCGTCAGCAGCGGCACGTGGGCGAATGCCACGGGCGTGGCGGGACGAATCCTGTACGTCGGCTACTCGGGCACTGGCGTGCTCGATGTGTCCGGCGGCTTCGTCACCAATGCGAGTGGCATCCTCGGCGGCCTTGCCGGTGGCGTCGGCACGGCGACCGTGAGCAGCGGCACCTGGCAGAATCGTGGCCCGCTGTACGTGGGCGGATCGGTTAGCGGAACCGGTGGCAGCGGCACCGTGACCGTGAGTGGCGGAAGAGTCACCAGCACGCTGGGCTCCATCGGGGTGAACACCACCAGCGCCGGCGCCGTCACGGTCACCGGAGGCTCCTGGAGCAACGTCGGCAATCTCGGCGTCGGCACCGTCGGCACCGGCACGCTGACGATCTCCGGCAGCGGCGGCACGGGCGGTTCGGTGATCGTCGGCGGCACGCTCTCCAAGGGCGCCTCGGGCACGATCAACCTCGACGCCGGTGGAACGCTGCAGATCGGCACGGGCTCGAACGCGGGCGTCCTCGGCACCGATCTCGTCAACAACGGCGCCCTGGTTTTCGACCGGCTCGGCACCGGCACGGTGGCGGTGAGCATCAGCGGCACCGGCTCGGTGACCTTGGCGAACTCGGCCACGCTCCGGCTGACCGGCAGCAGCAGCTACTCGGGAGCCACGACGGTCAACGCGGGCACCCTGCTGGTCAACGGCGCGCTCGGCAACACGGCCGTCGCCGTCAATGCGGGCGGCTCGTTGGGCGGTTCAGGCGTACTCGGCGGTGCCGTGGCGGTCCAGGCGGGCGGCACCCTGGCGCCCGGCGACGGCGTCGGCAACTTCGAGTGCGGGCCGGTCACGTTCCTCGACGGGGCGGTATTTCGCTACGAATGGGACTCGCAGACGCCGGCAACGGCCGATCTGTTGACGATCCTGGGGAATCTGTCCTTGACCGGCACGGTCGGGCTCGTGCTCGACGATCTCGCAGCCGGGGCCGGCACGTATGCGAACGGCACGACGCTCTCGCTCATCAACTACAGCGGCAGCTGGACGGGTGGATCCTTCAGCCGCGGCGGCGTCTCGATTGCCGATGAATCGTTGTTGACCGTCGGCGACCAACTGTGGCGGATCGACTACGACGCCACCGTCGGCGGCGTGAACCACACCGCCGACTACCTGCCCGACGGCCGATTCGTGAATCTCGTCGCCGTTCCCGAGCCATCGGCCGGTGTGTTGCTGGGCATCGGCCTGCTGGGGCCGGCCTTCGCCTGGCGGCGGGCACGGCGCCGCATCCACTGAAAACCCGCTTTTCACAAGCAAATCCGCACGCGTTTGCCCCTGAGGGGGCCGTTTTACGCCATTGATTCCAGGAGACGGCCTGCGCGGCCGTCGTCGCCCCCTCTCCTGGAATCAACCATGATCAGCATCGCCAGCTCCTGGGAGGCTATCTCGCGCCTCCCGCAGTTCCCCGCCGCTCCCCATGACGTGCTCGGGCTGCCCGCCGAGACGATCGATCCGGGCCTGATCGTGCAGGCGGCCCGGCGGCGTCTGAATGCGATTCGCGACGCGTACGGCAGCGACGAGGACGTCAAAGAGACGCTCGTCTCGATCATCGTCGCAGCCCGGCAGGCGATGCTCGCGCAGGCCCGAGCCGCCGCCTGCCGCTAGAGTTCCGCGGAAAAAGCCCTCTATGGCCTTTGTCCACCAATGCCTCACCGCCTGGGGCTTTTTCTTGCGCTTGACAATAGTGCACGCATGTATACACTCGGCGATCGACGGTCATTTTTCCTCATATCAGCAGCCGCTTCCCACATCACGAAAGGACCGCGTCATGCTCGCCCGCCTCCACACCTTCTCTCTCTTTGGCATCGACGCCGTGCCGGTCGACGTCGAGGTCGATGTCTCCGCAGGGGCCCTGCCGGCCACCGTGCTCGTCGGTATGCCCGACGCCGCGATCCGCGAAAGCACGCACCGGGTCGCCCGGGCGATGGTCAATTCCGGCTTCAACCGCCCCAACGACCGGATCGTCGTCAATCTGGCCCCGGCCGAATTGCCGAAGCAGGCGGCGACATTCGACCTGCCGATCACGCTCGGGATCCTCGCCGGCAGCGGCCAGTTTTCATCCGAACGCCTGCGTGATTACGCCGTCGTGGGTGAGCTCTCCCTCGAGGGCTTCACGCGGCCGGCCCGCGGCGCCCTGTCGATCGCGATGGCGGCCGCCCGGCAGGCGCGGCAGGGCGACGCGTCCGACCGGCCGCTCAAGGGCGTCGTGGTGCCGACAGCCAGCGCGACGGAGGCGGCCGTCGTCGAGGAGATCGAGGTCATCCCGGTGGCGTCGCTGACGGAGGCGGTGCAGTTCTTCGCCGGCGACCTCCATATTCCCCCGGCGCCGCCGCGGGTGGCGGAATGGTTCGACCGCTTCGCGACCTATGACATCGACTTCGCCGACGTCCGCGGCCAGGAGGCGGCCAAGCGGGCCCTCTGCGTCGCCGCGGCCGGCGGCCACAACTGCTTGATGGTCGGCCCCCCGGGCGGCGGCAAGACGATGCTCGCCAAGCGGATCCCCACCATCCTCCCACAGCTCTCGGCCGCCGAGTCGATCGAGACGACCCGCATCTACAGTGCGCTCGGCCTCATGCAGCCGGGCCAGCCACTGCTGGCCACGCGCCCCTTCCGCGCGCCGCATCACACGATCTCCGAAGCCGGCCTCATCGGCGGCCGCTCCGTGCCGATGCCCGGGGAGATATCCCTCGCCCATAACGGCGTCCTTTTTTTGGACGAACTCCCCGAGTTCAACCGCCGCACACTGGAGGTGCTGCGGCAACCGCTCGAGGACGGCTCTGTGACCATCAGCCGCGCGAAGACGACGACGAATTTTCCGGCCGATTTCATGCTCGTGGCGGCGCTGAATCCATGTCCCTGCGGCTACCGCGGCGATCCGCGGCGCGAGTGCCAATGCACAGTGCCGCAAGTTGAAAAGTACATGGGCAAGGTCTCGGGGCCTCTGCTCGACCGGATCGACATCCACCTCGAGGTGCCCGCCGTCCCCTTCCGCGAGCTGGCGGCGAGTCGCGCCGGCACGTCGAGCGGCCAGATGCGCGAGGCGGTGCTCGCGGCGCGGATTCGTCAGGCCGAGCGGTTCGCAGGCACGGCCACCCGGGCCAACGCGCGGATGAACTCGCGTCAGATCAGGGAGTTCTGCCGGATGGAGCCGGCGGCCTCCGAGCTACTGCGGGCCGCCGTGGCCGACATGGGGCTCTCGGCCCGCGCCCACGACAAGGTCTTGCGGGTCGCCCGGACGATCGCCGACCTCGATGCGGCCGAGGGCATCGGCTGCGCCCACGTCAGCGAGGCGATCAATTATCGGCTGCTCGACCGCGGCCTGTGGCTCTGAGCGGGCCCGCGCACGCCGTGCGTGGCGATCTCGACCGTCCGGCCCCGATCTGCCACACTCGCCGCATGGGATTTACGCACGACACGACAGTCCGGACGCAGACGGCGCCCTCCGAGGCCTCTGCAGGCCGGTTTCGGGCCCGCGTCGCGCTGCTGGCGGCAGCCCTCCTAGGGCTCGGCGGGCTGGCACTGGCGATCGACCTGCCCGTGGCCCGCTGGTGCAAGACGCAGCGACTGCCCCGCGAGGCGCTGCGTCTGGTCAATTTCTCCGAGGCTTTCGCCCACGGCACGGGTGCGGCCGCCCTGCTCGTCGTGGTGCTCGTGCTCGATCCGGGGCTCCGGCTTCCGCGTCCCGGCCGGTCACGCGTCGCCGATCCGGGAGCCCGCGACTTCCTCCGCATCATCGGCGCGACGTTCACGGGTGGCCTGATCGTCGATTTGATCAAAGCCTCGGTCGAGCGGGTGCGCCCCCGGGCGGCCGACCTGGCCGCAATCGACTCGGCGCTCGGCACGTTCGGTGTCACGGCTCTCGTGCCCACCTCCTCGAGCCACGCCGACGTGACGAGTTTTCCGTCGGGTCACGCAGCCGTGGCCGCCGGGTTCGCGGCGGCGTTGGCCTGGCGATATCCACGCGCTACAGTTCTCTTTGCCGTGATCGCGACGCTCGCGGCGACGCAGCGGATCGTGTCGTCGGCTCATTACCCGAGCGATGTCGCGTGTGGCGCGGCGATCGGCCTGCTCGGCGCCGCGCTCTGCCTTGGAGACCGCGTGTTGGAACCGGCGACCCGTTCCTGATACCATGCAGCGGGTTTTATCCCTGCACCGAGGTTCTGATGCCAGGCCAGAAGAGAACGCGAAAGGCTGCTCCCAAAGCCGCGTCCGAAGGCTCCCCAGACTCGGCCAATCCAGCCGGCAAGCGGATTCTGCTCGTCGACGACGATCCCGAGATCATCGACTCGATGCGGACGGTTTTGGAGTCGCGTGGGTACCAGATTCTCGTGGCCCGGGACGGCAACCAAGGGCTGGCGATGGCCGAGGGCGACGGGCCCGATCTCGTCGTGCTCGACATGATGATGCCGAAGCGAAGCGGCTTTCTGGTGCTGGAGAAGTTGCGGCGTTCGAGCCCCAACCCGGTCCGCGTGATCATGATCACGGCGAACGAGGGCAGCCGCCACAAGGCCTACGCCGAAATGCTGGGGGTCGACGACTACATCCGCAAGCCGTTCGCCATGGACAGGCTGCTGGACAGCGTCGATCGGCTGCTGTCCTGATCGCCGCGGCAAACTGGGCGAATTACGGGGCCGCAAGTTGGCGTTGACCCGCTTTTGGGGCGTCCATACATTCCGGCGGTGCCTTCGAGCAGCGCGGTTTTTTGAGGCTTCAGCGTGCCCCTTCAGCCTTCCACCCCGGCCCCTCGCGACGACCTGAAGGAACGGGTCCGCGACGCCGTCGACATCGCCGAAGTGGTTGGCTCATACATCGCGCTGCGGCGTCAGGGCAAGGCCATGGTCGGGCTCTGCCCGTGGCACGACGACTCCCGCCCGAGCTTCCAGGTCAACCAGGAGCGTCAGACCTACCGCTGCTGGGTGTGCGACGTGGGCGGCGACGTCTTCAACTTTCTCATGCGGATGGAGAAGGTCGAGTTTCGTGAGGCTTTGGAGCAGCTTGCCGATCGGGCCGGAATCACGATCCCCAAGGGTCGTGGCGGCCTGGCGGCCGACGACAAAGCCGCGCTCTGGAAGGCGCTCTCCTGGGCGGCCGACCGGTTCCACGATTGCCTGCGTTCGCACCCCGAGGCGGGACCGGCCCGCGCCTACCTCGCCGACCGCGGCCTCACGGCGGCCACGATCGAGCGGTTTCGCCTCGGCTACGCCCCGCAGGCGTGGGACTGGCTCGCCCGGCAGGCGGCGGCCGCCGGCATCGCCGCGACCGATCTCGTCCGCACGGGGCTGGCCGTCGAACGCCAGGAACGCTCCGGCCACTACGACCGCTTCCGCGGCCGCGTGATGTTCCCGATCCGCGACCCGCAGGGCCGCTGCGTCGCCTTCGGCGGCCGCGTGTTGCCGGGGTCCGACGATCCCGCGAAATACATCAACTCCCCCGAGACACCGCTGTTCTCCAAGAGTTCGATGCTCTATGGCCTCGACACCGCGCGCGAGGCGATGACGCAGTCGCGGCGGGCGATCGTGGTCGAGGGCTACACCGACTGCCTCGCCGCCCGTCAGGCGGGCATGGACGACGTGGTGGCAGTTCTCGGCACGGCGTTGGGTGAGCGGCACGCGAAACTGCTGCGGCGCTACGCCGACCGGATCGTGCTCGTGCTCGACGGCGACGATGCCGGCCGGCGGCGGGCCAACGAGATTCTCGACGTGCTCTTGGCCGAACCGATCGACGTGCGGATCGCCCGGATGCCGGCGGGCGTCGACCCCTGCGAGTTCGTGATGGAGCGGGGCCGTGCGGCCTTCGAGGCGCTCGTGGACTCCGCCGGTGATCCGCTCGAGTATCGGATGGACGAGGCCCTCGCCGCGCTCGCCCCCGACGCCGGCGACGATGCCGCCCTGGCGTCCATCGAGAGCGTGCTCAAGGCGCTCGCCGCCGTCTCGCCACGTTCGCCGTTGTCGCCCTCGCAGCGGCGGCTCCGCGAGGACCAGGTGCTCGGCCGCCTGTCCCGCCGCTTCGGCCTGTCGCGCGACGTGCTGCGCGGCCGGATGCTCGAGTTGCGGGACCGTTCCACGCCGGCGGTCGAGGCCGAGAACGCCGTGTCGCGGTCGCTGCCGCGGCTCCCCGCCTGGGACCGCGAGGTGATCGAGGTGCTTGTCGGCGTGCCCGACAGCGCCGGTCTCATCGTGCGGCAGGTGGGTGCTGCGGGATTGGAGAGCCGCGAGGCGCGGGCCGTGCTTCAGGCCGCGGAGCGGCTCCATGGCCAGGGCCGGCCGGTCGCCCTCCAGGACCTACTGCTCGAGATCGAGGACCCGGCGCTCCAGAGCCTGCTCGTCGCCGTCGACGAAACCAGCGCCGAGCGGGGGCCGATCGAGCCCGGCGAACGCATCAACCACCTCGAAGACGCCCTGCGACGCCGCTCCGCCGAGCGGCAGGCGCACGCGAGCGCGAGGACCCTGAAAACCTCCCGGCTGGATTCCCGGTCGGAGGCGGAACTTCTGGAGCGGCTCGTCGCGGAGCGGCGGGCGGCTCAGGGCATGACCGATCCCAAGGATGGGTGAGGATGCCCGTCTCGTCGTTGCCAGCGGCCACCGGATTCCACCGGCGGTCCGGGGGGCGTGGCGAGTGACGGTACGATGGTGAAGGAGAACCCTGCGATGAGAAACGTGAGCAATCAGTCGAATGGTGCCTCGAACCGGCTGCCGCAGCCGGCGGGCGAGCAGCGTGCCGCCGGCCCCCAGGGAGCCGGTGACGGCGACCTGTCGCGGCTGATCGCCGTCGGAAAACAGCTCGGGTACCTGACCTTCGACGAAGTCAACGCCTACCTTCCCGACGAAGCGGTCGACCCGGAGAAGATCGACGCCCTGCTGGTGGCCCTCGAGGAGCAGGGCATCGAGCTCGTCGACACCCCGCCGGAGCCTGCCGGAGAAGCCAGCACGCCCGTCGTGACGGCGGCCGCCTCCCCCGTCAAGCCGCGCCGCGATGAGGCGATCACCACGCCGCCGTCCAACGCGGGCAACGACCCGATCCGCATGTACCTGGCGCAGATGGCGGAGATCCCCCTGCTCTCGCGGCGCGAGGAAATCTCGCTCGCGAAGCGGATCGAGGTCACGCGGAAGCGGTTCCGCCGCGCCGTCCTCGGCTGCGCCTATTCGTTGCGCACGACGGTGGACACGCTGCGGCGCGTCCACGAGGGCGCCCTGCCCTTCGACCGCACGATCAAGGTGTCGCTCACCGAGCGGCTCACGAAGGAGCAGATCCAGGCGCGGATGCCGCACAACCTCGCGACCCTCGACCATCTGATGGGGGCAGCGCAGGCCGACTTCCGGCTGCTCATCAGCCGCCGCACCGCGGCCGAGGAGGCCCGTGCCGCCCGGCAGCGGTTCCGCCGCAACCGGGCCAAGTCGCTGGTACTCGTCGAGGAGTTGAGCCTCCGCACCCGCCGCGTGCAGCCGCTGGTGAAGCTCCTCCGCGGCATGTCGTCGCGGATGGACCAGCTCCAGCATGACCTGCGGGCCATGAAGGAGGGCCGGATGTCGCGGGACGACCGGGCCGACATGCGGAAGGAACTCCGCGACCTGATGCTCACGACGCTGGAAAGCCCGCGGTCGCTCCGCACCCGTGTGGCGGGGCTGGAGAAGCTCCGCGACGAGTACGAGGCCGCCAAGCGGGCCCTGTCGGCGTCCAACCTCCGGCTCGTCGTGTCGATCGCGAAGAAGTACCGCAACCGCGGGCTTTCCTTCCTCGACCTGATCCAGGAGGGCAACACGGGGCTGATGCGGGCCGTTGACAAGTACGAGTATCGGCGCGGCTTCAAGTTCTCGACCTACGCCACCTGGTGGATCCGGCAGGCGATCACGCGAGCCATCGCCGACCAGGCCCGCACGATCCGCATCCCGGTGCACATGATCGACGTGCTCTCGAAGCTGCGGACCACGGCCAAGAAGCTGCTGCACGAGTTTGGCCGCGAGCCGTCGCCCGAGGAGATCGCGCACGCCGCCGAGGTGCCGGTGGAGGAGGCCCGCCGCGTGCTGGAGATGGGGCGGCAGCCGATGAGCCTCGACCGCCCCGTGGGCGAGAGCGAGGACGCCAGCTTCAGCGAGTTCGTCGAGGACGTGGGCGTGGCCAGCCCCACACAGTCGACGACGCACGGCCTGCTGCGGGACCGGATCGAGTCGCTGCTCAAGACCCTCACGTACCGCGAGCGGGAGATCATCCGGCTCCGGTACGGCCTCACCGACGGCTACACCTACACGCTCGAGGAGGTGGGCCGGATCTTCCGTGTCACCCGCGAGCGGGTCCGGCAGATCGAGGCCAAGGCCGTGAAGAAGCTCCAGCACCCCGTCCGGTCGCGGCAGCTCGAAAACTTCATGGAAGGCACGGCCGCGAGCGTCAACTGACCCGCCGCGGTGCTCGGCCGCACGGTGCACCATCGGCCGGCCGGCCCCCCCGAGTGGGGGGCGGCCCGCGCGGGTTGTTGAAAGGTCGCATGAACGCAGCCGTCACCACCGCCACGCTCCGCACTCTGCACCGAATTCACCAGCAATTGGCCGACCTCCAGGACCAGCTCGCCGCGGGGCCGCGGCAGGTCGCGGCTCGCACCAAGCAATTCGAGGCCGCGGAGGCGAAGAAGGCCGCCGCCCAGGACGACGTCAAGAAGGCGCGGATGGCGGCCGACCAGAAGCAGCTCCAGCTCAAGTCGGCCGAGGCGAAGAACCGCGACCTCGAGGGCAAGCTCAACGCCTGCAAGACGAATCGCGAGTATCAGACGCTGACCGAGCAGATCGCGGCCGACAAGATGGCGCTCAAGGTGCTGGAGGACGAGATTCTCGAGGCGCTGGAACGGATCGACGCCCTCAAGCCCACCGTCCCCGCGGCCGATGCGGAGGTCGCGGCGGCCAAGAAACTGCTCGCCGACGCACAGGCGGCGGTGGCTGCCGAGACGGGCCGCCTCAACGGCGAGGTGACGCGGGTGCGTGCCGAACTGGAGGCGGTCGAGAAGGAACTCGCCGTCGATGTGCGAGAAAAGTACGAACGGGTGGTGAAGCACAAGGGCGCCGACGGCATGGCGCCGGCCGAGGGGCAGAGCTGCGGCGGCTGTTTTCAGCAGATCACGGGCAACATGCTTTCCGATCTGATGCTCGGCCGGGTCGTGATGTGCCGCAGCTGCGGCCGCCTGCTCTACGTGCCCGAGGCGTCCGCCTCGGCCTGACCGCGGGCCGCCGCGTCGGGGCCGATGCCACCGTCCCAGGAGTGACCGTCCAGGAATTGGAGAGACCGACATGTCCGATCGCATTCCCATGACTCGTGCCGGCTACGAGAAGCTCAAGACCGAGGTCGATCACTTCGAAAACGTCGAGATGCCCAAGCTCGCCGCCCGCGTCGCCGCGGCCCGCAGCGAGGGGGACCTCAGCGAGAACGCGGAGTACCACGGGGCCCGCGAGAGCCAGGGCATGATGCAGGCCAAGATCAACCTCCTCCGCGACAAACTGGCCCGGGCCGTGATCGTGGAGCGGGCGAAGGAGGCCGGCGACGAGGTCGTGTTCGGGGCCACGGTCGTGGTCAAGGACCTCAAGTTCGGCGACGAGGAGATTTTCGTGCTCGTGGGCGCCGGCGAGGAAGACTACGACGCCGGCAGGATCAACGTCGCCAGTCCGCTGGCCCAGGGCCTGCTGGGCAAAAAGGTGGGCGAGAAGGTGTCGATCGACGTGCCCGCCGGCACGATGAAGTTCGAGATTCTCGAAGTTCGCTTCGACGACTGAACTTCACGCCTGCGGGGCCGTGGACGAGCGATCGACGCCGTTCCGCCTGCCGTGTAGCCGCAGAGTGGCACTCTGCGGAATCCGCGATTGGCGGTTCCGTGTAGCCGCAGAGTGGTACTCTGCGGAATGCGCACGGCTCCGGTGTGCAGACTGCCAGTCTGCACCTACAACGCGCCGCCTGCCGTGGAGCCGCAGAGT
>JBIKND010000049.1:0-21419 GCA_044358905.1 Pirellulales bacterium | reverse complement strand
GTCCACCGCGGACCGCAGGTCGTTGAAGCGGGAACTGTCCGTGATGTCGAAGACCTCGAAGAACGGCTTGTCGCTGGACTCGATCGCCTGCCGCCGCGCATCGGCGGTCGCGCAGTTGTCCACCACACCGGGCAGCGGACGGACACCCCGGCCGAACATCTGGCAGTACTTGGCCTTGGAGAGCGTCGGCTTGGCGATGAACACCTTGCAGACCGGGGGATAGTCCCAGCCGGTCGTCAGGCAGCCGACGTTGAGGATCACGTTCGTCGTGCCGTCCTCGAAGTCGCGGAGGTGCATCCGCCGCTCCTGGACGTCCATCTTGGAGTGAACTATGGCCGCGTGAATGCCTCGGCGTGAGAGATCGCGGAGCAGTTGCTCGGACTGCTGGATGCTCTGGCAGAACACGACCGACGGCTTGCCGTCGTGGTGCTGCTCCACCATCGAGCCGATCCCTTGGACGGCTTTCTCTTGGGCCATGATCCGGCCCAACTCCTCGGCATCGAAGTCGCCGTGCCGCCGCTTGAATACCGACAGGTCGAGATCGTCGAGAACCGTCATCCAGATGCGGGCCGGCACCAGCCACCAGTCGTTCAAGGCGGAGTGGTAGGGGTAGAAGACGCTGACCTTCCCGTACCAGGAAAGCAGCGGATCGCCGCCGCGGTCGGGCGTGGCGGTCATGCCCAAGATCTTGGCGCCATCCTCGACGAATGCCTCGAGCATGCGCATGGAGGCGGGCGTGAAGTTCAGGTGGACTTCGTCCACGATCACCCGCTTCACCCGGCCGACGAACTGCTCCCAGCGGCGCCGGGAGAGCAGGCTCGCGTAGCAGGCCACCGTGATGTCCTCGTTGGACCGCAGGCCGCCCTGCTCGACGCCGCAGGCCACCCCCCTCGACCGCAGCCTCCCAGCCGTTTGGGAAACAAGGTCGATGAAAGGTGCGATGAACAGCGAACCGTGTCCCTGGTCCGCCGCCCGTCGAATGAGTTCGGCGGCAACTTCGGTTTTCCCCGTGCCGGTCGCCATGACGGACAAGGTCGTGGGAGTCCGGAGATCCCCCCACGCTTCCTCGATCTGCCCGACGGCAGCGACCTGGTACGGTCGGAGGCGATACCGCGAAGTATCGCGTCCGGTTTCGAAAAGCTGCCCGCAACTCATTCCCGGTTCCTCCTACGAACCCCAGCCATCAGCCTGCCGCCCTGGGCCCCACGGCCTCCCACCAGGAGTCAGGGCGTTCGTCTATCCATGACCGCTGCACATCCCTGCATCGCTCCGCGATCTCTCTGCGCGACGGACATCCGTCGCTCCGCATGACTCCCGCGTTGTGCAGGTCCGCCACGAGCTGCTCGCACGTGACGCCCAGCCGGCAGGCGACGGCTTTGAGGCCGACCGCCTTGCACTCCTGGTAGACCTGCTCCATGCACTCCGCTGCCTGCATCTCCTCACTCCGCCAACTCGCCGACGATCACGGCGCGACGCTCCTCCGCCGCCGCGATCAAGCGATCGACGGCAGACTGCGGTAGTTCCCCGGCCTCGAACTTGGCATGCACCCGTGCAACCAAGGACAGGAGTTCGTCCTTGGTCCGGGCGGCGCCGATCTTCTGCTTGGCCACGAGTTCCAGCCGTCGCCATTCGGTCGGGTCGTGTGCCGGCGCCTGGGCGCTGTTGGCGGCATCCCCGTCGTCGTCGGCCTTCGGGTCGGACGGGGCCAGGCCGAGGAGCGCCTCGTAGCCGGCCCGCCGCATGTAGGTGATGACCGACTTCTGCTCCTGCACCTTGGGCAGTTTCGGGATCGGCAGAATCGAGCGGATGAACTGGCCGGACCCGCCGTGCCCGAGTTCGGTGACCAGGAGCAGGGGTTCGGTGTCGTAGTGGAATGTCTGGTTCACCACGAGCGAGTGCTTCGACAGGGCCGCCTCCGTCGAGCCGATGAGCCCGGCCATGTTCACGAACCCGCCGTACTGGGCCTTGGCGTTCTTCGCGATCTGGGCGCACCACTCCGGCTCGAGCTTGGCCTTGGCCAGCGCGGCGAACAGTTCGCCGAGGCTGGCCGACTGCTCGCGTCGGTACATGAACACCCGCGTGTGCCCGTTATTCGCCCCATCCATTGCCTTCTCCCCTCATAAAAGCAGGACACTCCAGTTCCGTGACCGATCCGTAGTCCGTCGGCATCCAGGCGTTCCACTCGGTCCGCTGGCGCAGTTCTTCGAGCAGCCGCAGCGCCCGCTCCGTTGCTCGGGCGGTGACCGCGCGGGGGAGAGTCACGACATGACACGCGTGCGGGGGCGCGTTCTGTGTGACGATGAAGTGCAGCGAATGCTCGGGCCACTCAGCCGCTTGTGCCGCCGCTTCGTAGATGGCGGCTTGGAGGTCGTACTGGTAGTCGAGAACCGATCGCCAGAAAGTCTTGAGGGGCGTCGTGTCCGATGTGGTCTTGAGGTCGTACCAGACTTCCGGGGTGGCGCCGTCACAGCGGCACCGCATGGCATGGCCCTGCCAATCCCATGTGACGCTGAACTCGGCGTCGATACGGGAGTCGATGAGCTGCTTGGCCGCAGGATTCGCGAGGATCTGGCGTGTCTGCTTCCAGAGTTTCTCGCGATCGACCGCTGTCAGACCGAGGCGTCCTGGCTCCAGGGCCGCCAGCCAGTCCTCGCCTTTCTTCGACAGGTTGCCCGTCGCGGTCAGATAGGAATCGGGCGCGATGTCGACGCGATCCCAGAACTGGTCCTCACCCAGTTCGTGCCAGAGGTGCAGGTTCTCCCCGTGCTTGAGAGCGGGGGTCTGCTTCCTCGGGACTTGACCGAGGACTTTCCGCTCGTAGTATCCGAGCGGCGAGGAGTTGAAGTCCTTGAGGTCACTCGCCGATGTTTGCGGCCACTCGAAATACTCGGCGGCCGGAACTCGGTGAATGACTGCCCGACCCCGGGTGACCGGGGCCGGGCGATCGGAAGTGGCGGCGGAGGGGCTCGAACCCTCGACCCCCGGCTTATGAAGCCGGTGCTCTAACCAACTGAGCTACGCCGCCCTGATACAAAAACTATACCCCTCGGAACTCGCGCCGTCAGGCCCCTGCCCTCACACCGCCTGTTCGCATGGGTCGCTGCGGCCTTCGCGCTGGTCTTGGGCCCGCCAGGGAGGCGTCAGCCAGCACGTGCCCCGCGGCACCGGCGGCCATCCGAACCATGATCGGAACGTGTGATAGGCCGGCGAATCAGGCAGCGGAAACGCGTCGAAGATCGACCGCCACGAGGCAAAGCGATCCCAGTCCTCCCGCAGTGGAAACACGCCGAAGTCGAACGCGGCGCAGATTCGCTGCATGTAATCCGCCTTCTCCGCCGACGACCACAACTCATCCGGCGGGTGCGAAACATCGGGGTATACGGAATGATCGAGCGGCACGGCAGGCACCATCGGCCGGGAATGATCAGGGGTGAGGTCACGCGGAGATGCGGCAAAACACATCTCGATACCAGCGCCGGACGGCCTCCGCGTCACGCCGCGACGCTTCTTCCTCGATCGTATCCAGCGGCCGCTGCATCTCCAACCTCTCCACCGCATGCAGCACTTTCGCTGCCGCGTCGCGAGGAGAGCGGTCAGGATTCTTTCGCCGATACAAGTCCCAGCACTCATCGACGCCGACGAGGCCGCGGAGGCACAGTTGATGGACGTCGCGCAGGTCGCGCGGTGCTCCACGCTCCACGAGCGCCGTCATCTTTGCAGCCACATTGTCGCGCAGCGTCTCGATGCGGACGGGCGGCCACGCCGCGACGAGAGGCACGTCGAGCCACCGGTCGCGGGTGGCAATCTGCAAGGAGAACACCCGGCGTTGTCCGTCGGCGAGTTCGAGGCTCGCCGTTTCGCCCCAGCAACGCTTGGTGAGGGTCAGCCCATGGCGTGTCGCCACGGCCTGCATGACGTCCGTGAGCAGTCGGTCCGCCACCGCGGTCGGCCCGGAAGCCCACCAGGCATCGAGGTCATGCGTTGTCCGGTAGTCGAGGTAGTGCGCGAGCGCCACCCCGCCACCAAGCACGACTTCCGCTGCGGCAGGTTGCTTGGCCAGCCGCTCGAGCACCTCGCGAGCAAGCGTCGAGAGGCTTTGCGGCGGAATGGGTACGGGGCACGTCATGCCTGATCACTCACGTGGGGTCGCCATGCAGAACCTCCGCCAGGTGGTCCGGCGGCAACGTCATCGCCCGAGCGAACCCGGCCACGAATCGTGCCGACGTGGGCTCGATCGCCACGAGTGAAAAGTCGGCGAACTGAAAGAGGTCCACCGCCTCCGGAAACTTTTCGAGGTAGGCGGCCTTCAGGGCGGCGTGCGTCGGATCGTCCGCCGACACGAATCGGGCATGGCCGGAAATCGACACCCGCGACAGGGCCTGCGGCGGGACGTCGGCCGATTCCGGCGCCGTCACCAGCAGGCAGACGTCGGGCACCGACCGCATGTCACGGGTGTGGGCGGCGAGGCCGCTGACGTGCGTGACCAGCCGCAGGTCGCCCGCGACCGTCGCGACGGCAAACGGAATCATCGACGCGAACGGGCGGCCGTCGTGCAGCGTCGCCAGGGCCGCGATGCCGCGGCCGAGGAGCAGGGATCGCAGCAGGGCGGCGAGATCGGGCGGCAGATTCATCGGCAGGCTCCGGCTGGCGAGAGAGGCTACGACGCGTCCACCAATTCCCGGCACAGCGCCTCGAAGTCGCCGAGACGGTGCTCGACGACCGTACGGACGACCGCCGGGTCGAGCCGCCGGTATTCGTGAATCGCCACGTTGCGGAAGCCCACCATCCGCCGCATCCGCTCGGCCACGGCCGACGACAGAACTCGCTCTCGCTCCAAAAGCGAAAACGCGTCGGCACTGTCGGCGGGCACGCCCAGGCCGCGCCGCGAGACTTCGCGGCAGGCTGCATCGATCGCCTGCTCGCAGGCCCGCTGCAGGTTCAACACCACCGCATCGAGCACCATCGGCTCCTCGAGCCGGCCGAGATCACCCGCCACATAGCGCCGCACCGCCGCGAGGCAGCGGTCGATGCTGGCGAGTTTCTGGATCACGACGTCATCGGCCACGCAGCTTCTCCTCGAAGGCCCGGGTGGCGGCCCGGCGGCGCGGGGCGAAGGCGGCGTAGTCGGCGAGCGCGTGGGTCACGAACACGCTGGCTTCGGTCGTCGGCGGCACGAGCACGCAACCACGATGCGTGGCTTCGACCCGCAGGAGTCCGCCGGCCCGGCGGAGATCCACGAGATCTACGGCCGCCCCGATCCGCGTCCCAAGCCGGCCCGCGGCATCGAAGAGATGCACCGGATCGAGCGGGGCGTCGCAGAGCACGGCGATGTCCACGTCGCTGTCGGCGCGTGACTCCCCCCGGCCGTGGCTGCCATACAGCCAAGCACCCAGCACCCGCCGGCCCGGGAAGGATGCGGCGATCTCTTGGAGCACGTCGGCGGCGAGGGTGTCGAGCGCGACCATGCCTGCATGATACCCGCGGTCACGCCGACCGCGTCGCCGCCAGCAGGATCACCGCCCGCTTGCCGTCGGTGAAGTAGGGATCGCCGGTGAGGTTGTGGCGGGGAGCGGTCGGGGAACACGCCCCCACGCCGCCGACGTAGCCGGCCGCCCGGACGCGGCCGGCGGCGACGAGATCTTCGATGACGTAGTCCCGCGACTCGTCCACGTCGGGGTCGATGCGGTGGGTTGTCAGGTTCCAGGCCTGCGTGGTGAACCGCACGCCGATGTCGCGGCTCACCTGGCCCACCCACACCGGCTTGCCCTCGAAGCCCAGCGGCGTGAGCCAGAGCCGGAGATGGAGCCGCTCGTTGATCGAGTGCCGCGTCCGCTGCAGGGCGATGTCCTGGTCGCGGCCGAAGAGGTGCAGCGGGCTGACCGGCGAGTAGCGGTAGTTCGACCCCAGCAGGAAGGCCTTCACGGTCTTCCAGCAGGTGGCCAGCGAGATCGTCTCGCTCTCGTCCCAGCGGGCCGCGAACGCCCCGAGGAGCGTCTCGAAGTCGCCGATCACGACCAGGTTCGCCGGATCGCCCGCCCGCGTGCCGGCCGCGTTGGCGGTGGCGGCCGGCATCGCCTCCAGCCGCGGCACGAGGTCGTCCTGCGTGCAGGGCTCGATGGCGTGGTCCGGCCGCAGCGTCGCAAAGTCGCGGTCGAGGTAGTCGGCGGCGATGCCCGGCACGGGCACCGTGAACACGAGGTCCACCGGGGTGTCGCCGGGGCCGGCGGCCGGCGAATGCGCCAGCAGCCGGGCGATGCTCGCCCGCAGCGGCTCCAGCGGGGTGAGCCGCACGTGCACGACTTTCGTGCCCAGGTCGACCGTCGTGAACACGAAGCCCGCGGCCGTCGCGCCCGGCTGGATCGGCACCAGCCGAAAGCCCTGGCGGCGGAAGACCGCGTCCATGCGGCCGTTGGCCAGCCACGCGGTGAGGAGCTTCAGCGGCGCAAAGAGCAGCAGCGGCAAGAACAGCCAGCCCAGGGCGCCGAACGCCGAGAGCCGACGCGTGATCGAGAAGTGGTTCACGCCCGCCGCCTCCAGCGGCGTGAAGTAGCGGGGGTCGATCGTCACCGCCTGCAGCCGCAGGGCCGTGGCCGCGCGGTTCTCGATCTGCAGAAACACCGGCTGAATGCCGCGCCGACCCACGTCCACGCCGAACAGCCGCCGGCTCTCCGCCGGTGCGAGCACGGCGACGGTCACGCGGGCCCGCGGATCCTCCTGCGTGACGGCCCGCTCCATGAAAGCCGCGAACTTCTCATCGGGCCGGTAGGCCGTGATCGCGCACCGCACGATCCGGTCGGCGAGGGAGCGAAGCAGGGGAATCACCATGCGGGGTGGCTCCAGCCGCGGCGGGCAGATGCGAAAACGATGGCGGCCCGGGAATCGCTCCCCGGGCCGCCGAAACATTCGCTCGTCAGCCGGCCGCGGTCACTCCACCAGCTTGCAGGAGGCCGAGACGACGGCGTCGATCTTCTCGTCGGAGAGGGCACCCTTGGAGAAGGCGTGGTTGGCCTCCACCTTGTTGCCCTTGTAGCAGATCACCGTGACCTCGGCGTCGGGGGCGATCTTCAGGTCCGGCGGGCCGTCCTTCGTGTCATCGGGCACGACGAAGGCGATCCGCTTGATGCCGTGCTTGGTCGCGAACTCCGCCGCCGCCTTCTTCAGGCTTTCGGCGTCGGTGCCGATCATGTTGACGAAGCTCGAGAGCTTCTCGTCCTGGTGCTCCTCGACCTCCTCCTCGATCTTCTTGAGGAGCTTGGCGAGCTTCTCGTCGGCCGAGCGGGCGAACACCATCACCACCGGCCGGCCGCCCATCTTGCAGCGGTAGCAGATGTTACGACCTTCGGCGACGCCGTCGTCGGGGTTGCCCGTGACCTTGGTCACCGTGAAGGCACCGACGGTCTCGCCCACCTGCGGGCCGCTGGTCACTTCGGCGACCGCCACCACCGCCCCGAACATCACCACCGCCATGGCACATGCTGCGCGCATTTCAGAGAGCTCCTCGATGCAGATTGAAACTCGGAAGGGACGGTGCAGCTTCCACACCGCCGGCAATCTTGCCGCAGGCAGCGTACCGCAGGTACGATCCGCGAAGCAACTTTTCGCACGGCCAACGTCATCGAGCCGGCGTTTTTCACGACCGAAGGAGCGATTCCATGGCCACCGCCACAGCGCCGCGCCGCGCGGCCGCACCGCAGATTCGCCAGACGCAGCTCTTTATCGACGGTCAGTGGACGCCCGCCAGGAGCGGCAAGACCTTCGCCACCATCAACCCGGCGACCGAGGAGGTGATCGCCCAGGTCGCCGAGGGGGACGCCGCCGACGTGGACGCCGCGGTGCGTGCCGCCCGCAAGGCCTTCGACGACGGGCCCTGGCCGCGGATGAACGCCCGCGAACGGGGCCGGATCATGCTCCGGCTCGCCGACCTCATCGAGGCGGAGATCGACGAACTGGCCGCCCTCGAATCGCTCGACAACGGCAAGCCGGTGAGCGACGCCCGCACGGGCGACATCCCTTTGGCTCTCGACGCCTTGAGGTACTACGCCGGCTGGGCCGACAAGATCCACGGCCAGACGATTCCCATCAACGGCAACTATTTCTGCTACACGCGCCGCGAGCCGGTGGGCGTGGCGGGGCAGGTCATTCCCTGGAACTTCCCGATCCTGATGGTGGCCTGGAAGTGGGGGCCGGCGCTGGCCGCCGGCTGCACGATCGTGATGAAGCCCGCCGAGCAGACGCCGCTCACCTGTCTGCGGCTGGCGCGGCTGGCCCAGAAGGCGGGCGTGCCCGACGGCGTGATCAACGTGGTGCCGGGCTTCGGCCCGACCGCCGGCGCGGCGATCGTCAAGCACCCCGGCATCGACAAGGTGGCCTTCACCGGCTCGGGCGAGACGGCGCAGATCATCATGCGACAGGCCGCCGACCAACTGAAGCGGCTGACCTTCGAACTCGGCGGCAAGAGCCCGAACATCGTCTTCGCCGACGCCGACCTCGACGCTGCGGCGGCCGGGGCCCACGTGGGCATCTACCTCAACCAGGGGCAGTGCTGCTGCGCCGGATCGCGGCTGTTCGTGGACGACACGATCCACGATAAGTTCGTCGAGCGGGTGGTCGAGCAGACCCGAAGCCGGCGGGTGGGCGACCCCTTCGACCCCGCCACCCAGCAGGGGCCGCAGGTGGACAAGGCCCAGTTCGACAAGATCATGGGCTACATCGATTCCGGGAAGCGCGAGGGCGCGACCTGCGCCGTCGGCGGGAAACGGGTGGGCGACAAGGGCTTCTTCATCGAGCCGACGGTGTTCACGAACGTCGAGGACGAGATGGCGATCGCCCGCGAGGAGATCTTCGGGCCGGTGCTCTCGGTGCTGAAGTTCTCCGACATGGAGGAACTGATCCGCCGGGCGAACGCCACCACCTTCGGCCTCGCGGCCGCGGTCTGGACCCGCGACGTGGCCCGGGCCCACGAGGTGGCGAAGCGGCTCCGGGCGGGCACCGTCTGGGTGAACTGCTACGACGTCTTCGACGCCGCGGCACCGTTCGGCGGGTTCAAGCAGTCGGGCTTCGGCCGCGAATTGGGCGAGCGTGGCCTCGACCCGTATCTGGAAACGAAGACCGTCACCGTAAGTTTGAAATAGAGGGCGGCTGCCGATCCACGGCAGATTACCAATCTGCCGCTCAAGATGATTCAAAGAGTAGTTGCAGATTGTCAATCTGCACCCGGAGCAACCTGATGGGACGATTCTTCGGCAAAGTGACGACCGGCGGCGGGTTCCGCGCGGTCCTCTACACCTTCAAGAAGGCCCGCGAGGCGGGCGGGCTGTGGAAGTTCTGGAAGGCGATGCGTTCCAAGAACGCCTGCAAGACCTGCGCGCTGGGCATGGGCGGACAGGCCGGCGGCATGGTCAACGAGGCCGGCCACTTCCCCGAGGTCTGCAAGAAGTCGTTCCAGGCGATGGTCGCCGACATGCAGGGGGGCGTGAAGCCGGAGTTCTTCGCCACCTACTCGATCCCGCAGCTGCGGGCCTTCACGCCCTACCAGATGGAGCACGCCGGCCGGCTCGTGCAGCCGGTGATCCTGGAGAAGGGATCGCAGCACTATCGGCCGATCGAGTGGGCCGACGCCATGGAGCGGATCGCGGCCACGTTGCGGCGCACGACGCCCGAGGAGTCGTTCTTCTATTTCAGCGGCCGCTCGAGCAACGAGGCCGGCTTCCTGCTCCAGCTCTTCGCCCGCCTCTACGGCACGAACCACGTCAACAACTGCTCCTACTACTGCCACCAGGCCAGCGGCGTGGGGCTGGCGAGCGTGATCGGCACCGGCGCGGGCACCGTGAAGCTCGACGACATGGAGCACGCGGACTGCGTGTTCCTCATCGGCGGCAACCCGGCCAGCAATCATCCGCGGATGATGCGGACCCTGATGATGGTCCGCCGCGCCGGCGGCAAGGTGATCGTCGTCAACCCGATCGTCGAGACGGGAATGGTGAACTTCTCCGTGCCCAGCGACGCCTGGGCGCTGCTGTTCGGCGCCGAGATCGCCAGCACCTACGTGCAGCCTTACGTGGGCGGCGACCTGGCGCTCGTCTACGGACTGATGAAGCGGCTCCGGGAGCTGCACGCCGCCAATCCGCGGAACGCGGCCGGCGAGCCGATCGTGGACGAGGAGTTCTTGCTCCAGCACGCCACTGGATGGCGGGAGCTCGCCGCCCGACTCGACGCCCTCTCCTGGGACGACATCGTGCGGAAGGCGGGCGTGTCGCGACGCGAGATCGACGACATGGCCGCGCAGTACGCCGCCAGCCGGCGGGCCGTGTTCGCCTGGACGATGGGCGTGACGCACCACCTGCACGGGGCGGCGACGGTGCAGGCGATCGCGGCGCTGGCCCTCATGCGGCGGATGGTGGGGCGGCCGGGCGCCGGCCTGCAGCCGATCCGCGGCCACTCCAACATCCAGGGCATGGGCACCGTGGGCGTCACGCCCACGCTCAAGCAGGCGATCTTCGACCGGCTCGAAAGCCACTACGACGTGAAGCTGCCCACGACCAAGGGCTACGACACGCTCGAGTGCCTCGACGCGGCCGACGCGGGGAAGATGCGGTTCGCCTTCTGCCTCGGCGGCAACCTCTGGGGGGCCAGCCCCGACGCGACCTACGCGAAGCGGGCGATGGAGAAGATCGACACCGTCGTCTACATGAACACGTCGCTCAACACCGGCCACGCCTGGGGCACCGGCGCCGAGGAGACGATCATCCTCCCGGTACTCGCGCGGGACGAGGAGCCCGATCCCTCCACGCAGGAGAGCATGTTCAGCTACATCCGGCTCTCCGACGGCGGGCAGCCGCGGCACGTCGGCCCCCGGGCCGAGGTGGAGATCATCGCCGACATCGCCCGGCGCGTGCTCGGCGAAGGCGGGCCGGTGAACTGGCGCGACATGGCCCGCACGAGCACGATCCGCCAGGCGATCGCGGCGATCGTGCCGGGCCTGGAGCAGATCGCGGAAATCGACCGCACGAAGAAGGAGTTTTCGATCCCGGGGCGGGCCATCGACCGGCCGGCATTCCCCACGGCGGACGGCCGGGCGCACCTCTGCGTGCACGACCTCCCGGAGCCGCCGGACGGGGTGCAGTTGATGACGATCCGCAGCGAGGGGCAGTTCAACACGGTCGTCTACGAGGAGGAGGATCTGTACCGCAATCAGACGCGGCGCGACATCGTGATGATCCACCCCGACGACATCGAGAAGTTCGGACTGCGGGCGGGGGGCACGTGCCGGATCACGAGCAGCGCGGGAGAGATGCGGAGGCAGATCGTGTCGGCCTTCGACCAGATCCGCCCGGGCTGCGTGGCGATGTATTACCCCGAGAGCAACGTGCTCGTGCCCAAGGCGGCCGACCCGCTCTCGCGAACGCCGGCCTACAAGAGCATCGCCGTCACGCTCGCCCCCGACGACGCCGTCGCGACGGCGGTCCGGCCGCAGCCCGAGCTCGTCGGCGCCGGCACGCCGCGGGACAAGATGAACCAGTGCGGGTGACGGGTAAGGCCTGGGCCTCAACGAGCCCAACCCGGCTCCGGGCTCCCCGTGCCGCATCGCCGGACGTTCGCTGCGGGCCTCCAGCCCTCCGCTCACTCGGATCTGCCTGCGCTCCGCCATCCATGCCTGCGCTGGTCAGATACGCCGGCTCCCGCGGCACGGGGAGCCCGAAGCCTTCCGAGTGTCGAGTGGGCGCAGGCTTGGGTCTGCATAGGCCCTCTCGCGGGCTATGGGAGCAAGCGGAGGCAGGATGCCGAAGCGCAGCGGACATGCAGAGAGCGAAGGACAGGATGTCCTTCGCGAACGTCCGCCGAGAGGGCTATGCAGGCCCGGGCCGGGTTGGGCGAGTAGACGCACGCCACATGGGCGTTTCAGCGGCGCGTGCTACTCGAACAGCGACCGCTGCTCGGTGGCGGCCGCCTTGCGGCGGGGCTTCGACGCGGGGGCGGCCGCGTCTGACTCGAAGCCGAGCAGCAGGTCGCGGGCGCGGTCGATGACGGCGCCGGGCACGCCGGCCAGCCGCGCCACGTGCACACCCCAGCTCTTGTCGGCCGCGCCGGGGACCACCTGGTGGAGGAACACGAGCTGCTCGTGGTGCTGCTTGACCAGCACCTGCACGTTGGCGACGCCCGGGAGCCGGGACAATTCGGCGAGCTGAAGATAGTGTGTCGCGAACAGCGTGCGACAGCCGACGGCCGCCTGGAGGTGCTCGATCACCGCCTGGGCGATGGCCAGGCCGTCGAAGGTGCTCGTGCCGCGGCCGACCTCGTCGAGGATCACGAGGCTCCGGGGCGTGGCCCGGTTGAGGATCCGCGCCGTCTGCGCCATCTCCACCAGGAACGTGCTCGCGCCGCGGGCCAGGTCGTCGCCGGCGCCGATGCGGGCGAAGAGCCGATCGACGATGCCCACGCGAGCCCGCCGTGCCGGCACGAAGCTCCCCGCCTGGGCGAGCACGGCCACCAGCGCGGCCTGGCGGATGAAGGTGCTCTTGCCTCCCATGTTCGGCCCGGTGACCAGCAAGATCGCCGGCGGCTCGCCGCCGCGGCCGTCGGCCAGCGCAGCCAGCGCCAGGTCGTTGGCCACGAGCGTGCCGGCCGGGAGCAGCTCCTCGAGCACCGGGTGGCGGCCGGCCTCGACCAGGAGTTCGCCGCCGGTCGTCACCTCCGGCCGCACCCAGCCGCGGGAGCGAGCCACGGCGGCCAGCGACGCGAGCACGTCGAGCGTGGCGAGGATGTCGGCCGCCCGGTCGAGCCGGCGCCGCTCGCCGGCCACGCAGGCGCGGAGGTCGTCGAGCAGGCCGATCTCGCGACGGACCGCCTCCTCCTCCGCGCCCAGCACCTGCCGCTGCCGCTCGTCGAGCTCGGGGGTCGTGTAGCGCTCGGCGTTCTTCACCGTCTGCTTGCGCACGAAGTCAGCCGGCACCTTGTCGGCGTGCGCCCGGCCCACCTCCAGGAAGAAGCCGAACACCCGGTTGTAGCCCACCTTCAGCGACGCGATGCCGGTGCGCTCGATCTGCTCCGCCTGGTAACGGGTGATCCAGGCCTTGCCGCCGCTGGCCATTTCCAGCAGTTCGTCGAGGCGGGCGTCGAAGCCGGGGCGGATGAATCCGCCGTCGCGGGCGAAGACGGGGCAGCCCTCGCGGAGCGTGGCCGTGATCCGGGCCGCGATGTCGGCACACGGGTCGAGGGCGTCGCGTAGAACGCCGAGCAGGCCGCCGCGGCCGGCGAGCGCCGCGACGACGTCGGGGAGGATCGCCGTGGCGTGGCCGATCCGCTCCAGGTCGCGGGGGCCGGCCCGACCGGTGACCACGCGGCCGATGAGCCGCTCGAGGTCGCCGATGCCGGTCAGCAACTCCACCAGCCGCGCGGCGGCGAGCGGCTCGCCCACCAGCGCCGCCACGGCGTCGAGCCGCTCGTCGATCGCGGCCTTGTCCACCAGCGGTGCCGCGAGCCACTCGCCGAGCCGTCGGCCACCCATCGGCGTCTTCGTGTGGTCGAGAACGCCGGCGAGCGAGCCCTCGCGGCGTCCGGTGCCGACGGCCCGCAGCAGTTCCAGGCTGCGGCGCGAGGCCTCGTCGATCTCCAAACGCGTGCCGGGCCGCCAGGCGGCGAGGGCCTCGATGCGGGCCACGGCGGCGGGCTCGTTCTCCTCGAGGTAGGCGACGACCGCGCCGGCGACGTCGAGGGCCTGGCGGTCGGCGGGGAGTTCGAACCCCAGCCCTTCGAGCCGCCGGCCGCCGAGGGCGCGAGCCAGCGCGGCGTCGGCCGTGGCGGCGTCGAACCACCAGTCGGGCCGGGACGTGACGGCGCACGACCGCGTTGCCGCCTGCACCATCCCCGCGACCACGTCGCGGTCCTTCTCGGCGCACAGCACCTCGGCCGGCTCCAGCCGGAGGAGATGATCGGCGACGTCGTCACGATCCACGACCGCGGCCTCGAAGCGGCCTGCGGCGACGTCGAGCCAGGCGATGCCGACCGCCACGGCGCCGTCGTCGCGGCCGGCGAGCGCCCGAGGCAGGAGGGCGACCAGCCAGTTGCGGCGCACGGGATCGAGCAGCGACTCGTCGGCGGCGATGCCGGGGGTGACGATCCGCGTCACTTCCCGACGCAGCAGCCCCTTCGTCGTCTTGGGATCGTCGATTTGCTCGCAGATGGCCACGTGGCGGCCGGCGGCCACGAGCCGCACCAGCTGGGCGTCGAGCTGGTGGTGCGGGAAGCCCGCCATCGGCAGGGCATCGGGGCCCTTGTCGCGGCTGGTGAGCGTGAGGTCGAGGAGCCGCGCCGCCTCGCGGGCGTCGTCGCCGAAGAGCTCGTAGAAGTCGCCCATCCGGAAGAGGACCAACGCCCCGGGGCACCGGGCCTTCGCCGCCTCGAACTGCTGCATCATCGGGGACGCCATGGCGGGAAATGTAGCAGCCTTTGACCGCAGCCGGCGGCGGGCGTACAAAACATGGTGTGCGGACGCCGATGAGAGGCCCCTGCGATGGGGATCTGTGAACTTGGTCAGGGCCTAACCGCAGCAGCCATAAGCAGCCGTCCCTTTGTGCGGTGGGCCTCTCATCGGCTTCCGGCTGCCGCGACGACCGGATCCGAAACCGCCCATGGCTGATACCGCCTATCAGGTCGTCGCCCGGCGGTACCGACCGCAGCGGTTCGCCGACCTCGTCGGCCAGGAGCACGTCGCCCGGGGACTGTCGGGGGCGATCGAATCGGGCCGCATCGGCCACGCCTACCTGTTCACGGGCGCCCGCGGCACCGGCAAGACCAGCGCCGCGCGGATCTTCGCCAAGGCGCTGAACTGCGAACGCGGGCCGGCCGGCGAGCCCTGCAACGACTGCGACGCCTGCCGGGCGATCGCGGCCGGGCAGGACGTGGACGTCGTCGAGATCGACGCCGCCAGCAACCGCGGCATCGACGAGATTCGCCAGCTGCGGCAGAACGTCGCCGTCCGCCCGGCCCGCGGCCGCTTCAAGATCTACATCATCGACGAAGTCCACATGCTCACTCGCGAGGCCTTCAACGCGCTCCTCAAGACGCTGGAGGAGCCGCCGGCCCACGTGAAGTTCGTGCTCTGCACGACGGAGCCGGAGAAGCTGCCGATCACGATCCTCTCCCGCTGTCAGCGGTTCGACTTCACGACCGTGGAGACCACGGCCATCGCCCGCCGGCTCGCGCAGATCGTCGAAGCGGAGGGAGCCGACGTGTCGTCCGCGGCGCTGCATCTCATCGCCCGGCGGGCCGCGGGCAGCATGCGCGACAGCCAGTCGCTCCTCGAGCAACTGCTCGGCTCGGCCGCCGGTGCGATCGGCGTGGACGACGTGCACGCGGTCATCGGCACGGGCCGTGAGGAACGGATCGGCGCCATCGTCGCCGCGACGGCCGCCCGCGATGCCGGCGCCGCCCTGGCGGCGCTCGACGAGGCGCTCGCGGGGGGAGCCGATGCCGGCGGCGTGCTCGACCAGCTCGTCGCGGCCCTGCGGGATTGCCTGCTGGCGAGCGTCGGTGCGGCACCGGAACTGATGACCCAGGGCGAAGGCCTGGGGGTCGATCTGCCGGAACTCGGCCGCCAGCTCGGCACGGCCACGATCCTCGCCATGCTGCAGATCCTCGACCAGGCCCTGGCGCGGATGCGGTCGAGCGGCCACCCGGCGGTGCTCGCCGAGATGGCGGTCGTGCGGCTGGCGCGGCTCGAGGATCTGGAGAGCCTGGCCGCGATCGTCGACAAGGTCGCGGCAGGGGCCGCGGCGCCCGCCGTCGAGCCGCGGCCGGCGCCGGTGCGTCCAGCCGCGGCCGCCCCGCCGCCCAGCGTGGAGCGCGAAAAAAAAACGACCGAGCGGGCCCCACCGGCGGTCGAGCCTCCGGCCGGTGAAGCGCCGCCGGCACCGGCGCCGATGGCCGAGCCCGCGGCGCCGGCCCCCGGGCTGCCCGAGGATGCAGCGGCCGCCTGGCGGGCGGGCACCGAGGCGTTTGGTGGACTCGCGGCCGATCTGGCCGTCGCTGCGACCGGCGTCGCCTGGCGCGAAAACATGCTCGAGGTGACGATGCCGGGGGAGGCGAGCACGGCCGCGGCGTATCTGCGGCGGCCGGAGGTGGCGTCCGGGATCGGCAAGGCCCTCTCCGACTTGGCGGGCCGCCCGGTGCGGTTCACGCTCCTCGTCACGCCGGCGGTCCCGGGGCGGCCCGCGGCCCAAGCGGCCCGGCCGGCTCCCGCTGTGTCACAAGCCGCGCTGCTCCGCGAGGCCGCCGAGCACCCGCTGGTGGCCCGCGCCCGCACGCTCTTCGACGCCGCGATCCGCAAGGTCGAGCCGCCGAGGCCGCGGGAGGCTCCGCGGCCCGCGGAGCCGGTGGCCGCCGCGGGAGTCGCCGGCGAGGAAGCCGGGGCTGCGGACGACGAGGATGCATCGGGAGCCGGTCATGAGTGAGAGGAAAGGCGTGGTCGCCGCGCTGGTGGACTGCTTCGCCGAACTGCCGGGCATCGGCCGCAAATCGGCCGAGCGGCTGGCGCACCACGTGCTGCGGATGCCCCACGCCGAGGCGATCGCCTTCGCCGAGGCGATCCGGGCGGTGAAGGAAAAACTCCATCCTTGCCAGGTGTGCTTCAACCTGGCCGAGGATGACCTCTGCGACGTCTGTCGCGACCCGCGCCGCGACCGCACGCTGCTGTGCGTCGTCGAGCAGGTGCGCGACCTGCTCGCGCTCGAGCAGGCCGGCACCTACCGCGGCCTGTACCACGTGCTCCAGGGCCGGGTGGCTCCGCTGGAGAACGCCGGGCCAGAACGGCTCACCCTCGACGCCCTGGTGACCCGCGTGCGCGCGGGTGGCTTTCGCGAGGTGATCATGGGCACGACACCGAACGTCGAGGGCGACGGCACGGCGTTGGTCGTCGCACAGCGGCTGGCGGGGATGCCCGTCACGCTCACGCGTCTGGCCCGCGGCCTGACAGTCGGCGCCTCGCTCGAGCAGGCGAACCGCGACATGCTCGCCGACGCCCTGGCCGGCCGTCAGCCGCTCCGCTGAGCGCGATGGAGAGGCGGGACGGCGGTTTTCCAGGGGTCGCACCTCTCCCCGCGCGGTGAGAGTTCTGCACATTGCGTGCCGCGGCTGCTTCCAGGCCGCAGAATGGGGTATTCTCACGAGCGGCGGTTGCCCCGATCCGGTTCTCCACACGCACGCGAAAAGAGCCAGTCATGCGGATGTCGTTCGGCCAGGAAATGCGGATGGCGCAGAAGCAGATGCTCGCGCCGCGCATGATCCAGTCGATGGAGATCCTGCAATTGCCGGTGATGGCTCTCGAGGAGCGGATCGAGCAGGAGATCCAGAACAACGAGACGCTCGAGGTGGAAGAGGCCGGCAGCGACGCGGCCGCGGCCGAGCCCGTGCCGGCGGTCGTCGACGGCCCGGAGCCGCCCCCGGAGCGGACCGTCGACGAGCGGCCGCTGATCGTCGATCAGGAGCACGCCAACCAGGCCGACTTCGAGCGGACCTACGACTGGGCGAACGAATATCCCGACAGCGACGATGACCGCAGCCGCCCCTCGGCCTCCCAGGTGGACGACGCAGGCGACCGCTATCTCGACGTCATGGCCAACATGGTGGAACGGCCCGAGACGCTGTCCAACCACCTCCACGATCAACTCTCGAATTACGAACTCACGGACGCAGATCGCCAGGCCGCCGACAAGGTGATCTACAACCTCGATGCCAACGGCTACCTGCCGATGCCGCTCGAGGAACTGGTCGATCCCGAGGGGCCGGCAGGGCAGCTCGCCCTGCTCGAGAAGGGGCTGGCCGTCGTGCAGACCATGGACCCGCCCGGCGTCGGCGCCCGCGACCTGCGGGAGTGCCTGCTCCTGCAGATCGGCCCCGACACGCCGCACGCGGCGCAGCTCCGGCGGCTCGTGGCCGACCACCTCGAGGATCTCGCCGGCAACCGGCTGCCGCTCATCGAGCGGAAGACCGGCTTCACGATCGAGCAGATCGAACGGCTGCGGGAGCAGCTGCACGACTTCCGTCCCAAGCCGGGCGCGGTGTTCACGGCCCCGATCGTGCCGCCGGTGAAGCCCGACGTGTACGTCGATCAGATGCCCGACGGCACCTGGAAGGTGCGGCTCGAGGACATCGACCTGCCCAACCTGCGGATCAGCCCGACCTACCGACAGATGCTCCTCTCGCCGGCCACCGACCCGGCGACCCGCGAGTACATCAAGCGCAAGATCAACGCCGCCCAGTGGCTGATCGAGGCGATCGAGCAACGCCGCAGCACGCTGCTCAAGACCGCCCAGGCGATCGTCGATCACCAGACGCGGTTCCTCACCGAGGGACCGGAGGCGATCGAGCCGCTCAAGATGCAGCAGATCGCCGACCGGATCGGCATGCACGTGACCACGGTCAGCCGGGCCGTGGACGACAAGTGGCTGCAGACGCCCCGCGGCCTCCAGCCGCTGCGCCGGTTTTTCGTGGGCGGCACCGTCAGCGCCGACGGCGAGGAGGTCGCCTGGGACGCCGTCCGGCTCAAGCTTCAGGAGATCATCCAGGCCGAGCCGAAGGACGCCCCGTACAGCGACGACGACCTCGTCGTGGAACTCGGCAAACGGGGGATCACGGTGGCCCGCCGCACCGTCACCAAGTATCGCAAGGCGATGAAGATCCCGAGTTCCCGGCAGCGCCGGGACTGGAAATTGTCGCGGACCGCGAAGCCCGAGACGGGCGACGCCGTCGCCGCCTCCGCCGACGCGGTGGACGACGACGAGGACTGACGGCGGCCGACTTGCCGGTTTCCGCGGCCGCGGCCTACGATGCCGGGCACCTTCTCCGAGGTCCCCATGCGCTGCCCGTTCTGCCGGCTCGACAACGACCGCGTCATCGATTCCCGGGCCGGCGACGACGGCACGACGATCCGCCGCCGCCGCGAGTGCCTCGCCTGCCGGCGGCGGTTCACGACCTACGAGCGGCTCGAGCGGCAACTGCTGACGGTCGTAAAGAAGGGAGGCGTGCGCGAGCCGTTCGACCGCGACAAGATCAAACGCGGGCTCGCGAAGGCCTGCTGGAAGCGGCCGGTCACGGAGGAAGAAATCGAAAGCGTCGTGTCGGCCCTCGAAGCCGAACTCTACGGCACATACGAGAGCGACGTGCCCAGTCGCGTCTTGGGCGAACGGCTGATGGAACTGCTGAAGTCGCTCGACCAGGTGGCCTACGTGCGGTTCGCGAGCGTGTATCGCGAGTTCAAGGACGCGCGGGATTTCGTCGAGGAACTGGAGCCGATTCTGGCCGTCCGCGACAAGAGCCCCTGACCTGGCGCCGCACGGTCGGCCGCCGCATCCTGGGCCACACGCGCCCACGGCCGGCCGCAGGTGCCGGCTCACGTGCGGCGGTAGTCGCCCCGCACGCCGCCGGTCTTCTCCTCCAGTCGCACCCATTCGACCGCCATCCCGGGGTCGATCGACTTGCACATGTCGTAGACGGCGAGCGCCGCGGCGCTGGCGGCGACGAGGGCCTCCATCTCGACGCCGGTGCGGGCCGTCGCCCGGACGGTCGTCTCGATGATCACAGCGTCGGGCTCGAAGCCGATCGAGCAGGCGACCGAGTCGAGCGGCAGGGGATGGCAGAGCGGCACGATGTCGCTCGTCCGCTTCGCGGCCATCACGGCCGCCAGCCGCGCCGTGGCGATCGCGTCGCCCTTCTCCAGGCCGCCCTCGCGGACGCGGGTCACCGTCTCCGGTCGGGCCCGCAGCCGGGCCGAGGCCCGGGCCGTGCGCAGCGTGACGGGCTTGCCGCCGACGTCGATCATGCGGATGCCGTGGGGTTCGCTCATGGACGGCAGCATACCCCAGAAAAAGACCGTCGGCCGGTCCGCTGTTCGCGAACCGGCCGACGGATGGAGTCGCTCGGGGCCGGACGTGCCCGTCGGCTCAGACCAGTTCCTTGCGGGCGCCGATCAGCGTCCGCAGCCGCTCGGCCAGCAGGGCGGCGTCGAACGGCTTCTTGAAGCTCTCGTTGACGTGCGCCCGATCGACCGTGATCTGCGACCCGTCGTCGGGAAGCAGGGCGATCACGATGGTGTCGGCGTACTCAGGATTGCGCCGCAGGTTCTGGCAGATCTGCTGCGCATCGATCCGGCCGATCGAATAGTCCACCACGATGCAGTCGGGATGGAAGCTCTCCGCCTGGATGCCGGCCTCGAAGCCGCTGGCGGCGACCTGGATCTTGAACGACCGCTCGAGGGGCAGGTGCCGCTTCAGGTTCTCGATCAGGACCTGGTCCTGGCCGACGAGCAGCACCTTCGCCATCGCCTCGTCCTCGAGGTCGCCCAGCGGCATGCCGTGCTCCTTGAGGAACTTGATCAGATATTCCCGCGGGATGCGGCGGTCCTGGCTTCCCGGGATGCGGTAGCCCTTCAGGCGACCGGAGTCGAACCATTTGCTCACCGTGCGGGGAGCGACTTTACAGATTTTGGCGACCTGGCCCGTCGTGAAAACCTTCATCTCATGGACTCCATGTGGATCATTCGTGTCCGGAAACTTCCTGGCCAGTCCGCAACCCTTCCGAGTCTCGGAACACAGCCCCCCCTGACGCGGATGCAGTGGCGTGGGGACGTCCGCGTCGTCGTGCCCCACGATGGCCGGCCCACGGGCGCGGAGGGGGCTCGAGAAAGACGTCCGCCAGCGTGGCACGACACAAAGGCCGGCCTTGCGGCGGACGTCACGACTCGCAGGTATCCCCCCCTGCGCCATGCCACGTTCGCCTGCGGGATCGCTCCCGGACACGTCCGTGGCATGACCGTCCAGGAGGGTAGATCGAGAGATTGCGTCGTGAGACTTGAGCCGTTCTTCCCGAAGGGAGCGGTGGCACCGCATGGCCCGCCTGTGCCGGATGTCCGCAGCAGCCGATTTTTCCCGGGAATCTCGCGGTTCGTCAGGCCGCCTTGGCCGCCGCGACCGTCGACTCGAACCGCACGCTGACCCGCTTTGAAACCCCCGACTCCTCCATCGTGACCCCGTACAAGGTGGTCGCCGCCGCCATCGTCTTCTTCGAATGCGTCACCACGATGCACTGGGTCGAGGCGAGGAAGTCGCGGAGCACGTTCACGAACCGATCGACGTTCGCCTCGTCGAGGGCGGCGTCCACCTCGTCGAGCACGCAGAACGGGCTGGGACGGGAGCGGAAGATCGCCAGCAGCAGGGCCACGCAGGTCATCGTTTTTTCGCCGCCTGACAGGAGCGAGATGCTGCGCGGCTCCTTCCCCGGCGGGCGGGCGACGATCTCGACGGCCGTCTCCAGCAGATCGATGCCCGGCTCGAGGACGATGTCGGCCTGGCCGCCGCCGAACACCCGCTCGAAGAGCTCGCGGAAGTGGCCGCGGACGGTCTCGATCGTCTCGCCGAGCAGCCGCCGGC
>JBIKND010000205.1:0-6228 GCA_044358905.1 Pirellulales bacterium | reverse complement strand
CGTCTCCGGCAGCCACCGCCATACGAACGCCACGCACGACAGGCAGATGCCCGCGAACAGGAGGTAGGCCGCGCCGGGATGTCCGGCCCGCTGCTCGCAGGCGGCCGTGATCATGGGGAAGAACTGGGCACAGAGGAAGCTCGCCAGATAGAGCAGGCAGCAGACGACGGCCAGGGCCTTCGCCCGGATGCGGTTTGGGTAGATCTCCGAAACGACGACCCAGCCCACGGGCGCCAGGCTCAAGGTGAACGAGCCCGCGGCGAGGATCATCGCGGCGAGGTTCAAGAACGGCGAGCCGCCGCGGAAGAAGTTCGCCGCCATCACCAGGTGCCCCGCCGCCATCCCGGCCACGCCCGTCATCAGGATCTGCCGCCGGCCGAACCGGCGTACGAGGCCGAAGGCCACGATCGTGGCCCCGAGGATGAAGAGGTTGAGGAAGATCGTGAAGAAGATGGCGTCGGAGGCCGAGCCGATGCCGGCGTTCTGCAGGATCGACGGGCCGTAGAGGAGCATCATGTTCACACCGTTGATCTGCTGGAAGATCATCAGCACCACGCCCACGACCAGGGCCATGCGGATCCCGGGCTGGGCGAGCTCGGCGAACGATCCCGACTCCTGCGCCAGTTCGCCGCGGATCTCGGCGAGTTCGCGGGCCGCCTGTTCGGGGCCGTTGATCCGCCCAAGCACGTCGAGGGCCTCGGCGTCGCGGCCCCGGGCCGCCAGCCACCGCGGGCTTTCCGGCACGAACAGAAGCCCCGCCATCAGGGCTGCGATCGCCGGGATCTCGGAGGCGAACATCCACCTCCAATGACCACCGAACGAGAGCAGCCACGACGAGAGCACAGCCAGGTTGATGCCGATCACGATCGCCAACTGGTTCACCGTGACGAGCCGGCCGCGGAGCCGGGGCGGCGCCAGTTCAGCGATGTACATCGGCGAGGTCATCGCGGCCAGGCCCACGCCGACGCCCCCCACCGCCCGCCAGACGTTGAACTCGGTAATCGTCCGCGGCAGCGCGGTGCCGATCGCCGAGGCGAGGAAGCAGGCAGCGGCCACCCAGAGCGTGTTGCGCCGCCCTAGGCGGTCGGCCAGCCACATCCCCACCAGCGGCCCGGCGATCGAGCCGAAGATGGCGCTGCTCATCGCCAGCCCCTCGCCCGCCGCGTCGAGGCCGAAACGCTCCTTGAGGAAGGGCAGCGCCCCGCTGGCGATCGAGAGGTCGAAGCCGAAGAGGAAGCCGCCTGCTGCGGCGACCAGCGACACGAGAAACGCGTACGTGCCGCCGCCGATCCTCATGCGGCCGCGTCGCTCCGCCGGTAGTCGTACTTCCCGGGCGTGAACAGGGCGTCGTGGAACCGCGTGCCGAGGCCGGGGCCCTCGGGGAGCAGGGCCTGCCCCTGCTCGATCACGGGGCCGCGATCCACGAGATGGCGATAGAGCGTGCGCACGTGCGCCCGCACGGTCTCCTGGAAGACGACGTTCGTCGAGGAAGCGGCCAGGTGCAGGCCGGCGAAGAGCGTGAGCGGCCCGGTGCAGTCGTGGATCGTTGCCGGCACGTTGAAGGTCTGAGCCATGTCGATCACCCGCCGCGTCTCGCTGATGCCGCCGTTCCAGGTGGGATCTACCATACAGTAATCGGCCGCCCCGGCCTGGAGAACAGGGAGGTATTCCTTGCGGCCCAGCAGCATCTCGCTGGCGGCGATCGGCACGCCTCCTTGCCGGCGGAAGTCGGCGAGCGTGGCCACGCAGTCGGGCCGCAGCAGGTCTTCCACCCACAGCGGCTCGATCTCCCGCAGGGCCGCCGCAATCCGCAGCGCTGCCGGCAGCTGGTAGAAGGCATGCCCCTCGATCGCGATGTCGAGGGCCATGCCCACGCGGTCGCGGATCTCGCGGAGCGGCCGCATCCCCTCCTCGACGTCGGCCGCGGAGATGTGGAGGCCGCCGCTGCGGTGGGCGGCCCGGTCGAACGGCCAGAGCTTCACGACCTTGTAACCTTCGGCCACGAGTTCGGCGGCGAGGTCACCCGGGGCGTTGAGCGACGCCCAGGCATCCTCGAGCGGGCCGGGCTTTCCGGGCGAGCCGTAGCCCGGCCATCCCGGATGCCGCGGACCGGTCTCCTGGATGGCGCCGTACGACGGCCCGCCGCAGGTGTTGTAGACCGGGATCCGCTCGCGAACCGGCCCGCCGAGGAGCCGGTAGACGGGCTGGCCCGTGGCCTGACCGAGGATGTCCCACAGCGCCAGGTCGATGGCCGAGAGTGCTCGCATCTCGGCCCCGGGGTGGCCAAACGGCGTGCACCGCTCGAAGAGCCATCGCCAGTGGGCCTCGATGGCCAGGGCGTCGGCCCCCAGCAGCCGTGCGGCCATCCAGTCGTGGATCAGGGCCGCGATCGCGTGGGGCGTGTAATAGGTTTCACCGCAGCCGACGAGTCCGTCGGCGGTGTGCACCCGCACGACGAGCAGGTTCGACATGATCCCGTGCGGGATCGCCGTTTCGATAGCGGTGATGCGGGTCATGCACGCCGACGACGCAGGGTCAACACGGCGGCCGCAATGCCTACTCCCGCCAGGACGATCGTCGCCGGTTCGGGCACGACCACGAACTGCGTGATCTGCCCAGTCGGGCCGGACGTCTGCGCCACCACGCTCTTCTGAACCGACAGCGCCGGGTCGAACGCCTCCAGCCGGGAATACGTGACAAGGGAGCCTTCCGGGCCGACGGCGAACTGCTGCTGGCTGCTGCCGCTGCCGTAGGCGCCCAACACCCAGTAGGCGAACGAGCCGCTCGAGATGCTCGAGAAGAAGTCCACGTTGCGGTCGGTGAAGAAGCCACCCGTGTAGGTTCCCTGCGTGACCGGCGCCGTCCCCGACGACAACCTGAAGAGCACGTTCACCACGTTGCCCGCTCCGAGGGCCGACGCGAAGGGGGCGCTCAAATCCGTAAGCCGCAGCACGTCGTTGACGCTGGCGCCGAGGTTCGTGAAGTCCGGCGCCGCGCCGGTGATCTCGAAGATGAAGTCGGTGCCGGCCCCCGGATCGAGGCTCCCCGCCGTGAGGATGCCCGGAGAATTGCCCGGAGAGATCAGTCCCGCGCCGCCGATCGCGTTCGTCACGATGCCCGTGCCGGCGAGCGTCGCCCCCGCGGCCGTGGCCAGCGTCCCGGCCGACGACACGGTCGTGGTCAGCCCCACAACGGCCGTGCCGTACTGAACCGCCGCGGAACCGCTGGTGGCGAGCGTGCCGCTGCTCTGGAGAAGGAACCGGCCCGCGTAGCCGGCCGCACCGATCGTCACGTTTTGATTCGCCGGGCTGCCGGAGGTCGCCCCGGCCCAGGTGCCCCGGAAATCCACGGTGCCGCCGGTCTTCGCCACGAGCGTCGTGGCACGGCCCATTTGCATCTCGCCGCTGCTCAAGGTCGCCGTGCCCGTCGTATTGGCACCGCCGAACAGCGCGGCCTGCGTGCCGGCAGGAGTGATCACGTCAAAGCTGGCAGTCACGTTCTCCTCGAGGAGCAGCGCAGCCAGGCCGCCCGCTCCGGGAGCCGCGTCGCCGACGGTGACCGCGTTGCCGACCGCCCCCGCGTTGGCCACCTGCAGGGTGCCGTTCTTTACCGTCAACGTGCCGCCGAAGCCCTTGTTGGCATTCATCCGCCACAGGCCCGTGCCGTCCTTCACGACCGACACCCCCGTGCCCGTGATCGTGCCGATCGTGTTCAGGCCGGTGTTCGTCCCGGTGAGCGTGAAGGTCTTCGTCCCGGTGCCGCCGCTCACGCTGCCGGACAGCGTCAGCGGTCCGCCGCCGGCAGAGTCGATGGCCCCGCCGCCGCTGGTGCCCGACAAATTGATCGCCCGGTTGCTCGTGTGCCCAGTGCCCGTGTACAGCAGCACGGCGGCGCTGGATCCGGAGCCGAGATCGATCGTGGCGTTGGCGACGGTGGTCGGCGCACCCAGGGCGCTTGCGCCGCCGTTCACATTGCCGATCGATGCGAACGCGAGCGTGCCGGTGTTCACGGTCGTCTTGCCGGTGTACGAGTTGGCCGCGTTGCCGAGAATCACCGCGCCGCCATAGCCGGCGACATTGCCGCCCACTTGGAGCGTGCGGGACGTGCCGCCCGCATCGACGAGGCTGCCCCGGAAGTCGAGCGTGCCGCCGCCGCCGCCGAGTCGGTAGACCGAACCATTGGGCGTGACCGCGCCGCCGCTGGCCCCGTAGACCCACGTGCCGCTCACGGCACCGAGGCTCACGCTGGCGAGATTCGACGAAGTGAAGGAAAGATTCTCGTTGGAGTCCGCGCCGAGGGCGACCGCTCCGGCAGAAGCCGCGCTATTCGATACCCTGGCCTCGACTTTGTTCAGGACGGCTTGATCCAGAGCAAAGCCGACGCCCAACACCGCGGAACCGGAAACGTACCAATTGTTCGTGCCGGCTGCGGCTAAGGTCATGGGGAGAACGATGCCCTGGTCGATATTCCACTTTTGGGGCGACTGATTCGTTCCGGTGATCGTCATGGTGCCTGTGCCACTCTTGAACCACCAAATACTGGACGCAGACCCGGTAATCATGCCGGCGAAGGTCGTCGAACGATTGTTCGTGCCGATGGTGTATTCGCGGCTATTGCTGGATGTAAAATTGAGTGTTCCCGATTGTGTCGCTTCGAGGGCTCCCAAACTCCATTGGACATTTGCTGCAAAGCCGTCGAGCACGCCTCCGTCCAGGCGGACAGTGGCAGGGAGCACTGTGTTGCCCGCAGGTCGAAATGAGCCGCCATTGATGCTGACGGTGCCGCTGATCGTCGACTGCGCAGTAGGCGAAAAAGTCCCGGTGCCATTCTTGACGACCGTGCCAACGCCAGACCACGTGCCACCAATAAGAGTGCCGCCATCGTTGAACTGAACCGTCACGGGCTGCCCGGTTGTATTCTGCACATTCACCCGACCGATGTTCGGGGACGCGCGAAGGCCTCCGAGCGAAAACGTCGTGCCTTCGACGTTGTCGAAGAGGAGGGGGCCACCAGCGTTGGTCAGATAAACTTCTGCGGCAGACAAGGCGTCGGGGTTCTGGAGCCGCAGGGAGCCGGCCATCAACTGCACCGTGACCGGGGTGGCCCCAAGACTCTCAAATTGCGAACCGGTGCCACTGAGGGTCATCGTCCCCGAGCCAGCCTTGACAAACTTCCGCGATACTTCCGCAGCCGCAGAGGAAATCGTGCCAGAGAATGAGGTCGAGGCGTTGTTGCCACCGAACAAGTTGCCGGTATCGAAACCAGCCGCGTTGTTGCTGGCACCACTTCCGATCCAAAACCGGCCGCTGCCCCCAAGGGCACCAATGACCGCATTGCCGGTGGCGTTGACCTGATTCGTGTTGCCCGAGAACGTACCGGTCGCGTTGGTTGACAACAGCAGCGTCGCGCTTGCGAGACCCCTTCGATTGGCAGCGTCGATTACGAGCAGACCCTCGCCGACAGACATCGTGCCGGAGTACGAACCGTCGCTCCCACCCTGGCCATAGTTCAGGTACACGCCGCTCGTGCCCGCGATCGTCACGTTCGCCGATCCCACCAGCGATCCGCTCAACGTCAACTGGCCCGCGGAACTGTTTGTCCACGTCTGATTCGCACCGACGTTGATGGGGCTGGTGAACGTCACGGCCCGGGCGCCCGAGTTGAGCGTGATGCCGCCCGAGCCGATCGTGAGCACCTGACCGGCACTGCCGAGGTTGTAATTGCCGCCAGTGTAGGCGTTGACCGTGATCGAGTTGGCCGCCGTCGTGGCGGAGAGCGTCACCGCGCCGCCGGTGCCGCCGACGCCGAAGACAGCATCCATGCCGGAGACCCAGGGCACGATGCTGGTGCCGTTCCACCAGTTGGTGCCACTGAGCCAGGCGCCGGGGCCGTCGGTGACGCCAGCGGTCGTGCCGTTGGCGTCCCACGTGACGGTCTGCCCCCGGCCGATGGCTGGCAGGGCAAAGAGTGTGCAGCCCGCAATCAGAACTATCGCGAATTGCCGAGAAGAGCGAAGCATGAATGCAACTCCGAAATGCCCGACGGATTCAATCCAGTGAGAAGTGAGGGGCGAGGATGCCAGCCGCGGAATCCGGACCCCTTTCGGGAGTAGAACCCACAACCCCGGCCAGGGAAATGGTCCGATAGGACAGGTGCTTCGGATTTTCGGAGGGAGGCCGGATCCGCCCGGGCGCCGCGATCGGAACGGCGTTCGGTCAGCCACGCCGA
>JBIKND010000048.1:0-21515 GCA_044358905.1 Pirellulales bacterium | reverse complement strand
CATCCTCGTGGACCCGCTCATGCGTGACGTTGCAGCGGCCCCCGCCGGCGACCAGGATCTTGGCCCCGAGCTTGCGGGCGCCGTCCACGGCCACGACCGTGAGCGGCCGGCCGGCCGCCGCCGCGGTGCGGCCGGCCCAGGTCGCGGCGAACAGGCCGGCGGCGCCCGCCCCGACGACGAGCAGGTCGGCGGAGGCGGGCACCGGGACGCACGGCGCTGCGGATGGTACGGATGGTGCGGGGGCCATGGGGGTGAAATCACGGGTCTGCGGGCAGACCCGAGTCTGGACCCTGACCCGACGGCGATCAACAATCCATCTCGGACCCGGGAGGATTCGCGATGCGGTTGTGGCGTGCTGCGTGTGTGACGGCGATCTGCTGGTGCGTGGGCGTTGGGGATGGCGGGCGAACGGCCCCCGCCGCCGACTGGCCGCAGTGGGGCGGCACGGCCGCGCGGAACATGGCCTCCACCGAGACCGGCATCCCCGAAACGTTCTTCCCCGGCAAGAAGAAGCGCGACCGGCTGGGCTTCGACCCGGCCACGGCGAAGAACGTGCGGTTCGTCGCCCGGCTCGGCAGTGAGAACTACTCCGCTCCCGTGGTTGCCGGCGGGCGGATCTACGTCGGCACCAACGACGAGGACCTCGACGACCCGCGGTTCCGGCCCACCGAAGGCGGTGTCCTGATGTGCCTCGACGAGCAGACGGGCGGGCTCCTGTGGCGGCTGGTGGTGCCGAAGCTCGAGATCGACCGCTCGAAGGTGAGCGAGGACTTCGACGCCATGAACCTCGGCATCTGCTCGACGGCCACGGTGGACGGCGACTGTGTCTACATCGTCACCAACCGGTGCGAGGTCTTATGTCTGGATGTGGACGGCCTGACCGACGGCAACGACGGCCCGTTCCGCGACGAGGCGTCGTTTTCGGTGCCGGAGGGAGCCGATCCGGTCACGCTCGGGCCCGCCGACGCCGACATCGTCTGGCGGTTCGACATGCTGCGCGACATTCCTGTCTTCCCGCACGACGCTTCCAACTGCGGCATCCTCGTGCTGGGCGAGCATCTGTACGTCGGCACCGGCAACGGTGTCTACGACGGCAAGGTCGTGCTGCCGACGGCGCCGTCGCTGGTCGTCCTCGACAAGCGGTCGGGCGCGCTGCTGGCCCGGGACGACGGCCGGATCAGTGCCGACGTGTTCCACGGCCAGTGGTCGACACCGGCGCTGGCCATGGTCAAGGGCCGGCCGCTGATCGTGTACGGCGCCGGCGATGGCGTGTGCCACGCCTTCCTACCGTTCGTCGCCGCCAGCCCGGCGCCGGGCGTGCTCGAGGAGGCGTGGCGGTTCGACTGCAATCCGCCGGGGTATCGGGCACGCGGCGGCACGAAGATCGACTACTGGGCGCTCGTCCGCGGGGCTCCCAAGGAGCTCGACGGTGAGGGCATGCTCGTCAGCCCCAGCGAGATCATCGGCACGCCGGTCGTGCAAGGGAACCGCGTCTACGTGGCGATCGGCCAGGACCCGATCCACGGCCCGGGCCGCGGGGCCCTGTCGTGCCTCGCGATCGAGGGCCAGGGGAACTCACTCCGGGCGACGAAGGTCTGGCAGTACCTGGGCATCGGCCGCACGCTCTCCACCGTTTCGATCGCGGGCGGCCTGCTCTACGTCGCCGAGCACGCCGGCAAGGTGCATTGCCTGGACGCGGCGACGGGCGATCTGATGTGGGTGCACGATACCCGGGAGGAGATCTGGGCGAGCACGCTCGTCGTGGACGGCAAGGTGTTCGTCGGCACCCGCAAGGCGCTGACGGTGCTGGCGGCCGGGCGGGAGCGGCGGCACATCGCCGACATCAAGCTCGGCACACCGGTCTGGTCGGTGCCGACGGCGGCCAACGGCACGCTGTTCGTCACGTCGCAGAAAAATCTCTGGGCCGTCGCCGCGCCGCCCGCCGAGTGACCGCCCGACCCCGGCTCACCAGCGCTGGTGCACCAGCGGCCGGACGAGGTCGTCGTAGGTCTCCTGCACCGCCGCGACGGTCTCGGCGGACAGGGCCGGCAGATCCGAGGCGGCGGCGTTGTCGCGGACCTGATCGGCCCGCCGGGCCCCAGGGATGACGCACGACACGGCGTCGAAGGACAGGATCCACTTGAGCGCGAACTGGGCGAGCGTCGCCCCGGGGGGCACCAGCGGCCGCAACCGTTCGACGGCTTCCAGCCCGGTGCCGTAGTCGACGCCGGAGAACGTCTCCCCCTTGTCGAACATCTCGCCGTTGCGGTTGAAAGCCCGGTGGTCGGCGGCGGGAAACTCCGTGGACCGGGTGAACCGCCCCGAGAGCAGCCCGCTGGCCAGCGGCACGCGGGCGATCACGGCCACGTCGCGCCGGCGGGCTTCTTCGAAGAACAGTTCCGCCGGCCGCAGCCGGAAGGTGTTGAAGATGATCTGCACGCTCTGCACGTGCGGGTATTGGATCGCCTTGATCGCCTCCTCGACCTTCTCGACGCTGACGCCGTAATACCGCAGCTTGCCCGCGGCGACGAGCTCGTCGAGGAAGCCGAACACCTCGGGCCGGTAGTAGACCTCGGTCGGCGGACAGTGGAGCTGCAACAGTTCGATCCGCTCGACCGCCAGGTTCTGCAGGCTCCGGTCCACGAAGGCCCGCAGGTTCTCCGCGGAGTAGCCCGCGACCGTCTGCTCCGGCAGTCGCCGGCCCGCCTTGGTGGCGACGTGAAACGGCTCGCTCCGCTCGCGCCGGAGCCGGGCGATGAGCCGCTCGGAGCGGCCGTCGCCGTAGACGTCGGCCGTGTCGAAGAAGTTGATGCCGCAGTCGAGGGCCGCGTGGAGGGCGGTCATCGCCTCACGCTCGTCGGCGCCGGCCCAGTCGCTGCCGCCGATCCCCCAGGCACCGAACCCGATCTCGGAAACCTGCCAGCCCGTCCGTCCGAATGCGCGTGTGTGCATGGCGACAGTGTAGCGGCCGGAGGGCTTGCCGGCCCGCCGCGCCCGGGCCTTTGCCGCCGGGACGTCAGGGCGCGGCGGCGGCCGTGCCGTCGCGAGCCACGCGGTGGTCCCGCAGCAGCGCCACGAGCACGACGTACGGCTCGAAGACCTTGTCGGAGATGTTCGTGTTTTCGTGCGGGTCGGCCTCGAGATCGAACAGCCCCCGGGCGAGCATCTCGCCCGCGCCGTCCCGGGTGCGGACTTCCAGCAAGCGGTGGGTGGCGGTGCGGACGGCATCACCCGCGCCATAGCGGGTGAAGATCGCCCGCTTGTGCGGGGCCGCGACGTCGGCGAGCAGCGGCGTGAAACTCTTGCCTTGGAGGTGATCGGGCCGCGGCACGCCGCACAGGTCGCAGAGCGTGGGATAGAGGTCCACGAACTCGACGAGCCGGGAGCAGTCCCGGCCCGGGGCCACGCCCGGTGCGACGACGAGCAGCGGTGTGCGGGTGGCGACCTCGAAGTTCGTGTGCTTGCACCACATGCCGTGGTCGCCGAGCTGCCAGCCGTGATCGCCCCAGAGCACGATGACGGTGTCGTCGGCGATCCCCAGCCGGTCGAGGGCGTCGAGTAGCCGGCCGACCTGGGCGTCCATGAAGCTCACGCTCGCCCGGTAGCCGCGGATCAGGTTCCGCGCCGTCTCGTCCGAGACGGGACCCTCGGCGGGGATGTCGCGGTAGGCGCGGAGTTCGCCCCATTCGTAGTTGAAGGCCAGGGAGAGATCGGTGGGGAACTGCGGGTTGGCCGGGAGCCGGATCGCGTCGGCGGGATGGAGATCCCAATACTTCCGTGGCGCGACGAACGGCAGGTGGGGCCGGGCGAACCCGCAGGCCAGGAAAAACGGCGCCTCCTGTTTCGCGAGCCGGTCGAGGTCGGCGATCGTCCGCGAGCCGAGTTCGTGGTCGGAGTAGCGGTCGTCCGGCGCATCGGCCGCCTCCCAGGCCGCACCGCGGCGCTTCGCTCCCGGTGGCGGCTCGTTCTCCGGAAGTTGATAGGCGCCGCCCGAGATGACGGGCCGCCAGGGGGGCGCGCTCCAGGCGGCCACGTCGTCGTCGCGGTGGTGATACACCTTGCCGTTGCTGACGGTCGTGTAGCCGTGTCGCTTGAGGACCAGCGGCAGCGAGGGCACGTCGGGGGCGTCCACGTCGGCCCGCGTGTCGTAGAAGCGGAACCGCTGGGGCGTGGGCCACAGTCCCTTGAGCAGGCTCGCCCGCGAGGCCCCGCAGACGGCGATGTTGCAGTAGGCCCGGTCGAACCGCACACCCCGGGCGGCGAGCCGGTCGAGGTGCGGCGTCACCGCGCCCGCCGCGCCGTAGCAACCGAGCTCCGGCCGCAGGTCGTCCACCGCGATCATGAGCACGTTCGGACGTCGCGTCGCGGACGGGCCCTCCGCACCGTTGGCCCGTGGCACCATCCAGGCCAGCGGCCCGGCCTGCAGCCAGACGAGAACTCCCATCAGGACCGCCAGGGCGAGCGAGTGGGGAAAGACGCGGCGCAGGATCGTGCCCTCCGCACGGTGCGTCCCCGTGGCCGTCGCCGCCACGACGATGCTCTGCGCGTCGATCATCTTGCCCATCACGCCGCCGGTGCTGTTGGCCGTGCAGGTGAGGAGCGGATCGAGGCCGAGCTGCTCCGCCGTCACCCGCTGCAGGCTGCCGAACATGGCGTTGCTCGAGGTGTCGGAGCCGGTGAGGGCCACGCCCAGCCAGCCGAGCAGCGGGGCGAAGAACGGATACAGCGGGCCGGTGCGGGTCAGCGCCAGCCCGAGCGTGACATCGGTGCCAGAGTAGCGGGTCACGAAGGCCAGCGCCAGCATCGCCGCGATCGTGGCGAGTGCCGTGGCGAGGCCGCGGAGCGTGCGCCACCAGATCGCCCACGCCCGCCGCCAGGGAATGCCGAGCCACGGGATCGAGAGCAAGGCGGCCGCGAGAATGCCGGTGCCGGCGGCAGACAGCCAGTTGAATCGATAGACGGCCCGCTCGATCTCCGGGGCCTCCCGCGTGGCCGGCGGCACCTTCGCGACGCGGCCGTCGAGAAGCGGCACGGGAAACTCCGGCGCCACGAGCGGCTGCGGCAGGATCGCGGCGGAAGTCGCGGAAGCCGGGCGGCCCTCGAGCACCGCCTTCACCGGCGGCAGCCCCCACGTGAACACGGCCGCCGAGAGAAAGGCCCACGGCATCCAGGCCCAGACGATCGCGCGGACCGGCGTTGGCGCGCGGGTCCGGCGGGGCTTTGCCAGGGTGGCGACACCGTGCTGCCAGATGTCCCGCGGTCGCCAGACGCGCAGGAATGCCGCCAGGGCCACGAGGCTCGCCACGCCGCCCACGACGTCCACGAGCGCGGGGCCCACGTAATTCGACATCGCGAACTGCACGGCGGCGAACGACACGCCGCAGACGATCACGGCGGGACAGACGCCGGCGAGGCCCCGCCAGCCGGCCATCATCGCCACCATCCAGGCGGGCACGAGGAGCGAGAAGATGGGGAGCTGACGGCCGGCGAGCGCGGAGATCGCCTGCTCGTCGAGGCCGGTGACCTTGGCGAGCGTGACGATCGGCGTGCCGAGGGCGCCGAAGGCCACCGGCGCCGTGTTGGCGACCAGCGCGATGCAGGCCGCCTCGACCGCGGGGAAGCCGGCGCCGACGAGCAGCGCGGCCGAGATCGCCACCGGCGCCCCGAACCCGGCCGCTCCCTCCAGGAACGCGCCGAACGAGAACGCGATCAACAGCGCCTGCAGTCGATGGTCGGCCGAGAGGCTCGTCACCGACCGCTTCATGATCTCGAGGGCGCCGGCCTCGACGCAGAGTCGGTAGAGGAACATCGCCGTCACGACGATCCAGCCGATGGGAAACAGGCCGAAGGCCGCGCCGTGAACCGCCGCGGCCAGCGCGGCGTCGGCCGGCATGCCCACGACGCCGATCGCGATCGCCAGCGCCGTCGCCAGGCCGGCGAGCGCGGCGGCCAGCGCCGGGGCGTGGGCGAAGGCGAGGAGCCCGAGGAGCACCGCCAGCGGCAGGAGGGCGACGAGCGTGGAGGCCGCGGGCCAACCGAGCGGGTCGTAAACGTGCTGCCAGGGCATGTCAGAACCCGAGGGCGACCACCACCAGCGCGATCGCGCCGACGATCACCAGTGCGTAGCCCATGAACCGGGCGATGGGGAGGCGCTCCGTGTAGCGGTAGTCAACGCGAGCGACCGCGGCCAGCACGTGCCTGTGCTCCCAAATGCCGGCCAGCGTGGCGGCGATCCCCAGGGCGATGAGCGTGCCGCCGGCGACGCGGGTCTTCAGCGGCGTGAAGCCGGCCAGCCGGCCGTCGAGGTCCATCGCCGCCTGGCCGAGCCGCTCGATGCCGAAGCCGAGCGAGATCATCGCCAGGCTCGTGCGGATCCAGGCCAGGAGCGTGCGGTCGGCCGCCTCGCGATTCCGCTCGCGGGCCAATTCGTTGCTCAGCGAGATGGGGGAGTCGGCGTGGGGGTCGGACGAGGCGTTCATGACCGACAGGATACTCCGCCGCCGGCGGGTGCGCCGCTCACCCCAGCAGCCACCGGGCGATCGAGAAGTAGATCAGCAGCGTCACCATGTCCGTCGCCGCCAGGGCCACGGGCCCGGCGGCCACCTGCGGCTCGCGGGCGAAGAGCCGCAGCACGTTGGGCATCGCGACACCGATCGCCGCGGCGCACGTCACGCCCCCGGTGATCCCGCCGAGCACGGCCAGCGCCACGGTCCGTTGCCCCAGCCAGGCGAGGGCGACCACGGCCACGGCCAGGGCGCTGGCCGCGCCGAGCAGCAGCCCGGTCAGCGACTCGTGCCGCACCGCCCGGACGATCGCCGCCAGGGTCGGCCGCCGGCCGTGCAGCCGTTGCAGGGCGATGCTCACCGACTGGATGGCCACGCTCTCGGCGAGCGCGAGCACCACCGGCACGAACAGGGCCAACGCCACTGCCTTCTCGAGTTCGGCCTGGAAGAGCCCCGAGAGGAAGGCCGCGACGATGCCGCCGGCGATGTTGGCGACGAGCCAGGGAAAGCGGCTCGTGAACGCAGCGGCCGGCGAGCGGGCCTGCGAGTCCTCGAAGTGGACGCCGATCAGTTGGAAGAGGTCGTCGAGTTCCTCGCGGCGATCGACGTCGGCCAGCTTGTCGGTGTAGAGATCGACGTCCACGATCCCGAGCATCCGCCGCTCGCCGTCCACCACCGGGAAGGCGAGGAGCTTGTGGAGCAGGAAAAACTCGCAGGCATCGAGGACCGTGGCGACGGCCGGAATCGTGACCACGCGCGTGACCATGACGTCGCGGATCGGTGTGACGTCGGGCGAGAGCAGCAGCCGTCGCGTGGGCACGACGCCCTCGAGCCGGCCCGCGGCGTCGAGCACATAGAAGTAGATGATCCGGCCCGTCGGCGGAGCGGCGCGGGCGGCGGTGATCGCCTCACCCACCGTATGGTGCGGGGCGAGGCGGGCGAAGTCGGTCCGCATGTGGCGGGTGACGGGGTCGCCCAGATGGGAGGCGGTAGCAGGGGCGGGCATGGCGGAAGCAGGCGGATGTCAGGAGGTCGGCGCTGCCGAGACGCGGTGCACGAACACTTCCGCGGCGATCTTCGCCTCGGAAAGGAGCGTGTAGTCGGCGGACACGGCGTGGATGCGGTGGGCAAGATCGGCGTCGAAACACCGCAGCACGAGCCGCAACTGCCGTTCCCGGCGGGTGGTCTCGGCCACCGACTGGGCCGTGAGCCCGATCTCCAGGTTGAGCGCGTCGTTGCCCGTGCAGGCGACCAGGGCCCGGGCCCGCTCGATGCCGGCGCGATGGAGGATCACCGGCCGGGTCGCGTCGCCGACGATCACCGGGCAGCGGGGATTGGTCTCGCGGTGCAGTTCGTCGTCGGCATCCGGATCGATGACCACCACCGGCGTGCCGCGGTCGTGGAGGTCGCGGGCCACGGCCGTTCCGACGGAGCCGAGGCCGCAGACGACCACGTGGTCGCGCAGCCGGCGAGCCCGAAACTCATTCCGCAGGTGGTCGGCCGTGCCGGTGAGGACGAATACCGCCAGCAGCGAGGCCGTGATCGCGATCAGCAGCACGCCCGCGAACATCAGCCCCACACCGAAGAGTTTCAGCCAGGCGGGGGCCTGGTGGAGGTTGATGTCGCCGAAGCCGACCGTGGTGACGATCGTCGTCGTAAAGTACGTGGCGTCGATCCAGGTCAGCCCCATCGCGAACTTGAAAATGACGATCGCCGCGGCATAGATCCCCGCCAGGAGGAGCGGGATCGCGACGAACTCCGTCCGCACTGGCCGGCGGGGCATGGCGGCCGGCCGGCCGATGGCCACGGCCGGCGCGGAAGCGGCGGGCACCGCGAGCGCCGCCTCGACGAAGGCCGGTGCGGCGAGATCGGCCGGAGCGAGGGCCGCGGCGATACCGAAGTCGGTCTCGAACCGCCGCGCGAGCCGGGGCTGCGAGTGCCGCATCACGATCCGCACGTCGGGCGCCTCGCCGCGGATTTCGAGCGCGGCCTCCAGGTTGGCGACGTCGCTGGCGGTCGTGAGCACGACGGCCCGGGCACGGCCGATCTCCGCGTCACGGCGGGCGGCGTGCGTGCGAAAGTCACCGCGGACGAGCCGGGCCCCGGCGGCCTCGGCCCGCTCGATCCGCTCCGGGTGCGTGTGCGAGTCGGAGACGACCGTCACCGGACAGCCGCAGCCGCGCAGGGCCTCGACGACCTGGAGGCCGAACCGACCGAGACCGCAGACGACGACGGCATCCATGGCGGCGGAGTATAGCCTCGTCGCCGCATCGACCGCGGATGGTGGCTGCCGGTCACTTCACCTCGAGGGCCACGCTCGCGGAGTGGGCGTTGAACTCGGGGGCGTAGCGGCTCTGGATCTTCGCGAAGCCGCTCGACGCCGTGCCCCGATGGGCCGCCCGCAGCGAATACTCGAAGACGTGGGTGCCCCGCGGCAGCCGCTCGAAGAACATCTGCGTCGAAGTGTCGCGGATCGCCACGTACCAGGCGGCACCGTCGCCGTACCGCCAGCCGGAGAGCACGTCCACGGGCTCCGTGAGGCTCGGCCGGTGGTCGGCGAGTTCCAGGAACTCGTAGTCACGGTCGCTCTTCACGACCAGCCGCACGACGAGCTCGTCGCCGAGCTCGACCTTGGCCTCGGCGCCATCCTTGACCGGCACCAATTCCGGCCCGGCCTTCGTCATCCGCTTGATGAACAGCTGCTTCTCGATGGCGAGTTCCTCGCGGCCCGCCGCCGGCACCTTCGAGATGTCGTCGAGGTACTGCCAGTGGACGCCACCGAAGGCCACGCCTTTGTCCTTCTTCGTGACGGTGATATTCGCCATCGCAGGCGTGATCTCGCGCCGAGTAAAGCGCTCCTCGAAGAAGCCGGTGCCGGCCTCGACCTTCGCGGGCTCCACCCGCTCGCCGCCGACGTCCACCGTGACGAGTTCCTGCGAGGCGAGCAGGTCGTCGCCGCGGCCGAGCAGGGCGCCGACCGCGTCGGCCGTGGCCCGGCTCCCCCGCCAGTGGCTCGTCCGCTTCTGCGACAGGAGCCAGACCTTGAGGGCCTCGACCGAGTCCTTGTCGCCGGCCACCTCGTCGAAGGCCTCGACCATCATCGATTGCGACGCGATCGGGGCGTAGTGCCAGCTCCACCAGCCCGGGTGCGGGTCCCGCCACCACATCCCCTGCCACGACTCCTTTTCGGCGCCCGGCTTGACGTCGGCATCCACCGCCCGCTGCTTGAGGCTGTCGATGATCGACAGCGCCGTCGGCTTGTCACCGGAGCGAACGAGCGCGATCGCGAGCTGCCCCTGCGAGAGGCGGCCGTCGAGCTTCATCCAGCATTTTCTGGCGACGTCGAAGCCCCACTGGATCGCCGCCGCGGCCTCGCCCTGGGGCGGGGCGTCCTTCGTGAAGAAGCTCCGCGCGTAGAGGGCGTAGACGCCGATCGGCGTGAGCACGACGTCGTCGGGCTTGTCCTTCCAGGCCTTGAGGGCCCAGTTCCGCTCCTCGACGAGCCGGCCGTCGAGCCAGGGGATCGTCTGCAGGGCCGGCTGGACGTCGATCTTCACGCCCGCCGCCCGCAGCCGGCCGAAGCCGGCGATGATCCCGAGCGACACGGAGTCGCAGGTGCGGCCGCCGGGGAACCAGGGCCAGCCGCCGTCGCCGTTCCGCAAGGAGGCGAGCCGTGTCAGCGCCGCCTGCGTCTCGTTGTCGGCCCGCGTGGCGTCGAAGAGGAGTGCGATCCGGGCCCGGGCCTCCTTCTCGTCCATCGCGTCGCGGACCCAGGGCGTCTCGGCGAGCAGCGTCTTCACGAGGTCGGTGTTCTTCTCCAGCGGGCTCTCGAGCGCGTCGGTGCCCTTCCACTGCTCGAACACCCGGCCGATCCGCGGGTCGCTCGTGGCCAGGTGCCGGGCGAGCGAGTTGGCGTAGAGCCGGGTGAAGAGCGTCTCGGTGCTCTCGTCGGTCTGTTCCATGATCGCGGGCAGCGCGAGCACGGCGTACCAGGCGGGGTTCGACGTGGCCTGGACGACGAGCGACTGGCTCTGGATGTCGGTGCCGGCACTTTTGGCCAGCCGATCCAGCGACACTTTTCGCGTGCCCGGGCCGCGGATCGTGACGGGCACTGATTCACTCACGAGCACGCGACGCGGCAGGACGACGACAAAGGCTTCCTCGCCGTCGGCGGCCTTGCCGGCGGAGCCGGTGGCGAGGTAGCGGAGCGTCTCGGTGCCGTCGGCCACCTTGACGGTGAACACGACCGGCTTCGACTCGCCCGCGGCGAGGTCGAACGGCAACTCCCGCGGGCCGTCCACGAGATCGTCGCGGGAGCGGTCGGTGCGGGCGTCGGCGAGGGCGAACTTCACGCTCCCCGCGAGCCGGCCGGTGGAGGTGTTGCTCACCTTCACCGGGATCTGCACGACGTCCCCCTCGCGGAGAAACCGCGGCATGATCGGCTCGACCATCAGGTCTTTGGCAGACACGCATGTATCGACGATGACCCCGCTCCGCAGCGCGGCGTCATGGGCGAGGCCCTTGAACTGCCAGGTCGTGAGCGTGTCGGGGAGCGTGAACTCGATCGTCACGACGCCATCCTTGTCGCTCGACAGCACCGGCAGAAAGAACGCCGTCTCGACGAGGTTTTTCCGCGGCGGCGGCGGTGGGGCGGCGCCCTGTGTACTGCCGGGCTCCTGCGGACCACCCGGGCCCTGCTGGGCGGCTCGATCGGCATTAAGTCTTTTCCGCAACTTACCGCCCGGGACTCCGGCTTCCTCCGCCTCCACGGCGGCTTCTGCCATCGGCACGCCGTCCATGGGCATGCCCGGTTTTCCTTCGCCAAACCCGGCAGCCCTGGTGGCCATGAGCATCCGGTTGCCTCCTCTGCCTGCGCCGCCTCCTTGCATCCACCCGCCCCGCATCGGCGTGCCAAACGGCTCCCGCAGCACGCGGTAGGTCATCTCCGGCACGTCCACGTGCCGGTGCGCGAACTGGCCGAGCACGTGATTGAAGCCCTCGGCCTGGTTCGTGAACGCGAGGTTCAGCCAGCTCGATTCGCGGCGGAACATCCCCATCAGGCCGTCGCCCGGCCACGCGTGCTGGGCCAGGGCGTCGAGCGACTGGTCGTAGGCGAGCGCGAGGAACTCGGCCACGACGGGCGCGGCCGGCCCGGCCACCGGATCCGCCACGCTTGTTACTTTTGCCCGCCAGATCTCCTTCGCCCCCGGCTCGAGCCGGCGGGTGAACCGCTCCCACTCGATCGCCAGTTTCTTGTTCGTCCACGGCACGTCGATCGTGCGGCTTTCGGAATGCAGCCGCCCGTCACGGACCATCCAGGCCCGCACGGTGAACCCACCGCGGTTGGCGTCGGTGACCTTCAGGCTCACCGGCCACTGCGTCCGGCCCGGCTCGGTCCAGAACCGCGCGAGCGTTGTGCCCGCCTGCGCGATCTCGACGAGCGCCCGGCCTTCTCCATAGCCCGTGCCCACAAAGCCCGTGAACTCGGCGTTCGGCGCGACCGACGCCTCCTTGGCCCGCATCACGAACGCCCGGCGCACGCCGTACTTCGCCGCCACGGGATCGACCACCTCGACGACCGTCTCGGCCCGCACGGCCGGCACGTCCCCCTTGGCCGGGATCTCGAACACGGCCTTGTAGATGCCCGCGGGAAGCGTCGCCGTCGCCTCGGCCTTGCCCGTGGCCTTGTCGGTCGTGACGTTTTCCGTCGTCACCTGCTCGCCCACGGCCCACGTGTTCACGTCGGCGGGATCGGGTTTGACGGGCTGGGGCGCGATCGCCCCGCCGCGGCGGCCACGCATCGGCATCGGCCGCGGGCCGCCGTGGCCGCCGAAGAGGTCGCGGCGCACCACGGCCGCCGGCTGCACGAGCCGCGACACCGTGAGCGTGCCGGTCGCCTCCCGCGGCTGGCCGTCGAGCGTCGTCGTGGCGAGCGCGAGCTTCACCGCCGCGGGCTTGCCGTCCTCCACGGCCAGCCAGTCGCCGGCCGAGACCGTCGCCTCGACGTCGGTGTAGCCGACGCTCACGGTCTGGGTGTCGCTCCGCGTCTCGCCGCTGGTGTCCGTGACGTCGGCCGTGACGGTGTAGGTGAACACCGGCAGCGACTCCTTCGGCACGCTCTTGTCGGGCCGCGCCGGGAACGTGACCGTGAATTTTCCTGCGTCGTCGGTCAGCACCGTGCCGCGGGCGATCCGCTGGCCGCCCTGATTGAAAGGCAGCCAGGGAAAGAACCAGCGGCACCAGAATGGCCAGCGGACGTTGCGGACGACGTTCCACTTCACCTTCGCGCCGCCCACCGCCACGCCGGTGTAGGTCGTGGCCGTGCCCGACAGGGAAACCTCGCCGCCGAGCGGCACGGCCTTCTCGGGCTTCGCGAGATCGACCTTGAACTTCGGCCGCTTGTATTCCTCGACGCGGACGGCGACGCCGCCGCCGAAGCCGTCGTTGCCCGGTGCCTGGGCCTGGATCGACCACTGGCCGGGCAGGGCGCCCGTCGCGATCGGAAACGTGCCGTGGAACGAGCCGTTGGCGGATGTCTTTTGCGCGGCCTTGGCCACCTCGCGGCCGTTGGCGTCGCGGAGCGTGACCACGATCTCGCGGTCTGCGATCGCGAGGTAGTCAGCCTTCGCGAAATCGCTCGCGCAGGCGATGCCCTTGTAGTGGACGATCTGCCCGGGGCGGTGGATGCCGCGGTCGGTGACGAGCGTGATCGACTTGAAGCCGGCGGGCTGCTCGTTTCGCCACACGTGGGTGGAGCCGGTCGCCGTCTCGTGCCGCTTGCCGCCCAGATCGGCCGCCGCCACGACGACGACTTCCTTCTGCTGCGGCACGGAGAGTTCGTAGCGGCCTTCCTTGTCGGTGGTGGCGGTCGCGGTCTCGGCGAACGGTGGCGGGCCGCCCTGCTCCCCGCGGACGAAGGCCTTCACGGTCGCGCCGGCGACCGGCTCGCCCGAGGCGATGTCTACGACGTGGCCGGCGAGGGCGACGGGGCCGCCCTGGCCGCGGGCGACGGTGTACCCGCCGTTCTCCTGCTCGGCCACGATCGCGAGGCGGGTCACCCAGACCATCGACACGAAGACGACATTGTCGGTGGCTGCTTCACGCAAAGCCTCGGCGTCGTGCCTCGCTTTGCTTGGCCGGCCTCCGCCGGCTCCCGATGGCCCGCCGTCCGGGCGGGCGGTCTCCTCGTTTTCATCCCCGAAGGTGTCCTTCTGGCTGGCGATCACCCAGTAGGCCCCCGGCTCGAGGCCGGCGGCGTCGAAGGCGGCCGCAACGGGGAGGTCTTCGTGCCGCTGCTGGTAATCGGGCGTCGCGGGCAGGTCGGCCGCGTGCGCCTTCACGGCCGGGAGGGCGAGGATCGCCTTGCGGTCGGCGCCGTCGAACCAGCCGAAGTGCGGCTTTCCCGCCTTGAGCCGAGCTTGAAAATCGGCCTTCGCGAGCCGGAGGTGCACCCGCGCGAGGTTCCGGTAGGAGACGCGAACGACCGGCCATGGGTCGGCCCAGGATGTTTCCGTCTGGAGCGAGAGTTGCGGCGCCTCGATCTCGGTGACGAGGTTTTTGCACAGCGCCCCGCCCGGACTCTTGGGGTGGGCCTCCGCACCGGCCAGCGCGATCTTCCGGGCTTCGACCAGGTCGCCCGGCTCGCCGTTCTCGCCCTGGCGCACGAGCGTCGCCAGATGAAACCGGCCGAGCGACGCCGTCTCGTGGTTGCCGGCCCGCTCGATGAAGCCCTTGAGGGCCGCTTTCTTGCGGTCGGCGAGGTCGCCCGGTTCGCCGACGGACACGGCCGCGCCGCTGGCCCACAGGATCCGGTCGAGGTCGGCCGCCAGAAACGCCGTGCGATCCTGGTCGGCACGGTGGAAGTCGAGAAGGTCGCGGTAGAGCTTCAGCGTTTCGACAAGCGGCGAGTCGGTGTCGCTGAAGCCTTTTTCAGTCTCCGGCTTCCACGCGCAAAACTCCTCGGGCGTCCCGAGGACGGGGCTCGTGGCGTCGAGTTCGAAGGCGTCTTCCGGGGCGACGAGGCCGCGTTCACCGGAACTGGAAAACTCGATCGCGTCGCGGACGATCACGTCCCACACGGTGGGCCGGTAGGCGTCGGCCATCTTGCCCGGCTCGATGATCGCCGACCACTCGGCGACGGGGAGCTTTTGCAGGGCCGCCCGCTCGGGGCTGCCGGGTGCGCCGACGGCCGCCGCGAACCGGGCCCGGATCTCCGTGACGATCGTGGGCAGGTCCCACTCGGCGAGCTTCGTGAGATCCTTTCCGTCGCTTCCCCCTTGCGTCCGCTGCTGATACCGCCAGCGGTTCATCTGGAAGTAGCCCCACGTCCAGTTGGCGCGGATGGCCTCCAGGACGCCGCGGGTCTCCGCCGGCGCCTTGTCCAGCGCGGCCGCGAGCCGGATCAGCCGCTCGGGGTCGTCGCCGGGCCGGTCGCCCGTTTCGGTGAGGATCCGCGTAGCGATCGCCCGGGCCACCTCGTCCCAGGCCTTGGCCTGCGTCGCCCCGGCCTCGAGACCGGCGAGTGCCGCGGCGGCCGACTTCGGCTTCCCCTCTTCGAGGGCCTTTTGCACCTGCTTCCAGGCCTCGGCCCGGTTGGCGGGGGGCGGGTCGTCGGCGGCGGATGAGGTCATGAGGACGGCTCCTCCCAGGGCGAGCAGGACCACGAGCACGCCCACGGACTTCCGGCCCGCGGGGCCGGCCGCTGTGTGGAAGTCCTCTACGGAGGCGGGCATGGCGTGGGTCTCCAAAAGGGGTGAGAAAGTATGACGGGGTCGAGACACGGAACCCAAATCCGCGGCGGATCCGCACCGGCGGCTTCGCGGCTTGGACGCGCCGGGATTCAAAAAAGTTCCCGAGTGCGAAAAACACCGGGCGCAAGACCGATTCGCCCGGATGGCCCGGCCCCCGGGACCGTGCTATATATTGAGTGGTCGATGTCTTGGTCCCGCGGCGGAGCGCAACGCCCGGACCCTTGGATTCCAGTGCTGAATGTCGTGCCGGTCCCCGGCACGGCCTGTCCGCGACCAGGAGGTTCGATGAGCCGCTGCCCCCCACTTTTCGCCCTGCTTCTGGCCGCCGGCCTGCCCGTCGCCGCCGGAGGCGAGGGTCCGTCCTACAACCAGGACATCCGGCCGATCCTGGTCGAAAACTGCTTCGGCTGCCACGGGGCCGACAGCGCCCATCGGGCGGCCGATCTGCGGCTCGACGTGCGTGACGATGCCATCGAGTACGGCGCGATCGTGCCCGGCGATCCCGACTCGAGCCCCGTCCTCGACCGGATTTTCTCGGACGACCCCGACGAGATCATGCCCCCGCCGCACGCCAAGAAGACACTCTCGGCGGAGCAGAAGGACTTGCTCAAGCGGTGGATCGCCGCCGGGGCGGAGTACGAGCCCCACTGGTCGTTCATCCCGCCCGCCCGGCCCCAGGCACCGTCGGTCAAGGATGAGAAGTGGGTCCGCACGCCGCTCGACCGCTTCATCCTCGCGCGGCTCGAAGCGGAGGGCCTCGCGCCCGCCCCCGAGGCCGACCGCCGCACGCTCGCCCGCCGCGTGGCCCTCGACCTGACCGGCCTGCCGCCGGAGCCGGCCGTTGTGGAAGCGTTCGTCGCCGACCCGCACCCCGACGCCTACGAGCGGCTCGTCGATGCGCTGCTCGCGAGCCTGGAGTGGGGCGAGCACCGCGGCCGCCACTGGCTCGACTACGCCCGCTACGCCGACACCCACGGCATCCATTTCGACAACTTCCGCGAGATGTGGACCTACCGGCAGTGGGTGATCAACGCCTTCAATCGCAACCTTCCCTTCGACCAGTTCACGATCCTGCAGCTGGCCGGCGACCTCGTCGAGCACGATGCCGCGCGGGCCACGCCGCACGAAATGCTCGACGCCCGGATCGCCAGCGGCTTCAACCGCTGCAACATGACGACCAACGAGGGGGGCGTGATCCCGGAGGAGTATGCCGTGCTCTACGCCCGGGACCGCACCGAGACGACCGCCGCGGTGTGGATGGGGCTCACGGCCGGCTGCGCCGTCTGCCACAACCACAAGTTCGACCCCCTCTCGCAGAAGGAGTTCTACGAGCTCGCCGCGTTCTTCAACAACACGACCCAGAACCCGATGGACGGCAACGTCCACAACACGCCGCCGGTCCTGCCCGTGCCCGCCGTGGCCGACGGCGAGCGGTGGGCCGCAATGGAGGTCGAGCTGGCGGCGGCACGACGGCGGCTCGAGACGGCGAAGCAGGAGGGCCAGCGGGCGTTTGCGGACTGGATCGCGTCCCTGACGCCGCAGGCGGCGGCCGCCACGGCGCCCCAGGAGACGCCGCTGCTGGCGATGCCGCTGGCCGAGGGCGAGGGCTCGAGCACGTCGATCCGCCAGGGGGGCAAGGACGTCGGCGTGCCGCTGACGTTCGCGAACCGCTCGGCCTGGACGGACGGCCCCGACGGTCGCAGGGCGATTTTGCTCGACGGCGTCGTGGCGGAGTTGCCGGCCGCGGGCGATTTCGAGTTCGACCAGCCGTTCACGATCGCCTTCCAGACAAAGGTCCGTCTCAGCACGCCGATATCCGGAATCGTCGCCCGGTGCACCTCCGGCACTGCTCGTCAGGGTTGGTCCGTGTACGTCGACAAGGACCAGATCTGGCTGGAAATGGCCCATGCCGACAATGCCTCGTTGTTGCGGGCCGCGTCGGACGTGCCGCTGCCACCGGACCGGTGGACCCGGGTCGTCATCACCTACGACGGTTTGGGCAAGGCCGGCGGCGTGCAGGTCCACTACGACGGCAAGCCGGTGAAGATGCGGGTCTCGCGCGACACCCTCGCCGGCAAGTCGATCCGCGGGCAGATGCCGCTGACGATCGGCGGCCGGACGGGAGGCGATCTGCGGGCCGACTCCCTTCCCCTGGCCGACCTCGTGATCTGGGGCCGGTCGCTGGCCGGCGTTGAGATCGAGCGGCTGGCGTTGGAGCCGCAGTTCGCGGCTGTGCTCCAGTTGCCGGCGCAGGAGCGGGTTCCAGCGGCCGAGCGGATCTTCAGCTGGTGGGCCCGGGACAGGCATCCGCCGTCGAAGGACGCCGCCGGCGCCGTCGCAGCGCTTGAAGACCAGCTGGCCGCGATCACCAAGCGGGGCACGATCGCCCACGTGATGCACGAAAAGGACGAGATGGCGAAGGCCTACGTGCTGAACCGTGGCGAGTACGACAAGCGGGGCGATGAGGTGAGGCCCGGAACGCCCGACATCCTGCCCCCCTTCCCCGCCGATCTCCCGAAGAACCGGCTCGGCTTGGCGAAATGGCTCCTGCTCCAGGAGCATCCGCTGACCACGCGGGTGACGGTGAACCGATTCTGGCAGGAGGTGTTCGGCACGGGACTGGTGCGGTCGAGCGGCGATTTTGGGATTACCGGTGAGCTGCCCAGCCACCCGGAATTGCTCGACTGGCTGGCCGTCGAGTTCCGCGAAAGCGGCTGGGACGTGAAGAAGCTGTTCCGACTGATGGTGACCAGCGCCGCCTACCGGCAGTCGGCCGCGGCCGCGCCGGAGAAAGTCGCCAAGGACCGTGACAATCGCCTTCTCTCCCGCGGCCCCCGGTTTCGGCTCGACGCCGAGACGATCCGCGACCAGGCGCTGGCCGTCAGCGGCCTGCTCGTCAAGCAGATCGGCGGCCCGAGCGTGAAGCCCTACCAGCCCGAGGGCGTGTGGGAGGCGGTGGCGATGATCGGCAGCAACACCCGCGACTACAAGCAGGACAAGGGCGCGAACCTCTACCGCCGCAGCATGTACTGGTTCTGGAAGCGGTCGGCGCCGCCGGCCTCGATGGAGATCTTCAACGCGCCGTCGCGGGAGTCGTGCACGGTGAAGCGGGAGCGGACCAATACCCCGCTGCAGGCGCTCGTCACGCTCAACGACCCGCAGTTCGTGGAGGCTGCGCGGGTGCTGGCCGACCGTGTTCTGGAACTGGGCGACGACGACGACGCCCGGATCGACGTTCTGGCCCGTCGCGTGCTGGCCCGCCCGCTCGCAAACGCCGAGATGGCCGTCATCAAGGAATCGCTGACGGGCCTGAAGGAGTGGTATCGCGACCATCCCGAAGACGCCCAGCAGCTCGTGGCCGTGGGTGAGTCGCAGCCGCGGGCGGCCGATCCGGCCACCCTCGCCGCCTGGACGATGCTCGCCAACGAAGTGATGAACCTCGACGAGTTTCTCTGCAAATAGCGAGGCCGCCATGCGTCACCTGCATCCCCCGATCCGCACGCCGCTCGACGAACTGGGCCTGAACCTCACCCGGCGGCGATTCTTCGAGTCCGGCGCCCATCTGCTCGGCGGCGCGGCCCTGGCCACGCTCCTGCCAGGTCGTCAGGCCTCTGCCGCCGCGGTGGACGCAGCCGCGGGCGTGGTTCGCGTGCCGGGGGCCGTCGGGCCGCACTTCGCGCCCAAGGCCAAGAGCGTGATCTACCTGCACATGGTCGGCGGCCCGCCGCAGCAGGATCTCTACGACTACAAGCCGGTGATGAACGAGTGGTACGACAAAGATCTGCCGGAGAGCATCCGCAACGGCCAGCGGCTGACGACGATGACCGCGGGGCAGTCGCGGTTCCCGATCGCGCCGACCAAGTACAAGTTCGCCCGCCACGGCGAGTGCGGAATGTGGGTCAGCGAGCTGCTTCCCTACACCGCGCGGATGGTGGACGAGATGTGCTTCATTCGCAGCATGCACACCGAGGCGATCAACCACGAGCCGGCGATCACCTACATGCAGACCGGCAACCAGATCTCCGGCCGCCCCTGCCTCGGCGCCTGGGCCAGCTACGGCCTGGGGAGCATGAACAAGGACCTGCCGACCTTCGTGGTGCTCGTCGCCAAGTCGACCAACACCGAGCAGGTGCAGGCGATCGGCGCCCGCTTGTGGTCGAGCGGCTACCTGCCGGGCGAACACGCGGGGGTGAGCTTCCGCAGTGCCGGCGATCCGATCCTTTACATCAACAACCCGCCGGGGGTGCCGACCGAGATCCGGCGCCGCACCCTCGACGGCCTCCAGGCCCTCAACCAGCAGACGCTCGAGCGGCTCGGCGATCCCGAAACCCGCACCCGGATCGCGCAGTACGAGATGGCCTTCCGCATGCAGGCCAGCGTGCCGGAACTCACGAACCTCGCGGCCGAGCCGGCCCACACCTTCGCGCTCTACGGCGAGGAGGCGAAGAAGCCCGGCACGTTCGCCAACGCGACCCTCATGGCCCGGCGGATGGTGGAGCGGGGCGTGCGGTTCGTGCAGATCTACATCAACAACTGGGACACCCACGCCAACGTGGCCGGCCGGCTGCCGATGCAGTGCAAGGACGTGGATCAGGCCTGCTGGGGGCTCGTGCAGGACCTCAAGGCCCGCGGCATGTTCGACGACACGCTCGTCATTTGGGGCGGCGAGTTCGGCCGCACGGTCTACTCGCAGGGCGGCCTCACGAAGGAAAACTACGGCCGCGACCATCACCCGCGGTGCTTCACGATGTGGATGGCCGGCGGCGGCGCGCGGCCGGGGCAGATCTACGGTGAGACCGACGACTTCTCTTACAACATCGTCAAAGACCCGGTGCACATCCGGGACTTCCACGCCACGGTGCTCGAGCTGCTCGGTTTCGATCACGAGCGGCTCACCTTCCGCCACCTCGGCCTCGACCAGCGGCTCACGGGCGTCGAACCGGCCCGGGTGATCCCCGAATTGATGGCCTAGCAGACTGTGGAAAAAGTCTGCCCGAGCAGGAAGCGAGGACTGCCGACCGTGGAAACCCTCGGCGTTTCCACCGGTCGGCCAAGTGGACATAGGCCATGGAAGGCTTTGTCCACGGGCAGCTAGATCCAGCCATCTGAGCGAAGTGGCTCGCCCATGCCACATCAGGCAGGCGAGGGGGTCGGCGTGAGGATGCGGAGCGTGGCGGACCTTCGCCAGCGACGCAACTCATGCCGCCCCCGAGCCGGGTTGGGCTCGTGAAGGCATGACCGACCGTTCTGGCTGCAGCGTATACTCGGGTCATCATAGCGACCGTATGCAAGGAGTTTTCATGATCCGGTGTGCCGCCGCGACTCTGACGATCGCCCTGATGATCGGTTCCGGCCCCGGCCACGCCGAGATCCTGGCCCTTCAGGAGGGCGACCACATCTGCATCGTCGGCGGCGGTGTCGCCGATGCCATGCAGCACTCTGGCTGGCTGGAGACGCTGCTCCACGCGCGGTTCCCCGCCCACCGGCTCGTGATCCGCAACCTCGGCTACGATGGCGACGAGGTCGACCCCGCCAAGCGGCTCCGCAGCGCCGACTTCGGCACGCCCGATCAGTGGCTCGCCGGGGCCGCACCGATTCCGCGGCCGAACGATCTCACGACCAAGGACCACGTCCGCGAGAACCGCTTCGAGCTCGTGGGCACGAAGGCCGACGTGATTTTCGCCTTCTTCGGGTCGAACGAGGCCCACGCGGGCGCGGCCGGCCTCGCGGCGTTCCGGGAGCAGGTCGAGCGGTTCATCGACCACACCCGCGGCCAGAAGTACGACGGCGTGGAGGCTCCGCGGCTCGTGCTGTTCACGCCGATCGCCCACGAGAACATCGCCGCCAAGGATTCTGCCCGGGCGCACTGGAACGACGGCGCGGCTCACAACGCGAACCTCGCCGCCTACGCGGCGGCGATGGAGGAGGTCTGCCGGGCCAAGGGCGTGCCCTGCGTCGATCTCTTCGAGCCCACGGCCACGGCCTACGGTCGGATCAAGGACCTGCTCACCGAGGACGGCATCCATCCCACGGAACGCGGCGACCGCGAGATCGCGCGGATCATCGACGAGTCGCTGTTCGGCGTGCCGCGGGTCCGCGATGAAAAAGCCCTGGAGCGGCTGCGGCAGGCGGTGATCGACAAGAACTTCTTCTGGTTCAACCGCTACCGGGCCACCGACGGCTACTCGGTGTTCGGCGGCCGGTCGTGGCTGAAGTTCGCGCCCGACCAGCAGAGCAACTACGAGGTCGGGCAGCGGGAGCT